>JASHOE010000096.1 GCA_030041275.1 Streptosporangiaceae bacterium
CTGGGTCGCGCTGGCCGTCACGGTCCTCGCGCTGCTCACCGTGTACCTGCTGCTGCGCAGCAGGCTGGGCCTCGTGCTCACCGCCGTTCGCGACGACGAGGTGGCCGCGCGCAGCTCGGGAGCGCGGGTCGGGCTGGCCCGGATGCTCGTCTTCGTCATCGCGGGGGCCGGCTGCGGCGCCGCGGGCGGGCTGCTCGCCATCAGCCAGCTGATCGTGCAGCCCAGCGCGGTGTTCAACGTGGCGTGGACAGCCGAGATGGCGTTCGCGGTGATCATCGGCGGGCTGGGCACGATCGAGGGGCCGATCCTCGGCACCGCCGTGTACATGGTCCTGCAGCAGACACTGGCCTCCTACAACGCCTGGTACCTCATCATCCTCGGCCTCGTCGCCATCGTCATCGCGCTGTTCTTCCGGCGGGGACTGTGGGGACTGGTGGACAGCCGGCTGAGCTTCCGGCTATTCCCCGTCGGGTACTGGCTGCGTGCGCCCGGCACCGCTGCGAGGCCGGTCGACAGCCCCGACTGACCGGCCGCCCGGTGGCTCTGCCAGCGCCTGCGGGCGCAGCCCGCCGCCTCAGCCTGACCTCCGCCGCTTCAGTCTGCGGAAGAGTTTCGCGATCAGGTAGGTCAATGCCCTGCGTCTCCTTGGCCGCCGACTCCGTGCCGCCGCGCTAGGTCGAGAAGTCGCGATGCTGGGGTGTCGCCGCTCCGAGTTGCCCGCCCCGCCCCCGGCCTTGGGCGCTGGTAGAGCCTCACGCTCATGCCAGCCGCTCCCGTGAGACACTGAGCCGCGTCCGAAGCACGCCGCGCGCGTGTGACCCCGATGCACAGGGCCGGTCCGGACCGGACCGGCTCCTGCCACCTGTCGTTGCGATTCGGTGCCCCTGTCACCGTGGACTGCTGTCCGCCTGCGCCGGTGCAGCCCGCCAGTCCAACCTCGCATCGTCGGGCGACAGCATATAAGTCGAAACGAACTATCGGGAACCCTTTTGGGAGCATTTTTCATGGCGTCAGCGCAAGCGACTGGTCGTCCGCTCACCGACTTCGAGCAGGTGCTGCTGGGTCTGGTCGCTAGCCAGCCGCGCTCGGGCTACGGCCTGCGGAAGCTGTTCACTGAGTCGCCCGCGAGCGTCTACCAGCCGAGCCCCGGCGCGCTGTACCCAGCGCTGCGGCGGCTGGCGGACCGCGGCCTGCTGCGCGCGGAGACGACGGTGTCCAGCGGGCGGCGTGCGCAGCGCCTGTACAGCGTCACGAGCGCCGGTAGGGCTGCGAACCTGGACTGGCTCCGGCAGCCGATCGACCCCGCCACGGTGACGATCAGTCGGGGCTTGTACATGATGCGATTTGCGCTCATGGAGGACCAGCTGACACCCGACGAAGTGGTGGCTTTCCTCACCGACCTCGCGAACGCGCTGACCAACTTCATCGCCGCGACCGAGGCCTACCGGGCCGCTGGCGTGGAGACGTCGCGACGGCACCCGGCGCTGGCTCTCGAGCACGGCATCACCGTAGCCAGGGCCAGCCTGCAATGGGCACTGTCAGCTCGAGAGGCCATCGCCGAGCCACGCGCAGCCGGGTAGTGCGAACGGCCGCCTGCCGACTGGGAGGCGCGTTCCCTCCTGGGTTACGAGACCTGCCTGGCGAGTCAGCTCACGGCGGTCGCGGCGTTGCCGCCCAGCTACTACGCTGGCGGCCCACTCGCGAGCGTCAGCGTGACAGAGTGCTGCTGGCCAGTGGGGTCGCTGTACTGGATGGTCACGGTCTGCCCTGGGGACAGGTCAGCCGTCAGGACCCCCTGCAGCGCGGACTGCGAGGTCACCGCGTACCCGCCAACGCTGGTGATGACGTCGCTCTCAGTGAGGCCGGCGTCGGCGGCGGGGCTGTTGGCGACGACCCCGCCAAGCTGCACGCCCGCCACGTTCGATCCGTAGCCGCCGTAGCCGCCATAGCCGAAACCGCCAGGCCCGCCGCTGGCCGCCCCGCCGATCTGAATCCCGAGGAATGCCGTCGGTCCTATGTGCACAGAGTCGGAGCGATGGTTCGCCAGGATCTGGCTGGCGATGGCTTTGGCGGTGCTGATCGGAATCGCGTACCCGCTGCCCTGCGCGTCCGAGCCGAACTGGAACGACTGCGAGCCCGCCGTGTCCATGCCGATCACTTGCCCGGAGTCGTTGACGAGCGGGCCGCCAGAGTCGCCGGCCTGGATGTCGGCATTCGTCTCGAGCATGCCCGACAGTTGCTCGTCGGTTCCGGTCAAGTCGTCGCTCGCCGTGATGGACTGATCGATAGCTGTCACGGTTCCCCCGGCGTAGCTGGGCGTGCCGCCGGTGCCGCCAGCGTTGCCGATTCCGACCACCTGCTCGCCGACCGATGGCGCAGTGCCGGCCGCTGTGACGGTTTGCAGGCCGGACGCACCGGAGAGCTGCAGCACGGCGACGTCGCTGCTTACGCTGTAGCCGAGGACCGTTGCTGAGTATGTCTTGCCGTTGCCCACGTCGGTCACGCTGATCGAGGTGGCGCCCTCGATGACGTGGTTGTTGGTCAGCACTTCCCCGTCCGCTGTCAGGATCATTCCGGTGCCGGCCGCCTGCGCCTGGCCGTAGTCGACGGTGGTGTTGATGTCCACGAGCCCGGGATCGACGCGAGAGGCGATCGCTGCCGCGTCGGACGGCCCGGTCCCCCCGGTCGGGGCGTTGTTACCGGAGCCGCCTCCGGCCGGGACCCCGCCGCCACTGCCAGGAGCCGTACCAGCGCCCGACCCGCTGCCAGGAAAGGAGCCGAAGCCGCCGCCTGAGGGCGGGGTAGTCGTCGAGCTGCTCGCCGCGGCCGACCGGTCAGACGTCGTGAGCACGTGGCCGACGTACCCGCCCAGCACGCTGGCGGCTGCCAGCCCGGCCAGCCCGGCCGCCACCACCAGGCCGCGACCTCGCCGACGACGCGGCGCGGGACCGATTCCCGGCTGGCCGCCGTAACCGGCGGCGGGATCGGTCCAGGGCGGGACTGGGCCATAGCCCCACGGGCCGCGGCCGGACGCGCCATAAGGCTGATAAGGCCCCGGGTGACCGGCTGTCCAGCCCGGCGGCGCGCCAGGCCGCGCCGACTCGCTGCCGTGGCCAGCCTCGTCGAAGTCCTGCGCCGGTTCGTCTGCGCTGTCGTTGTCATCCGACCACCACAGCCGCGGCTGCTCGTCGGAACCATCTGTCATGGCTCCAGCGTGCGCTACGGAACTGAACCGCCGATGCCCGGTGCCTGACCGTTTGCTGAAGTCGTCAGCAGCCTCGGCCGCGCCCCTCGGTGAGCTGCACCGGGAAGCCCGTGTAGTTCTCCGCTAGCGACGTCGCCGCGGCGCGAGAGCTGACGACGTAGCGCAGCTGGGACAGCTGGAGCTGAGTTTCCATCTCGTCAGCGCCCGGCGTGCGGTGCAGCGTGGTGGTCAGCCACCAGGAGAAGTGGGTAGACCGCCAGACTCGGTCCAGGCAGGAGGCGGAGTAGTCAGCCGCGGCCTGCTCGTCGCCGTGCAGCAGCGCGTCCAGCGCCGCAGCCAGCGCCGCCACGTCGGCGAGCGCGAGGTTGAGTCCCTTGGCGCCGGTCGGCGGGACGATGTGCGCGGCGTCCCCGGCCAGGAACAGCCGGCCGTAGCGCATCGGCGCGCTGACGAAGCTGCGCATCGGCGTGATGCCCTTGTCGAGTATCGGTCCCTGCTGGAGCGTCCAGCCCGGCAGCTCGAACCGGCGCGCCAGCTCCGCCCAGATTCGCTCATCCGGCCAGGCGGCGATGTCCTCGTCGGGAGCAACCTGGAGGTACAGGCGGCTGATCGCCGGAGTACGGAGGCTGTGCAGAGCGAAGCCGGTCTCGTGGTGGGCGTAGATCAGCTCATCGGTCGAGGGCGGTACGTCGGCGAGGATGCCGAGCCACGCGTAGGGGTAGTCGCGTTCCCACGTCGAGAGCACGCCGGGTGGGATCGACGGCCGGCACACGCCGTGGAAGCCGTCGCAGCCGGCGATCGCGTCGCAGACCACCTCGTGCCGCTCGCCGGCCGCGTCGGTGTAGCGCAGCAGCGGTCTGTCGGTGTCCAGGTCGGTCACCTTGGTGTCGCTAACGCTGAACTCCAGCGCGCCGCCGTCCGCGAGCCGCCGGGCGATCAGGTCCTTGACCACCTCGGTCTGGGCGTACACCGTGACTGTCCGGCCGCCGGTCAGGTCGCGAAAGTCGACGTGCCGGCGCTGCCCGTCAAACTGCAGGTAGATCCCACCGTGGACAAGGCCCTGCCGGTCCAGCCGGTCAGCCAGGCCCGCCGCGCGCAGCAGGGCAACGCTGCCGTCCTCCAGCACTCCGGCGCGCTGCCGGGCCTCGCAGTACTCCCGGCTGCGGATCTCCACGAGAATCGAGTCGATGCCGCGCAGCGCGAGCAGATGGGACAGCAGGAGGCCGGCCGGCCCGCCGCCGACGATGCCTACCTGGGTGCGAGTGCGCATGGCCTCCGGGCCGGGCCGGTGAGCGCGCCTGTGCGCGTCACGAACAGTAGTTACGTGGTCGAACAGGGCAAATCTAGGAGGGCCGCGAGCCGGGTGTCAACGCGACCGACGAGTGGGCCGCAACAACAAGCCAGGGGCGCGGCCGAGCCGCTGCCCCTGGCTGATAGTCCGGATTACGCTCTTACTTCTTGCGGGTGAACCACGCGGCGCCGCCGAGAATCACGGCGACAACGATGGCCGCGGTGCCGCGGTACACGTGGCCGCCGCTGCCGCCCTTGACGTGGCTGCCGGAGTTCAGGAACGACGGCGCGGCGCCGGAGAACCAGAGAATAGCCAGAATGAGGGCGATGACGGCGACGATCGCCAGGATGATCGTCAGCGCGTTCTTGGAGCCGCCGGACACGCTTTGAGAACTCACAATTCCTCCTTGATGCTGCCACCCTGGCGAGCTCCGGGGGCGCAGCTTAAACATGCGCGATTACGTCCGGCACGGTACTACTGCCCGGCCACGCGGATGGCCGGAATGCGCCAAAGACGGGAAAATCTTACGTCAGGATTCGTGCCGTTATGGCCGCCAGACCATGAGAACGAGAATCACCAGCCACAACAGGTTCACGACGCCGCCGAAGGCGGCTATCTTGCCGCGCTCGACGGAAGCGAGGTGGGCCGTGGCTGGCGGGGCCGCAACCTGCTGAGCGCCGAGCCCGTTTGCGTCGCCGAGCAGCAGTTGCGCCTCACTTCCGGGCGCGGCGGTGCCCGCGTCGGCCGGGGCTTCAGCCAGCGCCCGGATGGCCCGGCGCTGCTCTCTGATGATGAGGATGAGGAAAGCGATCGCGACCACGAACAGCGTGATGGACACGCTAAGCCACGGATGGCTGAACGCGTGATCGATCTGCCCGAGCACCACCCCGAGCACGAGCACGAGCAGCGACGCAGCGGTGAACATCATCGTTATCCGGCTGAGGTAACGCAGCACTGCTATGTCGCGCCGCCGAATGTAGCGCGGCGTGGAGGAAATGGCGAGCGCTACCGGCCCGATCGTAAAGATCGCGAACGCAATGTGCAGCCAGAGCACGAGCCGATCGGCAAAGGACATGAGCAGATCCTAGGACCGGGCGGAGGAGTCGACGCTTGCATGGCAGCAACGCGCCGGCGGAACGCTACCGGCTGTACTGGCGGCGGGTCTTGAGGAAGTCCTTGACGACGTACTCGCCGAGGCTGTCTGGCATCGCCCGCAGCACCCGGCCGCCGTTGCGCCTGGCCACCTCGTCGACGAAAGCGGTCAGCCGCTCGTCGTCCGCCAGCATGAACACGTTCATGGTCGCCCGGCGCCTGGTCATCTTGTCGACCTCGGCGAGGGTGAGCTCGATGGTTTCTGGTGACGGCGGCCAGTCGAACCAGAACCGGCCGTCCCGGCGCAGGTGCGCGGTCGGCTCGCCGTCGGTGATGACCATCACGACGGGGCTATGCTCAGGCCGCCGGTCCAGGAACCGGCCCGCCAGCACGAGCGCGTGGTGCAGGTTCGTGCCCTGCACCATGTCCCAGCTGAGTCCGGCCAGTTCGGTTTCGCGCAGTTCGCGGGCGTAGTTAGAGAAGCCGATGACCTGGATCGCGTCCTGCGGATACCTGGTCCGCACCAGCGAGTGCAGCGCGAGCGCGGTCTGTTTGGCGGCGCCCCACGTCCCGCGCAGCGCCATCGAGTAGGACAGGTCGACCAGCAGGCACACGGCAGCGGACGCGCGCCGCTCCGTCTCGGTGACTTCGAAGTCAGCGACGGCCAGCCGCACCCGCGGCGCGGACCCGGTGCCTCCGTCTGCGTGCGGGCCCGCAACCACACCGCCGGGCGGCGGCGACGACCGCGGCACCGGCGGACGTGACCCCGGCCGCGGCGGGGCCTGCCGCAGCAGCGCGTTCCGCACCGTGGCGGCCGCGTCGATAGATTGCTCGTCGCCGAAGCGCCACGGCCGGGTGCTGCCGGTGTACTCGCCCGCCTGGCCGGCGTCGCGCTGGTCGTGATCGCCCGTGCCGCCTTCCGGCAGTTCCGCGAACACCCGCCGCAGCGCGGTGTCGCCAAGTCGGCGGACAGCCTTGGGCGTGAGCTCGAGCTTGCCGTCGACGCGCTGCAGGTAACCCTGCCGCTCCAGTTCGCGCTCGATCTGCCGCAGCGCCGCCATGTCGTCGACCGCCTGCCTGCCGAGTGCGCGCCGGACGGCCTCCTCATCGACATCGTCCAGCCGCGCGCCCGGGTAGTCCTGGCGCAGGGCATCCTCGAGGTCCGCGAGGTCGGCCAGCTCAGCGAGCGCGGTGGTGGCGTCGCCGAGGCCGAGCGGCTCCGAGCCGGTCATGCCCGGCTGCGGCCAGCCCTGGTCGATGTCCGGCCGCCGGGCTCGCAGCGCGTCGGCCAGCCGGGACATCTCGGCCGCGAGCCCCGCGTCCTCGAGCGCCTGCGCCATCAGTCCGGCCAGCTCGTCGCGCTGCTCGTCGGTCAGCGAGTTGAGCAGCCGCTGCGCCGCCGCCATGCGACGGACCAGGGCGTCGACGAGTTCTTCGAGGTTGGCAGGCGAGTCGGGGAACATGTCGCCGAACCGCGCCATGAAGTCGTCGAAGTCCTGCTGTGTGTGCTCGCCCCTGGCGTCCGCGTCGAGCATGGCGTTGAGGCCCGCCATCATGTCCTTCACGCGCTGCAGTGCAGCCGGATCCTGGTCGGCCAGCGCCTGCCGCATGCCGCGGAACTGGCTGTCCAGGACCTCGCGGCGCAGCAGCGACCGGAGTTGCTCGAAGGTCTGTCGTGCGGCCGCCGACTGCCAGTTATAGTCGGCAAGCTGCCGGATGGCCTGAGCGGTGTCGGCCGGCAGATCGTCCAGCTCCGCCTCGCGGAGCCGGGCTGAGTCGTCCGGGTCGCCGAACAGTTCGGCGCGCTCCTGGCCGATCGCCGTGTCCAGCAGGGCACGGACCTCATCCAGGATTCCGTCCAGGCGGCCGCGGTTGCGGATCTCGCGCTGCCGCTCGCGGACCCGGCGCAGCAAGTCGTCGAGCCCGCGGTGCCCAGACAGCCCACGCCGCAGCAGGTCGCGCAGGGCGCTGGTCGGGTCGGTACCATCCAGCACGGACTCACCCATCGCATCCACGGCTCCGCGCACGTCATAAGGCGGCTCCAGCGGATCGGGTCCGCCGGCGTAGCGGCCGTAGCGGTAACCGGGCACCTGCACTCACCTCCTCGCCTCGGCGGCCCCTGCGGATCCTGCGACTGGGAGCCCGGCTCAGGTCCGGTACACGACGCCGCCGTCGACGGAGTCCTTGGACAGTCGCCGCATGAGGTAGAGGCCCTCCAGCGCGAACTCCAGCGCCGCGGCCGCCTGGCCCGGCGACTCGCTGCCGGTCATGTGCAGCCGCTCCATGATCTTCGCGAGGCCCGGCACCTCACCGATGCGGCGAAGCAGGTCCGCGGCCGGAACCAGGTCGCCCGTTTCCACGATGCCGTCGTCATTGAATCGGGCCAGCAGGCCGGTGAGGTCGGCGTTACCGAGCAGGGCACGGAAGGTGTCGCTGGTGCCGCGCCGGAGCAGGTGGTCGAGCACCTCCTGCTCACGCCCCTCCTCGCTGACCTCGAACTCCACCTTGCCGCGCAGGGTGGTGATCACGGCCGGAAGGTCACAGATCCGGGCCACCGGCTGGGGTTCGTGGACGAGCGCGGCCCGGCGCACGGCCGAAGCGGCCACGGCCTCCGCCGCTGCGATGGCGAACCTGGCCGATACTCCGGACCGCGAGTCGATCGCGGGCGAGGCGCGGACCAGCCGCGTGAACCGGGCAATCACCTGTATCAGGTGATCGGGAACAACGGCACCCGGATCTGCGCCGTCCCAGGCGATCTGCGACTCCTGCTCGATGAGGGCGAGCTCGGCGTCGAGGGAGAGCGGGTAGTGGGTCCGGATCTCGGCACCGAACCGGTCCTTGAGCGGCGTGATGATGCGTCCCCTGTTGGTGTAGTCCTCCGGGTTGGCGCTCGCCAGCAGCACGACGTCGAGCGGCAGCCGTAGCGCATAGCCGCGGACGCTGATGTCCCGCTCTTCTAGCACATTCAGCAGCGAGACCTGAATGCGCTCGGCGAGGTCAGGTAGCTCGTTGAGGCAGAAGATGCCCCGGTTGGTGCGTGGCAGCAGCCCGAAGTGAATCGTCTCGGGATCGCTCAGTGTGCGGCCCTCGGCGACCTTGACCGGATCGATGTCGCCGATGAGGTCCCCAACGCTGGTGTCGGGCGTGGCGAGCTTCTCGCCATACCGGTCGGCGCGGGTTCGCCAGATGACCGGCAGCTCATCGCCCAGCTCGGCGGCGAGCCGCTGGCATCGGGCGCACACCGGGGCGTAGGGGTGGTCGTTGATCTCACACCCTGCGACCGCGGGCGTCCAGTCGTCGAGCAGTTCGGTGAGCGTCCTGATCAGCCTCGTCTTACCCTGACCGCGCTCGCCGAGCAGGATCACATCGTGCCCGGCGATGATCGCGCGCTCGAGATGGGGCAGCACCGTCTGCTCAAAGCCGATGATGCCGGGGAAGGCGTCCGCGCCCGTGCGCATCCGCTCGAGCAAGTTGTGCCGCAGTTCCTGCTTGACGGTGCGAAGCTCGTGTCCGCTGGCGCGAAGCTCACCAAGCGTGCTGACCTTGGGTGGCGTCGAACCGGGTGCCTGGTCTGACGGCTGATGTCGAGTCGTGGGCTGCACCATTCGACACTATCCTGCGTTTCGCAGGCCAGCGACCGTCCCCTGGGTCCGCTCTGAACTCTCCTGACGTGCCCGTATAAGCGCGTTCTGCCACATTGGCGCGCTGAATGGCGGCTGGCACGTCCGCACTGCGCGGACTGAATCGGGACCAGGTTCCGCGCCGCATCCAATTCCGACTCGGGCTGGAGGGTACTGGCGTACCTTCACAATCACCACCGCGATGCGGCCCGGACATCCAGCGTCACCGTCACGAGGGTCCCAGGGGTAACAGGAGGAGCAGTGCGATGACGTACACCGAGTTCATCGACATCACGGGTAGCAACGCAAACAATGCGCCGCTCGTGCACGGCGGCGTGCGTGCGTACTACGCCACCGGATCGGATGGCATCGAGGCGTCGTCTGCGCAGATCGCTGCCGCCAAGGCGGCAGGCATGGGACTTATCATGATCGACCAGTCGCCCTCTCTCAGCGTCTTCGCCGCCGGGAATGCCGACGTGGCCGACGTCGAGCCGTATGCCGGTACCGATTCCTCCGCAGCAGCGGCAGTGGCGCAGCGCCAGGCCCGGGGTGAGGATTCGACGCTGTATGTCAGCTACGACAACCTGGCTGCCCTCAAGGCAGCAATCAAGAATCCGGCGAAGGTCTACTACTGGGTGGCGAACTACGCCTGGAGCCTTGCAGAGTCCGAGGCGCAGCTCGCTGCAAACCCCGACTGGCGCGCCATCCAGTATGGCGACCCCAGCACCAACCCCACCACGTTGGTGCCCGGGACCTCAGTCACGCTGGAGGAGGCCCAGGCAGACATCGATGTCGGGCTGTCTGCGTGGACCGCGACGTTTCTTCCTGATGCACCGGACACACCTTCGCTGCCCGGCCAGTGGCACCAGTTTGTCAGTGCTTATGGGTCGGGTAGCGACGTGGTTCTTGTGGGCGTCGGTACCGACTCGAGGGTGTACTCGCTGACCAAGACGAACGGCACGACGTGGGCGAGCTCACCGGTGAATATCGGCTCGGCGATCCCTGGCCGGTGGGTTGGCGGCGTGCCGTTTGCCGTCATTCCCGACAGTGACAACCTGCTGT
>JASHOE010000014.1 GCA_030041275.1 Streptosporangiaceae bacterium
CACCGGCCTTGGGCCGGTCATCGCGCCGCCACCCGGGGAAGGCCCGCCGGGCGGCGGCGGAGCAGCGCCGGGCACCTCGTGCGAGAGCCTGGCCGATGCGCCGCAAGGCGTAGCGGCGATCGGCGTCAGCCAGCCCACCGGGGACGGCAGCACGATCTTCATCGTTCGTGGCCAGTGGTGGCCGGCGGGCAGCAGGCTCACGATCACCCTGATCGGGAAAGGCACCTCGCGCATCCGCCCGCTGGTCGACCGCGACGGCACCTTCAACTACGCGGTCAACCAGGACCACGAGTTCTTTGCCGGCCTGCTGCCCGCAGGCACCTACACGGTTCGCGTCGCCGACGCTGCAGGCGCCAGCGCGCAGGCCCGGTTCAGGGTCGGCTAGCTACCTGCTGGCCGACGGCGTCACCGATCCTGGATCCACCACAGATCTTCCTGGCGCGAGCACCACGCGGGGTCGGTGATCCGGTCGAGATCGGCGGTGGTGATGATCCCGCTCTCGATGAGGGCGCCGACCGCGACCTCATCGGATAGGCGAACGCCTGGCCGCACCATGCCGCGCTCCTGGAGCTTGCGCCGCAGCACCTTGAGGTGCTCGCCGACCCGCGCCGACAGGCGGTCCCGGAACGCAGAGTCGGTTTCGAAGCACGCCAGCTCGTGATGCGCCTCGGTCACCTGCAGCGCGGCTCTCGCGATTTCCGGTGTCCTGGGCAGGGGCGAGGCCCGGTCGGGGTCGACCAGCCAGGGCCTGCACCACAGCAGCGCGACGAGGAACAGCTTGGTATTCGGGTCGAGGTAAAACGGGAGCAGGGTCGGGTCGCCGTCCAGCCGACTCGGCGGGAACGCTGCCGTGGCCGGCTCTGCGGCCGGCACCACGACGAGCCGGAGTGGCTTGCCTTCGTCCAGCATCGAGCGGGATCCGACCAGCGCCGCCCCCGAGCGAAGGAACCAGCCCTTGGACGGCTCGCTGAACTCATCCAGCCGCGGCAGCCGGATGCGGTACCCGTCGCCCTCGGCATACAGCGCGTGCGTGTGGCTGATGTTGGCGACCCAGGCGCCCGCCGCCACGGCGCTGATCACGCCTGCCCGCCGGGACAAGCCGGGACCAGCCGGAATCACGAGATCGGCGTCCGGCCCGCGGCCGAACACCAGCTGCGTCCCTTCCGGGATCGGGGTTACTGTCCCCTCAGGGCTCGTGACGTGCGCCGAGGCCCTGGCCGAGTCGAGCGTCACGATGCGTCCTGCGGCTGAGCGGATGTGGTCGCGGGAAGTTTAGGCGTCCTGCCCGTTTCGCGCATCCCCGGATTCGGGGATGGCACGCGACGGGCCGTCAGAGGTTAACTGCGTTAGCCAGGGCGAGGCGTCGCTGCGCCTGGCTTGCTCCGTGCTGGTTGGGTCACTCTCCCGGTACGGCTGAGGTCAGCACGCCGGGACTGGGGGGGTCTATGATCCCGCGCATCGCGCCTCGTCCTGGCCGGGGGGCGGGCACCATGGGGGCATGCGCGTCGTCGTACTGGCAGACACTCATGCGCCGCGCCGCTGGAAGTCCTGCCCGGCGTCGGTGGCTGCTCAGCTGCGCTCGGCGGATCAGATCCTGCACGCAGGCGACGTCTGCATCGCTTCCGTGCTGGACGAGCTAGCCCAGTACGCCCCGGTGCACGCGGTGGTCGGCAACAACGACGGAGCGGACGTGGCCGCCTGGGGCGCGCTGCCCACGCTCGAGACCGACCTCGATGGCCTGCGGGTGGCGATGATTCACGACAGCGGCGCGGCGGCCGGGCGGCTGCGCCGGATGCGGGCCGCGTTCCCGCGTGCGGACCTGGTCGTCTTCGGTCACTCGCACATCCCGCTCGACCTGACCGACGGCGGTTTGCGGATCTTCAATCCTGGATCGCCCACGGACCGGCGCAGCCAGCCGCACGGGACATTCGGCGTGCTGCAGATCGACGCGGGCGAGCTCGCCCACGTGCAACTGGTCACGGTTGACTGAGGTCGGCGCTGCGGTCAGGTCGTGCTGGGGCGAGCCACAGCACGCCCAGCGGCGGGATGCTGAGCCGTGCCGAGGCTGGCCGGCCGTGCCACGACTCGAAGGTCGCCTCGACCTGGCCGTAGTTGCCGACGCCGCTGCCGCCGTACCCTTCGGCGTCGGTGTTGATGACCTCGAGCCACGGACCGGCTGACGGGAGTCCGATCTGGTAGTCGTAGTGCGGCATCGCGCCGAAGTTGGCCACGCAGGCGAGCACGTCACCGTCAGCGGAGTAGCGCAAGAAGGACACCACGTTGCCCGCCCGGTCGCTCGCGTCGATCCACTGGAAGCCCGTCGGTGAGTTGTCGAGCTGCCACAACTCCTGATGCCCGGCGTAAGCGGCGTTGAGGTCCCTGACGAGCTGCTGCACGCCGGCGTGCCGCGGGAACTCCAGCACGTACCACTGCAGCCCGGCCTGCTCCGACCACTCATCTCCCTGGCCGAATTCCGACCCCATGAACAGCAGCTGCTTGCCCGGGTGCGCCCACTGGAACGCCAGCAGCGAGCGGAGGCCAGCGAACTGCCGCCACTCGTCGCCCGCGAACTTCCGCAGCAGCGAGCCCTTGCCGTGCACGACCTCGTCGTGGGACAGCGGCAGGATGTAGTTCTCGCTGTAGGCGTAGATCATCGAGAACGTGACCTCGTCGTGGTGGTAGCTGCGGTGCACCGGGTCACGGCTGAGATAGCTCAGCGTGTCGTGCATCCAGCCCATGTTCCACTTGAAACCGAAGCCCAGGCCGCCAAGGTGCACCGGTCTGGTCACGCCGGGCCACGCGGTGGACTCCTCGGCGATCATCGCGATGCCGGGCACCCGCTTGTAGCAGGTGGCATTCACCTCGCGGAGGAATGACACCGCGTCGAGGTTCTCCCGGCCGCCGAGCGAGTTCGGTGACCACTCCCCGGCCTTGCGGGAGTAGTCGAGGTAGAGCATCGACGCGACCGCATCCACCCGCAGGCCGTCGGCGTGGAACTGCTCGAGCCAGTAGATGGCGTTCGCCACGAGGAAGTTGCGCACCTCGGGGCGGCCGTAGTCGAAGATCAGCGTGCCCCAGTCCGGGTGCTGGCCGCGCTGCGGGTCGGCGTGCTCGTACAGCGGCGTGCCGTCGAACTGCGCCAGCGCCCACACGTCGCGCGGGAAGTGGGCCGGCACCCAGTCGAGGAACACCCCGATGCCCGCCTGATGCAGGCTGTCGATCAGATACCGGAACTCATCCGGGGTGCCGAAGCGCGCCGACGGCGCGTAGTACGAAGTGACCTGATAGCCCCAGGAGCCGCCGAACGGGTGCTCGGCGACCGGCAGGAACTCGACGTGGGTAAAGCCCATCTCGGTCACGTAGCTGGTGAGCTGGCTGGCCAGCTCCTGATAGCTCAGGCCAGGTCGCCAGGATCCGAGGTGGACCTCGTAGATGCTCATCGGGCTGGCGAGCAGGTCCCGCTCGCCTCGCTGAGCCTGCCACTGCGCGTCGGCCCACTGGTGGCGGGACTCGAACACCCGTGACGCGGTAGCGGGCGGCTGCTCAGCCCACTCAGCCATCGGGTCGGCCTTGCTGTGCCACCTGCCATCCGGGCCGCAGATGTCGAACTTGTAGGTCGCGCCGTCGCCGACAGCGGGAATGAGCAGCTCCCAAACGCCCGAGCTGCCGAGCGAGCGCATCGGATGCGCCCGGCCGTCCCAGTGATTGAAGTCCCCGATGACCCGCACGCCGCGCGCGTTGGGCGCCCACACGGCGAACGACGTACCGCCGAGGTTCGGCCGGACGCGGGCACCAAGTACGGTCCACAGCTCCTCGTGCCGACCCTCGGCGATCAGGTGCAGGTCGACCTCGCCGAGGGTGGGCAGATGCCGGAAGGGGTCGTCGCCCACGGTCTCGTCGGCGCCGGGATAGGTCACCGCGATGCGGTAGTCGGGCACCGTGTGCCCCGGCACCGTTGCCGAGAACACGCCTTGGTGGACGTGCTGCATCGGCACCCGGCTGCCGCCAGGCAGCACGAGCGTGACGGTCTCGGCGAGCGGTCGCAGCGCCCGGATGGTGACGCCGTCCGGGCCCGGATGTCCGCCGAGGATCGCGTGCGGGTCGTAGTGATGACCAGCAAGCAGCTGGTCTATCTCGGCGTGGCTGACCTGGTCCGCCTGCCGGATGTCCGCGGTCATGCCGCCGCCACGAAGCCGAGCGGGATGGGCAGCCAGGACGGCCGGTGCCGGTATTCGTAGACCACTTCGTAGACCGCCTTCTCCAGGGTTAGCGCGCGCAGCAGCGCGGCGTGCTGGGCCGGATCGATTCCGCCGGCCGCCGCGTAGCCCGCGCAGAACGCGTCGTGACACCGGCGTACCCAGGCGCCAGCCTGCTCGGCCAGCGCGCCGTCGCGGGGCTCGCCGATCAGTTCGTGCCGCGCCGCATAGTCGAATGATCGAAGCATTCCGGCCACGTCCCGCAGGGTCGGCGCGACCCCTCGCCGGACCGAGAGCGGGACGGCGGGCTCGCCCTCGAAGTCGAGCGCAACCCAGCCGTACGGGGCTCGCAGAACCTGGCCCAGGTGGTAGTCGCCGTGGATGCGCTGGGCGCTCACCGGCTCGGACAGCTGACCGATGGCGTGGTATGCGGCCCGGATCCTGGCCTCGTGCGGTGCCAGGTCAGGCACGAGGTCGATGGCCTCGGACAGCTTTCGCTGCATGTCGCCCGCGAGCTCAGCCAGTTCGGCGGCGGTCAGCTCCCGGCTGCCGAAGGCCGCGGCCATGTCTGCGTGCAGCTCGGCGGTTGCCTGGCCCAGCAGCCTCGCCTCGGCCGCGAACGGCGTGGACGGCGCGGCGGAGTCGCGCACGCTGGCCAGCGCGAGCGTCCAGCCGTCGCTGGCGCCGGACAGGAACTTCGACAGCACGCCGAGCAGCACCAGCTCACCGTCGAGGTCGGTCTCGATCCAGCCGTACGGCGCCGCGACGCGCGTCGAGCCGAGCCGAGCCAGGGCATCCGCGACCTCAAGATCCGGGTTGGCGCCGGGAAACAGCCGGCGCAGCATCTTCAGGATGGCGTGATCAGCGAAGACCAGGCTCGTGTTGCTCTGCTCCGCGCCGAGCACGCGGCCGTCCAGGCCGCCGCCCGCGAGCTCGGGCGCATCTGGCTCACGGACGAATCTGAGCCGTCCCGCTACCCGCTGCTCGCTGATGCCACGGAGCAGGACGTCGGCGAGCTCGGGGTCGTGCAGCGCGTCGTAGCAGGCCACACCGTCGACGGAGCCGATCAGCGCTGATTCCAGGGCCGCGGGGAGGTCGGGTCGGTAGCCGACCGGAACCTGGAACGCGGCCCGGCCGGCCCGCAGCGGAGCCTCCACGATCAGGTGTCGCAGGGCCGGATAGCCGGTCTGGAGGGGAATGTCCGAGATCAGCCGGAGGTCGGCCAGCGGGTCACCACGGCCAGGAAACCAGCGCTGCCTGGGCAGCCAGCGGGTGAGCAGCTCGAGCAGGGCCGCCGTGGCGTCCCGTCCGGTCAGCGGCGCCAGCCCGAGCGGGCTGGCTGGCCGCGCGGTGCTGTCAGGCACGGTCACCTACTGCCCGTGGCTGCATCCGTTTACTCTAGATCGCGGCGACTTCACGCCTTCCGCGCCCATGGATGACCGGGAGCCCCCAGCCCATGACCGACCACACCGATGCGGCCCCGAGCGCGACCAGCATCGCCGACGTCGGGCCCATGATCGTTGCCACGGTCGCCCTGCCCGGCTGGCCGGCCACGTCGTCGACTACGTGCCCGGCAGCATGCTCCGGTTCAGCTGGGCCTGGGCCGACGCCGACGAGCACCCGGCGAGCACGGTCACGGTGCAGGCGGCGGCGACGGCCACCCCGCCAGGCACGGTGCTGACCATCGAGCACGGCCCCCATGCCGACGACGAGGCGGGGCGCAGCGCACACGCCGAGCACTGGGCCGGCTGGGAGTTCTTCCTGCCGCGGCTGCCCGCCGCGGTGGTGCCGGGCGCAGGCGGCGGTCAGGCGCCGTAGGAGGCCGGCGGCTTGAGCATCAGCCAGTAGAAGCCGTAACCGGGCAGGGTCAGCAGATAGCTGAGCTCCCCGATCGGCGGGAACGCAACGCCGCCCATCGTCTCGACCGGGACCGACCCGACGAACCTGCTCAGATCGAGCTCGACCGGCTGCGGATAGCGGGACAGGTTATTCACGCACAGCATCCGGTCCGCGCCGCCCTCCGGGTCGGACGCGCGGTACTCCCGCACGAACGCCAGCACGCTCGGGTTGGACGAGTTGAGCTCGTGATACTCGCCCAGCGCGAACACCGGGTGCCGCTTGCGGATGTCGATCATGCGGCGGGTCCAGCTCAGCAGCGAGCCTGTGCTGCGCTCTTGCGCCTCGACGTTGAGCGCCTGGTACCCGTAGATCGGATCCATGATCAGTGGCAGGTAGAGCCGCTGCGGGTCGCAGCGGCTAAAGCCCGCGTTCCGGTCCGGCGTCCACTGCATCGGCGTGCGCACGCCGTCCCGGTCGCCGAGCCAGATGTTGTCGCCCATGCCGATCTCGTCGCCGTAGTAGACGACCGGCGAGCCGGGCAGCGACAGCAGCAGGGCGGTGAACAGCTGGAGCTGGTCCCGGTCGTTGTCCAGCAGCGGCGCGAGCCGGCGGCGGATGCCGATGTTGGCCTTCATCCGCGGGTCGCGCGCGTACTCGGCGTACATGTAGTCACGCTCGTCGTCGGTGACCATCTCGAGCGTCAGCTCGTCATGGTTGCGCAGGAAGATGCCCCACTGGCAGTTGGCCGGAATCTGCGGCGTCTGGGCGAGGATTTCTGAGATCGGGTAGCGCTGCTCGCGCCTGACCGCCATGAAGATGCGCGGCATCAGCGGGAAGTGGAACGCCATGTGGCACTCGTCGCCCCCCACGCTCGCGTCGCCGAAGTACTCCACCACGTCGGCCGGCCACTGGTTGGCCTCGGCGAGCAGCACCCGGTCGGGGTAGAGCCGGTCGATCTCGGACCGGACCCGCTTCAGATACTCGTGCGTCTCCTTGAGGTTCTCGCAGTTGGTGCCCTCGCGCTCGTACAGGTAGGGCACCGCATCCAGCCGGAACCCGTCGATGCCGAGGTCGAGCCAAAACCGCAGCACCTCGATCATGGCGTCCTGGACTCGCGGGTTCTCATAGTTCAGGTCCGGCTGGTGGGAGAAGAACCGGTGCCAGTAGTACTGGCCTCGCACCGGGTCGTAGGTCCAGTTCGACTGCTCGGTGTCGACGAAGATCACCCGCGCCTCGGGGTACCGGTCGTCGGTGTCCGACCACACATAGAAGTCGCCGAACGGCCCGTCGGGGTCTGACCTGGAGGCCTGGAACCACGGGTGCTGGTCACTGGTGTGGTTCATGACCAGGTCGGCGATTACCCGGATGCCGCGCTCGTGCGCCTTCTCCACCAGGTCGACGAAGTCGCCGATGGTGCCGAACTCGGGCAAGATCGCCGTGAAGTCTGCGATGTCATAGCCGCCGTCGCGCATCGGCGAGGCGTAGATCGGCAGCAGCCAGATGCAGTCGATGCCGAGCCACTGCAGGTAGTCGAGGCGCTCGATCAGGCCGCGCAGATCGCCGATGCCGTCGCCGTTGGAGTCGCCGAAACCGCGGATCAGCACCTCGTAGAAGACCGCGCGCTTGTACCAGTGCGGATCTCGGGGCGTCTCGAAGGAAAACGTGTCGGTGATCGGCTCGCTCGCGCCGGTCAGGAACTCCGGCACCGGCGCACCATCGACCGCCGCGCCCGCCTCCGCCGCGTGCCCGGACTGGTGATCCACTCCCGCTCCCTCGCCCGGTACTACTCCTGATTCCGCGGCCAAGTCCCCGACGGCCACGTTCCCCTTCTACTTAACAACACCGGACCGGGCGGCCAAGCCTTCCAAGCCGGTCGATGTGCTCACCGTCACTTCGTCGCCGCGTCACTTCGTGACGGTGAGTATGTGCGCCGGTGCGACCGCCGGATCGAGCCGGACGTAGTTGCCCTGACCCCAGCGGAAGCTCTTCCCGGTCAGCTCGTCGGTGACGCCGAAGCCGGCCGCAGCGTCGAGGCCGAGCGCCGCCGTATCGAGCCAGACAGTAGCTTCTTGCGGGTTGCCTGGATCCAGGTTAACCACGGTCAGCACAATGTCGGCGCTATCAGGCGAATCTGCCCGAGTGTGCTTAGAGAAGCACAGAATCTCCGGCTTATCGCTGTAGTGGAAGCGCAGGTTCCGCAGGTAGTGCAGCGCTGGGTGGGCCTGCCTGATGGCGTTCAGCTTCGTCAAGAGCGGGGCGATGGTCAGCCCAAGCTGGTCCGCGCGGTCCCAGTCGCGTGGCCGGTAGGCGTACTTCTCCGAGTCGAGGTACTCCTCGCTGCCGGGCACGAGCGGAATGTTCTCGCCCAGTTCGTAGCCCGAGTAGACGCCCCAGGACGGCGACATCATGGCGGCCAGCACGGCCCGGACGGCGAACGCCTCGAGCCGGGCGTGCTGCAGGTAGCCGCCGAGGATGTCCGGGGTGTTCACGAAGAAGTTGGGCCGCATGTAAGCAGCCGCGGGACCCGCGAGCTCCTGCCCGTACTCGGTCAGCTCGGCGGCCGTGTTCCGCCAGGTGAAGTACGTGTAGGACTGCTGGAAGCCGAGCTTGGCGAGGGCGTGCATCATGGCGGGCCGGGTGAAGGCCTCGGCCAGGAAGATCACGTCCGGGTCAGTGCTGGCGATGTCTGCCAGCAGCCGCTGCCAGAACGGCAGCGGCTTGGTGTGCGGGTTGTCCACCCGGAAGATCCGCACGCCGTGGTCCATCCAGTGCCGGACCAGCGCGTTCACCTCGGCGTAGATCCCCTCGGGGTCGTTGTCGAAGTTCAGCGGGTAGATGTCCTGGTACTTCTTGGGCGGGTTCTCCGCGTAGGCGATGCTGCCGTCCGCGCGAGTGGTGAACCACTCCGGGTGCTTGTCCACCCACGGGTGATCGGGCGACGCCTGCAACGCCAGATCCAGGGCGACTTCGAGCCCGAGCGCGCGAGCGCGCGCTACGAAGGCGTCAAAGTCCGCCATGGTGCCGAGCTCAGGCTGGATCGTGTCGTGACCGCCGTCCGGTGACCCGATCGCCCACGGCGAGCCAGGGTCGCCTGGCCCGGCGACGAGCGTGTTGTTCCGGCCCTTGCGCGCGGTGCTGCCGATCGGGTGGATCGGTGGCAGGTAGACCACGTCGAAACCCATGTCGGCGATCTGATCCAGCCGCCTGGCCGCGGTGCGCAGCGTGCCCGATCTCGGCTTGCTGCGGTGGGTTGGGTCAAGGACCGCGCCCTCGGACCGCGGGAAGAACTCATACCAGGCGCTGAACAGGGCCCGCTCCCGCTGCACGATCACCGGATGGCTGTCCGATCGCGTGAGCAGGTCACGGAGCGGGAACGTGCCGAGCGCGGCGTCGATGGCCGCTCCAGTGGCCGCCGCCAGCCGCTGCGCGGCCGGGACCTCCTCGTCCGCGAGTCGCCTGGCCGCGGTCGCCAGGGCGGTCTTGGCCCGTCTGGCTTCGCGCGCCTCCGCTGGCGGCATGGCCGTGGTCGTCTTGATCTGCGCTGCAGCGCGCTGCAGCAGCAGTGCGCCCGCGGCGAGCATCAGCTCGGTGTCCTGCCCGAGCGGAATCTTGATCTCGGCGTCGTGCCGCCACCCGGCGATCGGATCGCCCCACGCCTCTACCACGAAGTGCCACAGCCCCTCCGAGGTCGCCGCCACGTCGGCGCTGTAGCGATCGGTGCCTGGCGCCACCTCGCGCATCCGGACTAGCGGCTGCGGCCGTCCGGCGGGATCGAGCAGAACGACGCCCGCCCCGAGCATCTCGTGACCCTCGCGGAAGACCGTGGCGCTCACGCTGAAGACTTCGTTCGGCACGGCTTTGGCGGGCGCACAGCCCGTCAGATCGTCCGGCAGCCGAACGACAGGCGCCACGTCGAGTATCGGGATTCTGCCGATCACGGAGGAAAGCTACCCATCCGCCGGCCGCCGATACCGAACCGGGTCCCCGCCTGCCGCCCGGGCCGCGCATGAGCGGGCGGCCGCGCGGGCATGCATCGGTCGTTCCCCTCCAGATATTCCCTTGGCCACCGGGGGGAGGACGTTTGACTCCGTTACGTCGGTTAAGGTCCGGGGCGTGAAAGCTATCCGCCGCTTCACCATCCAAGCCGCCCTGCCGGAGGCATTGGCGCCGCTCCAGGCGCTCATGCTGAACCTGCGCTGGTCGTGGCACGCAGGGACGCGTGAGCTCTTCGTCAGCATCGATCCGGCCCGCCGGGGGCTTGCCGAGCAGGATCCGGTGGCGCTGGTCGCCGAGGTGGCGCCCGGCCGGCTGGCCGAGCTGGCCGCCGACGCGGAGTTCCTGGCCCGGCTCGGCGCCGCCAGCGACGAGCTCGGCGAGTACCTGTCCGGCGCGCGCTGGTACCAGCTGGCCGGCGGTGCTGGCTTGCCTGGCGGTGCTGGCTTCGCCGGGGGGGCCGGCGGTGCTGCGGGTGCCGGCGCGGCGCTGCCTACGGCGATCGCCTACTTCTCGCCCGAGTACGGGATCACCGCCGCGCTGCCGCAATACTCCGGCGGACTCGGCATCCTGGCTGGTGACCACCTCAAGGCGGCGAGCGACCTCGGCGTCCCGCTCATCGGCGTGGGGCTGCTCTACCGGCACGGGTATTTCACCCAGTCGCTTTCGGCGGATGGCTGGCAGACCGAGCGGTACCCAGCCTTCGATCCGAACGGGCTGCCGCTGACCTTGCTGCGCGACCGCTCGGGCGCCCCGGTCCGGGTGACGGTGGCACTCGCCGACGGCGCGACGCTGGCCGCTCAGATCTGGGTGGCGCAGGTGGGCCGGGTGCCGTTGCTGCTGCTTGACTCCTACGTCGAGGCCAACGACCCGCATCTGCGGGAGGTCACCGACCGGCTGTACGGCGGCGGCAACGACCACCGGCTGCACCAGGAGCTGCTGCTCGGCATCGGCGGCGTGCGCGCCGTCCGGGCGTACTGCGAGCGCACCGGTCACCCCGAGCCCGAGGTGTTCCACACCAACGAAGGTCACGCGGGCTTCCTCGGGCTCGAGCGGATCCGCGAATACATGCAGCAGGGGCTCGAGTTTGATGTCGCGCTCGAGCTCAGCCGGGCTGGCACCGTGTTCACGACGCATACGCCGGTGCCTGCGGGGATCGACCGATTCCCGCGGGAGCTGGTGGGTCGGCAGTTCGCCAGCCAGGGCGATCCGGCCGCGCCAGGACCATCAGTGGACCAGATCCTCGCGCTCGGCGCCGAGACGTTCGCTGGCGGTGATCCCGCGGTGTTCAACATGGCCGTCATGGGCATGCGGCTCGCGCAGCGTGTCAACGGCGTGAGCTGCCTGCACGGCGCCGTGTCCCGGGCCATGTTCACCGGGCTGTGGCCGGGCTTCGACGTGGACGAGGTGCCGATCACGTCGGTGACCAACGGGGTGCACGCCCCGACCTGGGTGGCCACCGAGATGGTAGAGCTGGCGAAGCTCGACCAGGGGGCAGCCAGGGATCCCGCGATCGCCGACCCCACCGACGACCCTGCGTTCTGGAACGTGGTCGCGGCGGACCCGGCCCGGATCTGGGTGCTCCGACGGGTCCTTCGAGCCCGGCTGGTGGCCGAGGCGCGGCGCCGGCTGCGAGCGTCATGGCGTCAGCGCGGTGCTTCCGACGCCGAACTGATCTGGATCGACGGCGTCCTGGATGAGCACGTGCTCACGATCGGGTTCGCCCGGCGGGTGCCGTCCTACAAACGGCTCACGATGATGCTGCACGACGCGGAGCGGCTGACCGCGCTGCTGCTCGACCCGGAGCGGCCGGTCCAGATTGTCGTGGCCGGGAAGGCTCATCCGGCCGACGACGGTGGCAAGCACCTGATCCAGCAGCTGGTCAGGTTCGCCGATCAGGCTGACGTGCGGCACCGGATCGTGTTCCTGCCCGACTACGACATGGCGATGGCCCGCACGCTGGTGCAGGGCTGCGACGTCTGGCTGAACAACCCGCTACGTCCGCTCGAGGCGTGCGGCACGTCCGGGATGAAGGCCGCGCTCAATGGCGGACTCAACTTGTCCATCCGCGACGGCTGGTGGGATGAGTGGTTCGACGGGCTGAACGGCTGGGCCATCCCGTCGGCCGACAACGTCCAGGACCCGGGCCGGCGGGACGAGCTCGAGGCCGCGGCGCTCTACGACCTGATCGGCAAGTCGGTGGCGCCGCTGTTCTACGACACCAGCGGGCCGGGCGGTCTGCCGGTCCGGTGGCTCGACATGGTGTCGCACGCGCTGCGCGGTCTAGGGCCGCGTGCGCTCGCGACGCGGATGGTGCGTGAGTACGTGACGGAGCTCTACGCTCCCGCCGCGCGCGCGTCGAGGGCGCTCGCGGCGCCCGCCCCGGCGGGCGGGTCAGGCGACGATCCCGGCTTCGGCGCGGCCGAGGAGCTGGCCGCCTGGAAGGAACGTGTCAGCGCCGCGTGGCCCGGCGTCCGGGTTGAACTGGTTGAGTCCGCCGGCGACGGCGACCTGAGCCCGGGCGGGCACCTCACCGTGCGAGCCAGCGTCGCGCTCGGCGAGCTTCGGCCCGATGACGTGCGCGTCGAGGTCGTATACGGGCGGGCCGGCGACGCCGACGAGATCATGGACCCGGCTACGTCGCCGTTGCGCCTCGACGGCACACTGACCGCGGACGGCGTGGCCAGGTACGTCGGCTCGGCTCGGCTCGGTCCGCCAGGTCCGTTCGGTTACACCGTGCGGGTGCTGCCCGACCACCGGCTTTTGTCCGGGCCGGCCGAGCTCGGCCTCGTCACGCTGCCAGGGCCGCCGGCCGGAATGGTCAACGGCGACCTGCGCTGATGGTGACCTTGCCCGGCTTGCGCAAGACGGCCTCGTAGCCGGAACGGCACTGGCATTCCGCGGCGTTATCTAGGCGCCGTTTCCTGGGTATAGCACTGGGCGTCCGGCGACTTCCGGGCGCCGCGCGCGTG
>JASHOE010000097.1 GCA_030041275.1 Streptosporangiaceae bacterium
GCGCTGGCCAGCGGCCGGGCGGCGGCCGGGATCGTGACCGCGATCGTCCGCAGCGCGGGCAGCGTCGCCGGCCCGGATCGCCAGACGGCACCGACCGGCAGGCCCAGGCGGCCGACGCGGTGCCGGACGCGCAGGGTCCGGCAGAGTCTGCGCCGACGCCGGGTGAGGAGGGCTAGTCATGCTGATCCCGCGGCGGACCAGGCATCGCAAACAGCACCGGCCGGATCGGCACGGCGCGGCCAAGGGCGGCACCAGGGTGACCTTCGGCGAGTACGGCATCCAGGCGGTCGAGCACTCCTACGTCACGAACCGACAGATCGAGGCCGCTCGTATCGCCATGACCCGGCACATCCGTCGTGGCGGCAAGGTGTGGATCACGATCTACCCTGACCGCCCGTTGACCAAGAAGCCCGCCGAGACACGGATGGGTTCCGGCAAGGGCGCGCCTGAGTGGTGGATCGCCAACGTGAAGCCAGGCCGGGTGATGTTTGAGCTGTCGGGCGTGCCCGAGCCGGTCGCCAGGGAGGCACTCCTCCGGGCGATGCACAAGCTTCCGATGAAATGCAAGTTCGTCAAACGCGAAGTCGGGGAGGCGTGATGGCCAAGGGACTGGCAGCCGCTGACCTGCGGACCGCGACCGAGGAAGAGCTGGACCTGAAGCTGACCGAGGCGAAGATCGAGCTGTTCAATCTCCGCTTCCAGGCCGCCACTGGTCAGCTGGAGAGCCATGGTCGGCTGCGTGCGGTCCGCAAGGAGATCGCGCGTATCTACACGGTGAAGCGGGAGCGCGAGCTCGGCATCGTAGTTGTCGAGAGTGAGGATGCGGGCGATGAGTGAGGCGAGCGCCGACGCCGTGACGCGGGGCTACCGCAAGGTCCGCGAGGGCTACGTGGTGAGCGACAAGATGGACAAGACCGTAGTCGTCGAGGTTGAGGACCGGGTCAAGCACCCCAAGTACGGCAAGGTCATCCGCCGTACGAAGAAGTACAAGGCACACGACGGCGAGAACGCCTGCGGCGTTGGCGACCGGGTGCTGCTGATGGAGACCCGTCCGCTGTCGGCGACCAAGCGCTGGCGCGTGGCGGAGATCCTGGAGAAGGCCAAGTAACTCAGGACCGCCGGTCCCGGATCACCGGGGCGGGTGGGCGAGGAAGCAGGAGTTGACGTGATCCAGCAGGAGTCGCGACTCAAGGTCGCCGACAACACCGGGGCCAAGGAGATCTTGTGCATCCGGGTGCTCGGCGGCTCGAGCCGGCGATACGCGGGCATCGGCGACATCATCGTCGCCACCGTCAAGGATGCCCTCCCCGGCGCCGGGGTCAAGAAGGGCGACGTCGTCAAAGCCGTCGTGGTGCGCACCCGCAAGGAGCGGCGCCGCGGCGACGGCTCCTACATCCGCTTCGACGAGAACGCGGCCGTGCTCATCAGGGATGGCGGTGACCCGCGCGGTACCCGCATCTTCGGTCCCGTGGGCCGCGAGTTGCGGGAGAAGCGCTTCATGCGGATCATCTCGCTCGCTCCGGAGGTGCTGTGATGGCCGCAGGTAAGAAGATGAAGATCAAGAAGGGCGACAAGGTCGTGGTGATCGCGGGCAAGGACCGCGGTCGCGAGGGCACCGTCATCGCGGTCCGCCTGGACAGCCAGCGAGTCCTCGTCCAGGGCGTGAACCTGATCAGGAAGAACACGAAGGTCAACTACCAGGGCCAGCGGGGCGCCAAGGAAGGCGGCATCGTCACCCAGGAAGCCCTCATCCACGTGAGCAACGTCGCGCTGGTCGACCCGGACACCAAGAAGCCCGCCAGGGCCGGCTACCGGACCGACGGAGACAAGAAGGTCCGGGTCTCCCGGGCCAGCGGTAAGGACGTCTGATGGCTGCGACTACTGACAGCGCCGCGCCAGTGCCGGAGCGAACGGTGCCGCGGCTCAAGGAGCGGTATCGCGCCGAGATCGCCGCTGCGATGCGGGAAGAGTTCAGCTACCCGAACGTTATGCAGATCCCGACGGTCACCAAGATCGTGGTGAACATGGGGGTCGGCGAGGCTGCCAGGGACGCCAAGCTCATCGACGGCGCGGTGCGCGACCTCACGATCATCACCGGCCAGAAGCCGGCGGTGGCCAGAGCCCGCAAATCCGTCGCCCAGTTCAAGCTGCGCGAGGGAATGCCGATCGGAGCGCATGTCACGCTGCGTGGCGACCGGATGTGGGAGTTCCTCGACCGGCTGCTGTCCATCGCGCTGCCTCGGATCCGTGACTTCCGCGGCCTGTCGGACCGGCAGTTCGACGGCCGTGGCAACTACACCTTCGGCCTGACCGAGCAGCTGATGTTCCACGAGATCAACCCCGACCAGGTCGACAGGCAGCGCGGCATGGACGTCACTGTCGTCACATCCGCGACCACCGACGCTGAGGGCCGCGCTCTGCTGCGGCGACTCGGCTTTCCATTCAGGGAGAACTGATCGTGGCGAAGAAGAGCCTCGTCGCCAAGGCCAAGCGCAAGCCGAAGTTCCCGGTACGCGCCTATACCCGGTGTTCCCGGTGCGGCCGACCGCGCGCTGTCTACAAGCGGTTCGGCCTGTGCCGGATCTGCTTCCGATCGATGGCGCACCGCGGCGAGCTGCCCGGCATCACCAAGTCCAGCTGGTAACGACAAGTGCCGCCCCGCGGCACGACACGCAGTAAACGACCAACCTGGGCGCTCCGGCGCCCACCGACCACGCCGCAGGTCCCGGTGCTAAGCAGCACAGCGGAAACCACGGCGAGGAGGGCCACCAGGCCATGACCATGACCGACCCGGTCGCAGACATGCTGACCCGTCTGCGCAATGCGAACTCGGCGTACCACGACACCGTGTCGATGCCGAACTCCAAGATCAAGGTGCACATCGCGGAGATCCTCCAGCAAGAGGGCTACATCGCCAGCTGGAAGGTCGAGGATGCCGAGGTTGGCAAGAACCTGGTGATCACGCTGAAGTTCGGACCGACTCGGGAGCGCTCCATCGCGGGCCTGAAGCGAGTGTCCAAGCCCGGCCTGCGCGTGTATGCACGCAAGGACAACCTGCCGCGCGTGCTCGGCGGCCTGGGCGTAGCGATCCTCTCGACCTCGTCCGGCCTGATGACCGACAGGCAGGCAAAGAAGCAGGGCGTGGGCGGGGAAGTCCTCGCCTACGTCTGGTAGGGAGCCAGCCATGTCGCGTATCGGACGGATGCCGATCGTCGTCCCGAGCGGCGTCGACGTCACGATCGACGGCCGCCAGGTCCTGGTCAAAGGCCCGAAGGGCGAGCTCAGCCTGGAGGTGGCGACGCCGATCGAGGTCAGCCAGCAGGACGGCGTCATCACGGTGACCAGGCCCAGCGACGAGGGCGAGATCCGGGCGCTGCACGGACTGTCCCGGTCGCTGATCGCCAACATGGTCACGGGCGTGACCGAGGGCTACCGCAAGACCCTGGAGATCGTCGGCGTCGGATACCGGGTCCAGGCCAGGGGCCGCGACCTGGAGTTCGCGCTCGGCTTCAGCCACCCGGTGCCGGTGCCCGCCCCGGCTGGCATCACCTTCCGGGTCGAGACGCCGACCAGGTTCGTGGTGGAGGGAATCGACAAGCAGCAGGTGGGCGAAGTCGCCGCCAACATCCGCAAGCTGCGCAAGCCCGACCCGTACAAGGGCAAGGGCGTGCGGTATCAGGGTGAGCAGATCCGCCGCAAGGTCGGAAAGGCTGGTAAGTAAGTCATGTCTGGCACGAAGACCAGGGCGCACCTCCGGATCACCGGGAGGTCGGCTCCGCGTATCGCCGCCCGGCAGCGGCGCCATCTGCGCGTCCGCAAGAAGATCGAGGGCAGCGCGGACCGGCCGAGGCTGGTCGTCACCCGCTCGGCTCGGAACACGTTTGCCCAGCTCGTCGATGACACGGTTGGCAACACGCTTGCCTCAGCCTCTACGCTGGAGGCGTCCATCCGCGCCGCGGACGGCGATAAGACAGCGAAGGCAAAGCAGGTAGGCGCGCTGCTGGCAGAGCGGGCGGCCAAGGCCGGCGTCAGCTCGGCGGTGTTCGATCGCGGCGGCTACGCCTATCACGGCCGTGTCGCGGCCCTGGCTGACGGCGCCCGTGAAGGCGGGCTGACGCTGTGAGTCGCGCGAGGTTGACGCAGGGCTCCGTGACCGGCAGCGCACCGCGGTCCCGCACCCAACGACAGAAGAGGAAGATCTGATGGCAGCAACACCGCGGCGCGGCGCCGGAGGCGGCGGCGAACGGCGCGAGCGCCGCGACGACCGGCGCGGGGCCGGGCCAGAGAAGGGCACCGCCTACCTGGAGCGCGTCGTCACCATCAACCGGGTGGCCAAGGTTGTCCAGGGTGGCCGCCGATTCAGCTTCACCGCGCTGGTTGTGGTCGGTGACGGCAACGGCATGGTGGGTGTCGGCTACGGCAAGGCCAAGGAAGTCCCGGCGGCGATCGCCAAGGGCGTCGAGGCCGCCAAGAAGGCCTTCTTCCGGGTGCCCCGGATCGGCGGCACGATCCCGCACACCGTACAGGGCGAGGAGTCGGCTGGCGTCGTGCTGCTCAAGCCGGCTAGCCCCGGTACCGGCGTCATCGCCGGCGGCCCCGTGCGAGCGGTGCTGGAGTGCGCGGGAATCCACGACGTGCTCTCTCGCTCGCTCGGCTCGTCGAACCCCATCAACGTGGTGCACGCCACAGTGGCGGGTCTGAAGAGCCTGAACCGGCCTGAGGAGATCGCCGCGAGGCGCGGCCTGCCGATCGAGCAGGTCGCCCCCGCAGCCATGCTGAGGGCCAGGGCGGCCGCGGCGAGCGCTCCGGCAGGCGCGGGCCAGGCCGAGAGCAGCTGAGGCGGGCGCCGAGATGACAGAGCTGAAGGTAACCCAGATCCGATCGAAGATCGGCGGAAACTCCGAGCAGCGCAACTCACTGCGCTCGCTTGGCCTGCATCACATCGGCGATGTGGTGATCAAGCAGGACCGCCCCGAGATCCGCGGCATGATCAAGGCAGTGCGCCACCTGGTCACCGTGGAGGAGGTCGAATAGACGATGGCTGACAGCGACAAGCGGGCGCGGGTCGCCGCAGCGGCGTCGGACGACTCCGAGCCGGCCGCTTTCGGCCGGGCCGGGCTGAAGATCCACCACCTCCGCCCGGCGCCCGGCGCACACACGCCGCGCACCAGGGTTGGCCGCGGCGAGGCCTCCAAGGGCAAGACCGCCGGACGCGGCACCAAGGGCAGCAAGGCCCGGCGCAACATCCCGGAGTTCTTCGAGGGCGGGCAGATGCCGCTGCACCGCAGGCTGCCCAAGCTGAAGGGCTTCTCGAACGCGCAGTTCAAGACGCACTACCAGGTCGTCAACCTGAGCCGGCTCGCCAGCCTGTACCCAGAGGGCGGCGAGGTCACTCCGGAGAACCTAGTGGCGAACGGCGCGGTCCGCCCCGGTGAGCTGGTCAAGATCCTCGGCCAGGGCGAGGTCAGCGTCGCGCTGCAGGTCCGAGCGCATGCCTTCTCGGCGTCGGCGCGCGCGAAGATCACCGCAGCGGGCGGGGCCGTCACCGAGCTGTAGCGATGGCTGCCGCCGGTGCACAGGTGCGCGGGGTTGTTCCCCGCGCACCTCGCGCGAGCTTAGGCACCGGGCGGTGTCAGCGTGCCCGCGATCCGGGCGCGACGCATGGCTTTGTGACCGTGCGCGGCACGTTAGACTTCGGCGTGCGACGTCGCGCTTGCGGACGGCTGCCCGTGCCCGCGGTGGCGACGAGCAGCGCTGTCCCGGCACAGGAGCGGCAGATGATGTTCAACGATCTACTAGGGGATAGCGCATGCTGACCGCGGCCTTGAGGGCGTTCAGGACGCCTGACCTGCGCAAGAAGCTGCTCTTCACAGTCTTCATCATCGCTGTCTTCCGGCTCGGCCAGCAGCTGCCCACGCCAGGTGTCTCAGAGGCCGCCGTCCGCGTGTGCACGGCCACGGCTTCCAAGACGGGCCTGTTCCAGCTGCTGAACCTGTTCAGCGGCAACGGCATCTCCAGGCTGACCGTCTTCGCGCTCGGCATCATGCCGTACATCACGGCCAGCATCATTCTGCAGCTGCTCGCCGTGGTGATCCCGCGGCTCGAGACGCTCCGCAAGGAGGGCCAGACCGGTCAGGCCAAGATCACCCAGTACACCCGTTACCTCACCATCGGGCTCGCGATCCTGCAGTCCACCGGCATCATCGCGCTGGCCAGGGCCAAGGAGCTGGTTCCCGGCTGCACGGCAACCCTGATCCCGAACCCGTCGATCTTCACGATCGCGACAATGGTCATCATCATGACGTCGGGCACTGCCGTGATCATGTGGCTCGGCGAGCTGATCACCGACAAGGGTGTCGGGAACGGCATGTCGGTGATGATCTTCACCCAGATCATCGCTGTCGTCCCGAGTCAGCTGCAGGGCATCTACGTGCAGAAGCCCAAGTACGTTTTCGCGCTCGTGCTGCTGATGGCGGTGGTGATCGTCGCCTTCGTGGCGCTGATGGAGCAGGCCCAACGCCGGATCCCCATCCAGTACGCCAAGCGCATGGTCGGTCGCCGGATGTACGGGGGGACGTCCACGTACATCCCCCTCAAGATCAACCAGGCGGGTGTGATCCCGGTCATCTTCGCCTCGTCCTTGCTGTATATCCCGCAGCTCGCGGCGCAGCTGTTCGGTCACAACGCGACGTCCGGCTGGGCAAACTGGGTGCAGAACAACCTCGTGTTCAGCGACCACCCGGCCTACGCGGTCTCGTACTTCGTGCTGATCGTCTTCTTCACCTACTTCTACGTGTCGATCACCTTCCCGCCGGACGAGGTGGCCGACGGGATGAAGAAGGGCGGCGGGTTCATTCCCGGCATCAGACCGGGCGGCCCCACGGCCGGGTATCTCAGCCACGTGGTCAGCAGGCTCACCGCGGCGGGCTCGCTGTACCTGGCGCTAATCGCCCTGATTCCTGTCGTGGCCATCGGCCTCCTCGACGCCACGCAGCAGTTCCCGCTCGGCGGTACGAGCATCCTGATCATGGTGGGTGTCGGGCTCGACACGGTGAAGCAGATCGAGAGTCAGCTGCAGCAGCGCAACTATGAGGGCTTCCTGCGGTAGTGCGACTCGTCCTCGTCGGGCCCCCCGGTGCGGGCAAGGGGACACAGGCCCAGTTCATCTCCTCGCACCTGTCGATTCCGAAGATCTCGACAGGTGACATCTTCCGCTCCAACGTGAGCACGGGGACTGAGCTAGGCCAGCAGGCACAGGCTTACATGGAACGCGGGGATCTGGTCCCCGACGAGGTCACCATCGCCATGGTGGAGGCCAGGCTGGCCGACGACGACGCGCAGAGCGGCTTCCTGCTTGACGGATTCCCGCGCAACGTGCCGCAGGCCGAGACGCTACGAAAACTGCTGGCGGACTGGGACACCAAGCTGGACGTGGTGCTCGAGCTCGTCGTCGAGGACGACGAGGTGGTCAGGCGGCTCTCTGGCCGCCGCACGTGCCGGGTCTGCGGACGCATCTGGCACGTCCTCTTCGAGCCGCCCGCTCGGCCCGGCCGGTGCGACGATTGCGGCGGTGAGCTGTTCCAGCGCGACGATGACCGGGAAGCGACCATCAGACACCGCCTCGACGTCTATGCCCAGCAAACCCAGCCGCTGATCGCCTTCTACGCCGACGACGGCATCCTCCTGGGCATCGACGCGACCGGGCCGGTGGAAGAGGTCACCGCGCGCGCCATGGCCGCCCTGCGCAGGTTCATGACCTAGGGGGCGGGCTCTCGTGTACACCCCACTCGAACCGCGGGCGGTAGGTTGAAGTCATCGCAGTGGAGGCGCTATGCGGCTAAGACGGGACGAGCCCATCCGGGCTAGCCGACCTGCCCGCCTCGCCGTGCGCCCAGCGGGAGCGAGCGGCGCGGGGGTTCGCCGTGGCCTATGATCCCAATATCCGGGCATCTGACGTAGACCGGGATAGAGCGGCTAGTCTGCTGCGGGAGCATCACGCCGCCGGGCGGCTGACAGCGGAGGAGTTCAACGACCGGCTTGACAGCACCTTTGCTGCTAAGACGGTCGGCGAGATCGACGGTCTGCTTCGCGACTTGCCCGGCATCGACCTGTATCGGCTGCCGGACGCCGCGCTAACCCGGCAACCCCGGCAGAACCAGCCGAGGCGGCATGGAGAAGCCTGGCGAGCGGCCTGGGGCAGCTGGGTGGCTATCACGCTGGTGCTCTTCGTGGTATGGGCGCTCGGCGGCCACGGCTATCCGTGGCCACTGTGGGTCGCCGGGCCGTGGGGAGCCATCCTGGTGGGCCGCTGGATCAGCGGCTCGCATCCGCAAGGCCGCCGGGGGCAGGTCGGCGGGCCGACGGCGCAGGACCCTGCAAAGCTGCCGCGCGGTGACGAGGATCTACCGGGCCGGCCTGGCCCCTGACATGGGGAATACCCCGGAGGGGTTTCCTGTTCGAGTTGTGTGGAGCATCTGCCCGCGGCTGGGTTCGCGTTGGCAGCGCACCTGACGTAGACTTTCTACGGCCCATGAGCTGTTGTCGGCGTGCGGAGGTTTCTCCGCGCCAGTCGGCTGTCAGTCAGCGGGGCCGTCCGTGCCCGTATGAGCGTGCATTGGCACGTGCGTACGGGCTGGGCTCAGGCGGCTGCCAGAGCAGCGGACCAGCAGCTAACAACGCCAGTTCGCAACCATGCGAGCTGGACCACCGACAAGCAGCGAAGTGCGGAGGGCATGGCCAAGAAAGACGGCGCCATCGAGATCGAAGGAACGGTCGTGGAGTCACTCCCGAACGCGTTCTTCCGAGTGGAGCTGGACAACGGGCACAAGGTCCTAGCCCACATCAGCGGCAAGATGCGGATGCACTACATCCGGATCCTGCCCGATGACCGAGTCGTCGTTGAGCTAAGCCCTTATGACCTCAGTCGCGGCCGGATCGTGTACCGGTACAAGTAAACACGTAACCCCTATGAGCAAGAGAGTGGCCAGCCGATGAAGGTCAAGCCGAGTGTGAAGAAGATCTGCAGCAAGTGCAGGATTATTCGCAGGCACGGCCGGGTCATGGTCATCTGCTCTGACCCGCGACACAAGCAGCGTCAGGGCTGAGTCACCGGCCCGGCACTGGCGCCAACTGACGCCAGACAACTGAAAACCAAAATGCACATGCCGAGTGATCGGCAGCAAGCACGCACCGCACGCCGTGGTCGGCCTGGCCAGCCACGGTGCACCCCCAGGGGAGGCTGGGGCGCGTCCGGGCAGGGACGCGAAGCGGCGCGCAGGACCTCCCGACCGAGAAGGAGATCTGCCCGCGATGGCACGCCTTGTTGGCGTCGACCTGCCGCGTGACAAGCGGCTTGAGGTCGCGCTTACCTACATCTACGGGATCGGCCGCACCCGGGCCTTCGAGACGCTCGCCAACACCGGCGTCAGCGGCGACACCAGGGTGCATCAGCTCAGCGACGAAGACGTCATCCGACTGCGCGACTGGATCGAGGCCAACTACAAGGTCGAAGGCGACCTGCGCCGCGAGGTGCAGGCTGACATCCGCCGCAAGATCGAGATTGGCTGCTACCAGGGCATCCGGCACCGCCGCGGACTGCCGGTGCATGGCCAGCGCACCCAGACCAACGCCCGGACCCGCAAGGGCAAGAAGAAGACAGTGGCCGGCAAGAAGAAGGCCGGCAAGAAGTAGTCCGCTGCGCCGGCCTGCGCTGGACGCGCAGGCATCAGCAGCTGGTCCGATCACCTCCAAGGTAGAGGAGCAGGATGCCTCCCAAGAGCCGCACCGCCGGGGCCAAGAAGGTCCGGCGGAAGGAACGCAAGAACATCGCGCATGGTCACGCGCATATCAAGAGCACGTTCAACAACACGATCGTCTCCATCACCGATCCGGTTGGCAGCGTGATCTCTTGGGCCTCCTCGGGCCAGGTCGGCTTCAAGGGGTCGCGGAAGTCGACCCCGTACGCCGCCCAGATGGCCGCCGAGGCCGCTGCGCGCCGCGCGATGGAGCACGGCATGCGGAAGGTCGACGTGTTCGTGAAGGGCCCCGGCTCGGGACGCGAGACCGCGATCCGATCGCTGCAGGCCACTGGCCTGGAGGTCGGGTCTATCCAGGACGTCACCCCTGTACCGCACAACGGCTGCCGCCCGCCCAAGCGGCGCCGGGTGTGACCCACGAAGCCAGGCAACCAGGAGAGTAAGCAACTCAGATGGCTCGATACACCGGTGCGGACTGCAAGCGCTGCCGCCGCGAGAAGACCAAGCTGTTCCTGAAGGGCGCCAAGTGCGACTCGCCCAAGTGCCCGATCGAGATCCGGCCCTACCCGCCGGGTGAGCACGGGCGGAACCGGCCCAAGGAGAGCGAGTACCTGCTGCAGGTGCGCGAGAAGCAGAAGGCCCGCCGCATCTACGGCGTGCTGGAGAAGCAGTTCGGCAACTACTACGAGGAGGCCGCTCGCACCAGGGGCAAGACCGGCGAGGCGCTGCTGCAGATCCTCGAGACCCGGCTGGACAACATCGTCTACCGGGCCGGGTTCGCCAAGAGCCGCGACATGGCCCGCCAGCTCGTCAGGCACGGCCACATCCTGGTCAACGGCAAGCGGGTGGACATCCCCTCCTACCGCGTCAAGGAGAACGACATCGCCGAGGTGGCGGCGAAGTCGCAGAACCTGACCCCGTTCATCGTCGCCAAGGCAGAGGCGGGCGACCGGACGCCGCCGGCCTGGATCGAGGTGATCCCGGACAAGATGCGCGTGCTCGTGCACTCGCTGCCCGTTCGCGCGCAGATCGACACGCTCGTCCAGGAGCAGCTGATCGTCGAGTACTACTCGAAGTAACTGCACCCGGCCTGACGGCCGGCCTCGTCAGCGCGGCTGGCGGAGCAGGGTCGGCCGGAGGGCCACAATCGTGGGCATCGCCCCACGCAGAAGTACCGTCGGCGGGATCCGCCGACGCCGGGCGCGCTGTCATATAGCGGGCAGCGCGGAAAGGAAGAGTCATGCTCATCGCACAGCGCCCCAGCCTCACCGAGGACCAGGTCGAGGAATTCCGGTCGAGGTTCGTCATCGAGCCGCTGGAACCGGGCTTCGGGTACACCATCGGCAACTCGCTGCGGCGGACACTGCTGTCGTCGATCCCCGGCGCCGCCGTGACCAGCATCCGGATCGAGGGCGTCCTGCACGAGTTCTCTACGGTTCCTGGTGTCACCGAAGACGTCACCGACATCATCCTGAACCTCAAGAACCTGGTCGTCTCGTCCGAGCACGACGAGCCCATGCACATGTACCTGCGCAAGCAGGGTCCAGGCCCGGTCACGGCGGCGGACATCGCCCCGCCGGCCGGCCTCGAGGTGCACAATCCCGAGCTGCACATCGCCACGCTGAACAGCAAGGGCAAGCTCGAGATGGAGCTGACGGTCGAGCACGGCCGCGGCTACGTGTCGGCCGCGCAGAACAAGCAGCCCGGCCAGGAGATCGGCCGCATCCCGATCGACTCGATCTACTCGCCGGTGCTGCGCGTCACCTACAAGGTGGAGGCGACCCGGGTCGAGCAGCGGACGGACTTCGACAAGCTGATCCTGGACATCGAGACCAAGCCGTGCCTGCGCCCGCGGGACGCGGTCGCGAGCGCCGGAAAGACCCTCGTCGAGCTGTTCGGCCTGGCCAGGGAGCTGAACCTGGATGCCGAGGGCATCGACATCGGGCCGTCGCCGACGGACGCCGCCCTTGCCGCCGACCTCGCGCTGCTGATCGAGGAGCTCAACCTCACCGTCCGCTCCTACAACTGCCTGAAGCGCGAGGGCATCCACACGGTGGGCGAACTCGTCGCGCGCAGCGAGCAGGATCTGCTTGATATCCGCAACTTCGGCGCCAAGTCGATTGAGGAAGTCAAGCAGAAGCTCAACGACATGGGCCTGTCCCTGAAGGATTCCCCGCCTGGCTTCGATCCAGGCACGGCGGCCGACAGCTACGGCGCAGACGACGACGACGATTACGTCGAGACCGAGGAGTACTGACGGGCAGCCGCCCGCTAAGCCAGCCCACAGCAGTTGACGTCAGACTGCGCTGAATCAGGAGAATCGTTCGATGCCCACGCCCACCAAGGGTGCCCGACTCGGCGGCAGCCCTGCCCACCAGCGGCACATGATGGCCAACCTGGCCACCGCCCTGTTCGAGCATGGCAAGATCACCACGACCGAAGCCAGGGCTCGCAGGCTGCGGCCGCTGGCCGAGCGGCTCATCACCTTCGCCAAGCGTGGTGACCTGCACGCCCGGCGCCAGGTGCTCACCGTCCTCACCGACAAGAACGTCGTGCACACGCTGTTCGCCGACATCGGGCCGAGCTTCGCCAGCCGCGACGGCGGCTACACCCGCATCACCAAGGTCGGGCCGCGCAAGGGCGACAACGCCGCTCTCGCCGTGATCGAGCTCGTGCGCGAGGAGGTCGAGCCGAAGACGCGCCGCCGCCGTACCCGGCGCCCGGCGCCCGCTGCCAGGCCCAGGCGAGCCCGGGCTGCCGAGGCCACCGCGGCCGCAGAGCCGGAGCTGGAAGAACCGGACTGGGCCGAGGAGGCATTTGCCAAGATCGACTCGGGAGAGACGGAGTCGGCGGCGACGGACGAACCGACCGACGAGGCCGAGGAGCCGGCCGACGAGGCAGAGGAGCCGGCCGACGAGGCAGACGAGCTAGCCGACGAGGCAGACGAGCTGGCCGATGAGGATGAGGACTCAGCGGCGAGCGACGAGCAGGACACCGACGAGTAACCCAGAACCCGAGTGCGAGCCCGGCCGGCCAGCGTCGGCCGGGCTCGCGCCGCTCCGGCTCCGGCTGGACCTGCGCTACGACGGCGCGGCGTTCCACGGCTGGGCGACCCAGCCGGGCCTTCCCACTGTGCAGCAGGCGGTCGAGGAGGCGCTGTGGCGGGCGCTCGGGCTGCCAGCTCTGCCCGCGCTGACCGTGGCGGGGCGCACCGACGCCGGCGTGCACGCGCGAGGTCAGGTGGCGCACGTCGACGTGCCGGCCGAGCGCTGGGCAGCCGCAGCTGACTCCGCTGATCGCAGGCTGGCCCGGCTGCTGCCGCCCTCGGTTCGGGTGACCGCGATCGGGCCGGCCCCGGCCGGGTTTGACGCGCGCTTCTCGGCGCTGTGGCGGCGATATACCTACCGGGTGTGCGACGATCCGACCCTCGCTGATCCGCTGCGGCGCCACGACACGCTGTGGTACTTCCGCGGCCTCGATCTGGACGTGATGAACGACGCCGCGGCGAGCTGCCTCGGCGAGCACGACTTTGCCGCCTTCTGCCGTGCCCGGCAGGGCGCCACCACCATCCGCCAGCTGCTGCGACTGGACTGGGCCAGGACCGAGCCGGGCATCTGCCTGGGCACGGTCGTCGCCGACGCGTTCTGCCACAACATGGTCCGGGCGCTGACCGGCGCCCTGCTGGCGGTCGGCGACGGCAGCAGGGCGAGAGACTGGCCAGGTGCCGTGCTCGCGGGTCGGCGCCGCGACCCGGCCGTCCGCGTCGCGCCGGCCCACGCGCTGTGCCTGGAGGAGGTCGGTTATCCGGATCCGGGTGCGATGGCGGCGCGGGCTGCTGCGACCCGTCGCACGCGCACCAGCGCCTGATGACAGGGAAACGACCGTGCCCCGCGCGCGGCCGCGCACAGGTGGGCCTCGTTACGGCTCGATAAGGGTCTATCCGGCAGCCGGGCGGCTACGGCTGGCCGGTCAGCATCCGGGTGGTCAGGTCCTTGTTCGCGGTGTTCTGCACCAGCAGGGTCATGAACTGCTCGATGAGGTTGCTGTTCTGCGCGGTCGGAGTCCCCAGATTGGAGAACTCGGCCCAGACGAGGATCAGGTAATGGCCCTTGGCCAGGGCCTCCTCGATGCCGGTGCCCTGCCCGATCTTTGCCGCCGGCCCGCTGGAGGCGGTGAGCTGGCTGATGAAGTCGTTGGCGTCGGCCGACTGGGCTGCGGTCTTTGCCGCCTCTCCGGTGCTGAGGTTGAGCACGCCGATCGTGCCCATGAGGCTGCCGGGCCCGTCCACATACGTCGCCCTGGCGACCTGGGTGCAGCCAGCCGCGCCGACCGCCGACTGCAGCGTGGCGCCGACGATCGCGCTGGCGCAGTTGGTGCTCAGATTGGTGGCCACGCTTGTCATGGTCACGCCAATGGCGTTGAAGCTCGCCGGAAACAGCTCGGCCAGGGTTAGCGGCTGCGGGTCGGTCTGGCGCGAGGCGATGAGGCCGTACGGTCCAAGGCTCGCGCTGGGCGATGCGGTAGTGCGCGGCTTGCTGGTCGACTGGCCCGTCAGCCTCGGCTTTGGCGAGGTGTGCAGCACCGTGTAGACCAGGGTGGTGGCGGCTCCCAGGACGAGCACCAGGGCAGCAGCCATCGCCAGCGTGACGCTGCGGGATCGGCGACGGCGCGTGCGCCCCGTCCGCCGCCGTCCGCCGGTTGCGGCCTGCTCGGTCCCGGTGGCGTCTCCGCCTGCCGCGAGGTCGGCAGCAGCGCTGACGCGGGCGTTTGGCCCGGTGCTGACGCGGGGGTTCGGCCCGGTGCTGACGCGGGGGTTCGGTCCGCTGCTGACGCGGGGGTTCGGTCCGGTGCTGACCCGGGGGTTTGGTCCGGTGTCGGTGGCCCCGGCTCTGTCGGGCGTGATGGCGCCAGGCCCGCCTTCGCGAAGTCCGGCCGGGGCGGTCCAGATCCCGGTCGCCCGGCCCTCGGCGACCGCACGCCAGGTCTGGGTCGACGTGACGTCGGCGGCCGGATCGCTGACCGCCAGCATGGAGTAACCGGGATCGGCTGCGGGGTCGGGGTCGTCGGTGTAATACCGCCCCGCCCCGTCGGCCGGCGGCGGGGGCTGAGCCTGCTGGACGCTGATGGGGCCTGTTCCGTTCGGCTGTCCGTCTTGGCCGCCCGGCTGCGGGGTGCGGCCTGGCCGGCCGTCGCTGCGCCGGTTCCACGCGGTGAACTGGCCGGGCGGATAAACCGGGGGCGGCTGGCCGGGCGCCGGCGGGTAGCCGCGCACTGGACCCCGCCCTGCAGTGCTGCCGACCGGCGGCAAATGGCCGGGCGCCGCGCCGCGGCCAGCGTCAGACTGCCCGTCAGCCACCGGGCGACGGCGCGGATCGGGGTCCGCTTCGGCACGGGTGTAGCCAGGGGTGAAGACGGCCCGGCTGGCCGAGTGGCGCCCGACTGAAGCCCCACCCGCCGGAGCCCCGCGTCCGCCGGCGCCGCGAGGGTCGGCGGCCTGGTACCGCCCGCGCTCACCGACCGAGCCCGGCAGCCCGGCAGAGTCGGCTGGCCTCGCTCTCCGCCCGTGGCGCCTCTGCTCGGCCCCGCTGTCGTCAGCCGGTACTCGCATGCGCTTGAGCGTATCGTCCCAGCGCGGCTAGCTAGGCGGTGTCGACCTTTTATGGCTGGTCAACGGCTACCTCCCGGTGGCCAGCCCGTGCCTCGCTTTGACCAGGCCTGGTGAGGGCCGGTATCCTCGATGGGCGTCCATGCGTACTGGCATGCCCGCCGTCTGCCCTGCCGGGCAGGTGAGCTGCGACCGGTACCTGCGGATTCTCGTGCCAAGGCAGGATATGTCCCCGGCGCGAGCAGATTCCGACTCACACGCGAAGGCTTATGACTGTGCGCACATTCAGCCCCAAGGCCGCTGACATCCAGCGCCAATGGCACGTCATCGACGCATCGGACGTCGTTCTCGGCCGACTGGCCAGCCAGGCTGCGGTGCTGCTGCGCGGCAAGCACAAGCCGGTCTTCGCGCCACACGTCGACACCGGCGATTTCGTGGTCATCGTCAACGCCGCCAAGGTCGCGCTCAGCGGCAACAAGCTGCGCGACAAGATGGCCTACCGGCACTCGGGGTACCCGGGCGGGCTGCGCTCGATGTCGTATGCGGAGCTGATGGCCAGGAGCCCGGAGCGGGCCGTCGAGAAGGCTGTCAGGGGCATGCTGCCGAAGAACACCCTCGGCAGGCAGATGCTGCGCAAGCTCAAGGTTTACGCGGGCCCCGAGCACCCGCACCAGGCGCAGCGGCCGGTGCCTTTCGAGATCAACCAGGTCAGTCAGCAGCGGAGCGCTAGCTAGCGCGTGCTGAACGGTTCAGAGCAGGCAGACTTCAAGCGGAAGTACGAGGAAGACGACGTGGCAGAGTCCACTGAGACGCTGGAAACCGGACCGGTGGCGGAGGCCTCCGAGGAGCAGCCGTCGGAATACACGACATCGACCGGCGACAGCCCCGGGCCCAAGCCTTCGGTGCGCAAGCCGGTCGTGACCGGCACGGCGCTGGGCACCGGCCGTCGCAAGGAGGCCATCGCCAGGGTCCGGATCCAGCCGGGCAGCGGCCAGTGGAAGATCAACGACCGGACCCTCGAGACGTACTTCCCGAACAAGGTGCACCAGCAGCTGATCAGCGAGCCGCTGGTGGCGCTTGGCGCGGAGGACCAGTTTGATGTCGTAGCCCGGATCGTCGGCGGCGGGGTTACCGGCCAGGCCGGCGCGCTGCGCCTGGGCATCGCCAGGGCGCTCACCCTCGTGGATCCGGACAGTCGGCCGACGCTGAAGCGCGCTGGCTTCCTGACCCGCGACGCGCGTG
>JASHOE010000015.1 GCA_030041275.1 Streptosporangiaceae bacterium
AGGAAGGCCAGCGTCAGATGCCAGGACGCCCTGGCGGTCCAGCGCAGCTCAGGCCGCGCCGCGCGCAGCGGGGCGACGGCCTCGTCCAGCTCGTCCAGGGCCGCGCCGGGCGGCTCCACCGCCACGAACAGCCTCATCGCCCATTGGTACCAGGCAAGTCGTGGTAGCAGGCGAGTCGGGCCGACCTTTCCGAGGCCGCCAAGGATTGCCTTGGGGGAGTTTCAGGAAGACCTTGTGGAGTTTCAGGAAGACCTTGTGGAGTTTGCGCGAGAATCAAACGTGACAATCCCGGCGCAGATTCGGTCGGAAACCGCACGGTGTGGCCCTGTGGGTTCCGTTCTTACGCCGTGATCCGCGAGAGTTCGGCGGGGCGCAGGTAGGTCCGGAGCGGGACGCCACGCCGCCGCGCTAGCAGGGCCGCCACGACTACGGCGGTCACCGCCGAAATCACTCCGCCGAAGATCATGCTGGCTCTGGCCCCGTACGCAGCCGCGATCCAGCCAGCCAGCGGTGAGCCGAGCGGCGTGCCACCCAGGAAGACGAGCAGGTACAGGCCCATCACGCGACCGCGCATGTCGGGAGCGGTGCCCAGCTGCGTGCTCGAGTTGGCGGCGGTGGTGAAGGTCAGGACCGCCAGGCCGGTTGGCACGAGCGCGGCCAGGAATGTCAGGTAGTCGGGCGCGAGGCCCGTCACGATCTCGAACACGCCGAACATCAGCGAGGTGGCCACCAGCAGCCGCAGCGTGGGCCGCCTCCGCCGCGCGGCCAGCAGGGCGCCGCCTAGCGCGCCCGCTGCGAACACCGCCGATGCGAGGCCGAACGCGCTCGCCCCGGTGTGGAAGACGGTTCGCGACATCAGCGCGTTGGTGACCTGGAAGTTCATTCCGAAGGTCGACACGAAGAAGATCAGGATCAGCGGCATCCACAAACTGGGACGGGCCCGCACGTAGGAGAGCGCCTCCCGCAGCTGGCCCGGCCCGCGCTGCGCTCGGCGGGCGGGGTGCAGTTCGGCCGGGCGCATCAGCTTGAGCCCGATGAGCACGGCGCCGTAGGACGCCGCGTTCACGAGAAACGCAGCCGGGGTGCCGAGCGCGCCGATGACGATACCTGCTACTGCGGGGCCGGCAATTCTCGCGAGGTTGAAGACGGCGCTATTCAGGGCGATGGCGTTGGCCATTCCGTCCTTGCCGACCATCTCGACCGCGAACGCCTGACGGGTGGGGTTGTCGACGACGGTCACCAGCCCGAGGGCGAAGGCCAGCAAGTAGACATGCCAGATCCGCACCGATCCAGTCAGCGCGAGCACGCCGAGGATGAGCGCGAGAGCCCCCATGACCGTCTGCGTGGCCATGAGGATCCGCCGCTTGGAATAGCGGTCAGCGATGACGCCACCCCAGAGCGAGAACAGCAGCATCGGCAGGAACTGGAGCCCCGTGGTGATGCCGAGCGCCGTGCCGCTGTTGTGGGTCAGCTCGAGCACCAGCCAGTCCTGCGCGACGCGCTGCATCCAGCTGCCCGTGTTGGAGACCACCTGGCCCGCCGCGAACAGCCGGTAGTTCCTGGTCTGCAGTGAGCCGAAGGTCCGGCTCCCCCAGCGGGGTGGCCGGCTCAGGACTGGCTGAGCTTCTCCAGTATTGGTGCCGCTGCCCGCAGCGTCGCCCGTTCCTGCGGCGTCAGCTCGTGCAGTCGAACCGCCAGCCACGCTTCCCGCAGCCGCCGAGACTGCTGGACGACCGCCCGGCCGCTCTCCGTCACGGTCAGCACGACCTGCCGCCGGTCGGTGGCATGCGGCGCGCGCATCACCAGGCCGCGCTCCTCCAGGACCGCGATCACCCTCGTCATGGACGGCGGCTGCACCTTCTCGTGATCGGCGAGCTCGCCAGGCGTCATCTGCCCGTGCCGCTCGAGTGCCGCTAGCGCGGCCAGTTGCGTATCGGACAGGCCGGGTTCCAAGCCTTTGGTGTAGCGCTCCGCCCGGAGCCTTCGCGCGAGTCGGCTCACCGAGATCCGCAGTGCGGAGGCGAGGCCCGCGTCGGACCTGGTCTGCTGTGGCGTCGTCATCCTCATTAACCTGACTCATTACTTTCGCTAACTATGAGCGGCGTACTGCTATTCCGCCACGCGTAGTCAGCGAGTTAGATGAGGCCTGACGGCTGTCGCCGCCGGCCGGGTCCTGCCATCTGCATGTCGTCCTGGTCCCGGCAGCATCGTCGCATGCGGCGAAGCCGAACGGGCGCTGTCTGCACTCTCGCCGCGCTCTGCAGTGAGAACAAGTCTGCACGAGACCTGGAAAAGCCTGTTGAACTGCTCACCGTCGCGTTAAGCTACCAATCGTAACCGTGAGTGATTTGCGGTTGCGATGCACGCGGTACGGGGCGGGCGCATCCGGGGCCAGCCTGCCCACCGGCCGGTCTGGGGGTAGCGCGGATGCGGGCTCGACGATGGCAAGGACGAGTAGGGGCGATCGCGGCCGGAGTGCTGTTAACCGGGCCTGCGATGGCAAGCGCCGCAGCGGCCAGCGCCACGCCGGCCCAGAACGCTGCGGCCGCGGCCAGCACGACTGCTGCGACCGCCAGCCGGGCCGCAACTAGTCGGGGTCACCCGGCGACGGCACCTAACCAAGGGTTCGACGGAATGGCGGTGGCCGCCGTTGGCACCGGCGTCGCCGGCGCGGGCTGGCTCCTGATGTTTGTCGGCAGCCGCCAGTTGCGCCGACGATCTCGCTAACGACGCTGTCGGCCGGCGCCCGTGCCGGCCGACAGTCGGCGTGCTAGTGCATCAGAGTCGCGATCCCGGTGGCGACGGCCACCAGTACCGCGACGGCGATCAGCGCGAGGACCAGTCGGAGGAGTACCCGCCAGAAGGCCACCGCGGCGACCGCCAGGAAGACGATCATTACGTGCATCTCCTGCTCCGATCGCTGGATGTGTCCAGGTGGGGCAGGCGAGGACCTGCAACTTCCGGGAAACGGACGGTTGCAATCCGTCACCAGGTCGGTAGCATGATCCCTATCGCTGACCTGTCCTGTCCTGGACCGGGATTAGTGGTAGATGGCGCGGTCGATGCGGCAACATCGGCCGCGCCGTGTGTGTCAGGCCCAATGGCTTCCTGACACGCTGAGTAGCAGTTCTGCGGTGCGCAGGGTGCGCTGGATGCGTCAGCAGCGCTGGGTCACTGGATCGTCAGACACGCCTCCCCTCCGCCGCCGTGCAGTCGGCGGCGATCTATGTCAAGGCGGCTGCCTACCGCCTCGCCGGCTCACTCAGCGAGCGAGTCTTGAGGAAACTGCCTGGTGATTCAATGGTGACTTTGGCAAGTGCCATTGGCAAGTGCCATTTCTTGGCACTAGAGTGCTGCCGCGACCGAATCTCGGGTCCTGTGAGGCGAGGCGCGTCCACCGGGAGGGACGTGACGGAAGTTGCCGACGTCCGCCAGTCCGACTCTCCGTCGGCGTGAACTCGGGGTCCTGCTGAAAGGCCTCCGGAACGAGCGCGGCTGGACGGTAGAGCAGGTGGCAGGGCAGCTCAGCTGCTCCCCCAGCAAGGTGAGCCGTCTGGAAAACGGCCTCCGGGGCGTCTCGGCTAGGGATATCAGAGATCTGTGCGACCTGTACGACGTGCAGGACGAACGGCGGCAACAGTTCATCGCCCTTGCCGCAGAGGGCAAGCAGCAGACGTGGTGGCAGTCGCGGAATCTGCCCTACAAGACATACGTCGACCTCGAGACCGCGGCTGCGTCGATCAGCGACTTCGGAGTTGGAGTCGTTCCTGGCCTGTTGCAGACAACCGACTACGCGCGAGCCGTGCTCCAGGCTGTCTATCCTCCACTGTCAGCAGACGAGATCGACAGGCGCGTCGCCGGTCGAATCGAGCGGCAAGGCTTGCTTACCAGAGCCGATCCGCCGCAACTCCATGCTGTCATCGACGAGGCCGTCCTCCGTCGCCCTGCAGGCGACAATCGCGTCATGAGGGCACAGCTCGAGCACCTGCTGGACGCTTCGGAGCTGCCCCTCGTCACGATCCGCGTGCTGCCATTTCAGGCAGGAATCCTGCCCGTCATCACGCATAAGTTCATCATCCTGTCGTTCGGCAAACCTCCCTTTGAGGGCGTCGTGTTCGTCGAAGGCGTGGTAGGACTTACAACCGATCTCTACCTAGGGCCTGGCGAGGGTTTGGCTGAGTATCAGCAGGCGTTCGGCGCCATGTGGGCCATGGCCGCCTCGCCGGACGAGTCCAGGACGATGATTGCGGAAATCGCGACGGCTATCCCGGACTGATGTGTGTTCTCCGCATACCGTGGCAGCGCGGCGGGGATCGCTACATCTGGCCTTGGTCAGTAAGGCTGGTCGCGACAGAAGCCTTCGGGCCGACAGGCATCTACCTCTCTGGTCCAGCGCGCGTGGCAGGATCGCGCCGCGACCGGACGGGCGTGCAGCCACGTCGTCGGCACATGTTGCCTTGACCGTGGGTTACGGAGGCCCGGACCAGGGAAAACATGGTGAAGCCGTGCGGCGCAATCAACGTGTGACACGCCCGGCGGCGCCGATTTTCGGGTTTAGCCGTTGCCGCTCGGTCCTGATCAATAAGATCAACCGTCCGCCGATCTCAGAATGGCGTGAGGCTTCGATAACCAGAGGGCTGGATGAAGCTTTTTGAGCTGCGACCTCGGCGAGCCGCCTGGAGGCGCTCGTCCTACTGCGCCACCGGTGAGTGCGCAGAGCTACGGCGCAAAGACGACAAAATACTCGTACGGAGCAGCCTCGCGCCACGTGCCGTGGTCAGATACTCCCCCGAAGAGTTCCTAGCGCTGGTTCAAGGCATTCGTGCTGGTGAGTTCGACGACTTGGTCTAGCTAACTGCGGCTGGGAGAAGGTTTAGGCCGCGCCTCCCGCTGTTGATGAAGCGGTTGCTGAGTTTGCACGTTCCCTAAGATCGCTGTGGATCTATTCTGCGCGTGTACGGGCAGCAGCTCGCGCTGCGTCGTCCTTTTATTCAAATGATCGAGGCCGAAGGCTAGAAGGACCTGCGATGAAGATCTATGAGGCGCGGCCGAAGTGTGCCGGATGGCGTAGATCATCCTTTTGTGCGTCGAGTGAGTGCGCAGAGATAGGACGCAAAGACGACAAAATACTCATGCGAAGCAGCCTCGCGCCTCGTTGCGTGGTCAGGTACACGCCTGAGGAGTTTCGGGCGCTGCGGCTCGCTATGCAGGCCGGGGAGTTCGACGACTTGGCCTAGAGGTCGCCCGCGGCTGGGTTTTGCCTAAGTGCCCCGCGATAGCCTGGGCCGGTGACGCGCGCCCAGCGACCGGCACCACCACCTCTGGAGGGTGACGACCGGGTCATCACCGGCGTCATCACGGCAGGGTTCGCGGTGGCGCTCATCGTGCTACTGATCGTCCGGGACTCTATGCCCGATCGCGACCGGTGGTGGGTATGGGTTGCCGCGTTCGGGACATTCATGGGCCTCTTTGGTTTGGTGTATGTGCCGCACCTCAAGCGGTCACGGGAGCGCGCCGCCGAGCGACGGCGGCAGGGGCGCGAACAGGGCGCCGGCCGCGATCAGGATTCGTGATCGAGGGTCTCGAACACGGTGTCGGCCAGCGCGACCCCTGGCATGTCGACCAGGTCGTACCCAACCTCGTCGATGACCGGCGAGATCGTCCCGGTGCCTGGCCGTCCTGAGACCGCCTCCGAGTGCGCTCCGCAGCCGTGATCGAGCGACACGACCCGGCCGTCATCTGGCGCGTATTCGTTCGCGCATACGCCGAAGACCCGGCCGAGCGGGCCCGCGAGGGGCGTCAGGAAGCCGCACGTCACGCACGGGCCGGGAGCAGCCCTAGCCAGCGGGGTGCCCGGACCGTGCTCGCTTGAGTACCATCGCGCCGCTGTCTCGTCCCGGCCGATCGCCGAGAGGACCCTAGACCGCCGTACAGCCTCGTGGTCGCCGGTGACGACGCCCTCACCCTCGCCGACGGCGGACTCCGTCTCGAGCCCTGCGACCAGCCCGAGCAACGCACCGCCCAGTCCCTCGTCCCAGTCCAGCACGCCCTCGTCGCCCTCGAGCATGCTGACAGGGACCAGCCGCTCGTCATCGTCGGCGGCGGGCATGAGATCCCCGATACCAAGATCGCCAGGGCGCACGCGCTCGCTCCACGGCACCCACGGCGGGGCCAGCAGGGAGTCCGGCCCCGGCAGCAGCGCCGTCTCGCTGACCGTCACGGACTTCGCACGAGACGCGCGAGTCACCGTGACAGCCCACCGCCACCCGCGGTACGCCCCGTCCAGGCAGCTGAACAGATGGGTGGCGACTCGCTCGTCTTCGGCGTACACACCCTCGTGGTCGCCGACGAGGTCGGCTCCGGCGAGGTTTTGCGCCGCGCTGCGGGCCAGGTCGATGGCTTCAGCGCAGGCCACGTCCAGAATCGCGGTACGGGTACGAACTGGGCTCACAGTCAGCAATTCTCCCTCATCGGAAGGCGTGCACTGGCCATGGGGGCGGTCCTCGACCGCTGAACGGCGCGCACGGTAGTGCGCAGGTCCGCTGAGGCAGAATACTTGACTCATGGACGACACCGGCACGGCCGAACGAGCACGCAGGGCGGGCCGGACGATCCTGACTGCATCCCAGCGCGCGGGCCGCGCCGGCGCGGCTGTCGCAGGCGGCACCGGCCGCTTTATCCATCGGGTGTCTAGCGCGTCCGGGGCGGGTCGGACTGGGTTTTCGTACCTCCTCGAGCTGACGGCCGCTGGCGGCTTTGGCGATGCGTTTGTGGCAATCGCGCTGGCAGGCAGCCTGTTCTTCAGCACGTCTGTGGCGGAGGCACGAAGCCGGGCGGCATTCGCATTGATTATCACGATTGCCCCTTATGCGATCCTCGCTCCGCTGATTGGACCCTTGCTGGACAGGGTCAGGCGCGGCAACAAGTTCATCCTCATGGGCACGCTGCTAGCTCGCGGCCTGCTGTGCTGGAGCATGTCCGGCGAGCTCAACGATGTGCTGATGCTGCTGCCTGCCGCCTTCGGCGTTTTGGTGCTCCAGAAGGCCTACGTGGTCACTCGCGCCGCGGTAACCCCGCGTCTGCTGCCTTCCGAGATCACCCTGGTGACCGCCAACGCGCGCTCCAACCTCGCCTCGCTGATCGCCACGACCACGGGTGCGGTCGTGGCGCTTGGCATCGACAAGATCATGGGCGGCGGCAGCCACGGTGCCGCCTGGGTACTCCGCGCGGCCGCCTTGATCTACCTGGCCGCGATGCTTATCGGCCTGCGGCTGCCAGACACCGTCGATGCGCCAACCTCGGCCCCCGTTCCTGGCGCGGATGGCGACGGCAGCGCCGGTCTGGCCGAGACCGGTTCAGCACCAGGTCAGAGCGGAGACAGATGGGCAGCAACATCAGAGAACGGCCGCGCTGATCGAACTACCGCGACGTACGGCACCTCGTTCCCTGGTGACAACGCCGGGCCTGGCACGAAAACACCAAGTGGCGCGTCCCGCCGGACCACAATCCCGCTCCGCGTCGCCAGGCAGCGGCGACGGCTCATCCCGCGGGTGGGGCCGATCGTGGGCGAGGCCATGCGCGCCAACGCGGCGACTCGCGTTTTCTACGGCTTCCTGCTCTTCTTCCTGGCGTTCTACCTCCGCGGCAACACATGTAAGAGCGACTTCGTTCGTGCGGCCACCGCGGTACACCACGCTGCAGCCGTCTGCGAGCGATTCGGGCACGTGTCCGACACGGTCGCGCTCGGCGGGTTCGCGGCCGCCGCCGCGATCGGCGGCATGCTCGGCACGGTCATCGGCTCTGCTCTGCGATCACGCTGGCCACAGGCCATGATCTTCACGGTGCTGGTGCTCACCACTGCGGCCAGCATTGCCTGCGCTATCTTCTTCGGCCTGGCATCGGTCCTGATCGTGACGTTGGCCGCGGCGATCAGTCAGACCCTGGTCAAGGTGGCGCAGGACTCCATCCTGCAACGCGAGATCCCGGAGCAGGCCCGCTCGTCCGCCTTCGCGTTCTCCGAGTCGCTCAATCAACTCGCGCTGGTGGCCGGCGGCCTGATCGGCCTGCTGTTCTCACTGACCGGAAGTGGCTTCGCAGGACTCGCGTTCGCCGCGGCCGGCCTCGCCGTCGCGCTGATCTGGCTGTTGGTCGGGCGGCGCCGAAGAATCATGCGAGCCCGGCCCACATCCGCTGGATCCGCTCCGGCCAGCACGTTCCGCTGACGGCCGGTAACCGCTGACCGTCCGTCAGATCTCGAGATCCGCAGCGACCGCGCGCAGTACTGCCGCGATCTTCTTGGCGTCGCGGCTGTCAGGATGCTTCCCTCGACGGTAGGAGTTGGACACCCCGTCCAGGAGCTTGATCAGATCCTCGATGATCGGCACCATCTCGTCCGGGCTCTTTCGGGCGACCTTGGACACGGTGGGCGGCGGCTCGAGTATGCGGACCTGTAGTGCCTGAGTGCCCCGGCGTCCCTCCGCGATCCCGAACTCCACCCGCTGGCCAGGCCGCAGCGCCGCACCGGCCGGCTCAAGGGCCGTCGAGTGCACGAACACCTCACCGCCATCGTCGCGAGTGAGGAAGCCGAAACCCTTGTCGGCGTCATACCACTTGACCTTGCCAGTAGGCACGAGCGAGACCTTACACGAGGAGGAACAATGCGCGAGGCGGGCACGGGCGCCGCCCGAGTAAGGCTATCGGTTTCGGGCGCAATCCCGCTCTGCTGGTCGCGGTGCCAGCCGAGAGGGCCACGTTCCTGCTCGCGCTGAGCGAGACCGTTCTATACCCATGCGGGGCGGGGCCAATCACCGCACGGCGAACGGCGAGCCCTCGTGCGAGTACGAGCAGCGTCAGGAGGCCCTGCGCGGCCTGCTAAACGGCGGCGTCGGTGGCTCCGGCCGTTGGTGCTCAGAGCGCCACGCAAGGTAGAGAGCACCCAGCACAGGCGCGACGCGGCTGACGACGTCAGCGTAGATCCAGGCGTCGTGTGCCCAGTGCGCGCGGCCGCCCGCTGCGATGCCGACAGCGAGCGCGATGATCGGCAGCACCACCGGCAGCGCCAGGCCTACCCACTTGTCCCGGCCATCCCACACGTCCGAGGCGAGCGCGAGGGTCGCGCCAAGCAGAAAGATGGGCGGGAAGATCGGCCCGCCGATCCCCATCAGCACGATCGCAGCCGCCTCCAGCGGCCGCTTGTGCACCCAGCCGACGAGGCGACCGAGCTGCCGGCGCACGTCGGACGGCATCCAGACGCCCGGTACTTCAACATCCGGGCTTGCATCTCCCGAGTCGGAAGCGCCAGGGCCGGCAGCACCTGCACCGGTGGCGCCCGCAGCCGCTGCCACCGCACGTCCTGCGCCCAGGCGTGCTGCGCCGGAACGTGGCGGCGGCGGACCTCCGGCGGGTCGCCCCGCGACTGTGGGGCGAGCCCCGGCTGGCGGTTGGCTTGG
>JASHOE010000098.1 GCA_030041275.1 Streptosporangiaceae bacterium
CACTGCCGAGGACTCGGGCCAAGTCGGATCTTGCTACACATTGGGCCCGTCCCGCGTAGAGAGAGGTCCTCATGATGCTCAAGCGCTTTATTTCAGTGCAGAACTTGCTCGCCCGGCGGCTGCACTCCGACCGCGGCGCTACCGCTGTCGAGTACGGCCTGCTCGTGGCCCTCATCGCCGCCGTGATCATCACCATCGTGATCGTCGTCGGCCACCAGGTCTCGAACGCGTTCTCGTCGGTCAGCACCAACATGTAGTCAGGCGGGTCGGCGCGGCGCGCAGACCCGCTTGTGCGTGAAGCGCGCCTGAGTCGGCCCGGCCCTGCAGGCCCGGTGCAGCTTGGCTTCCTGTCGGCTGAACGGAGGACATGCCGGCCGATCTGGCAGAACTGTCAGCCGGCCGGCTGATCCTCGGTCTAAGCCACATGCTGAGCTCGGTGCGTTCGTGTGAGACTGCCCTGATCCGGGCTGGATTGATCTAGGCGCAGGGTGCGCCCTCCACGGATAAGGAGAGGTCCGATGCTCAGGTTCTTCGTTTCCGTCCAGACCTTCGTGGCGAGACCGCTGCGGTCGCAGCGCGGCGCTACCGCGGTCGAGTACGGCCTGCTCGTGGCCCTCATCGCCGCCGTGATCATCACCATCGTGATTGTCGTCGGCCACCAGGTCTCGAACGCCTTCTGCTCGGCCAGCAACGGGCTGAGAGGCGTCGCCCCTACGGCCACTGGCAGCTGCCCTGGCGGCGCTGCCGTGCCGTGACGACCGGGGGACTCGCCTTGACTGGCACTGGCGGCGCTTCTCGACCTGATGGGTAGTCGACCGGAGTCTTCGGCGTTGTGAGACAGCACAGGCAGCACGCGTGGATCACCTATCGCACGGCCGCGCGGACTTTCTCGAGGGAGCGATGACCAGGCGAGCGCGGCGCAGGCGCATTACCTCGGACCGCGGCGCGGCCGCGGTCGAATTCGCTCTGCTGTTGCCGATGCTGCTGCTGATCGTGTTCGGCATCGTCGACTTTGGCCGCGCGATCAACGCGCAGATCACCCTGACGCAGGCGGCCCGCGAGGGCGCCAGGGCGCTGTCGCTTGGCCAGGCGGACTACCAGGCCCGAGCCCAGCAGGCCGCGATTGGGCTCAGCGGGGTGACCGTGACGGATCTGCCGGATTCAAAGGGCGTGACGGGCTGCCCAGCTGGTTCCGAGCAGAACGGCGATGACGCGGTGGTCCAGGTCACCTACACCTTCACGTTCGACACTCCGATCGGCTCCGCATTCGGCCCGACGAAGACGCTGACCGCTGAGGGAGTAATCCCGTGCGAGACCTAGCGCGTGCAGTGTCGCGCGCGCTTGGCCGCGATGACCGTGGGGCAATTGGCGTGTTGGTCGCCGTGCTGCTAGGCGCCGGCGTGCTCCTTGGCATGGGAGCGCTAGTGATCGACGTGGGCCAGATCTACCAGAACCAGGCCGAGCTGCAGAATGGCGCTGACGCCGCAGCGCTCGGCGTGGCGCGGCAGTGCTCGCAGGGCATCTGCGCGCCGGGAACCGCGCTCGACACCGCGCTCAGGTACGCCGACGCCAACGCATCAGCATTGACCCAGGGCACGGCCGGGATCAGCGGCATCTGCGGTTCAGGTGGTCTCGGCGACTGCTCCGCTTATATCGGCGCCGGTCTGACGAACTGCCCACCCGACCCGACCGGTGCGAGTTTCGTGGACGTGCTGACCGAGACCAAACTGCCGGATGGCTCGACGCTGCTGCCGCCGGTGTTCGCCGAGACCTTGGTGGGCGGTGCCTCCACGTACGACGGCACCACCGTCAAGGCGTGCGCGCAGGCCGAGTGGGGTCTGCCAGGCGGAGGCACTGAAGGCCCAGACTCCATCAAGCTCACCGGCTGAGACCTGAAACGAGGATTTGATGACCCGCCGTATCGTCACCTTCGCTGTTGCGCTGCTGCTGGCAGTCGCCGGAGCCATCGGCGTGCTGGACTACGCCCATCAGGCAAACCAGCGGGCCCTGAACGGGCTGCGCACGGTCAGCGCTTACGTGGCCACCAGACAGATCCCGGCCGGCGCATCTGCAGAAACGGCCGTCAAGGACGGCCTGCTGGTCCCTAAGCAGTTCCCCGAGTCGACAGTGCCCGCGGACGCCGTCAGCTCTGTCACGCCTAGCTCCGGGGTGCTGACCAGCGACCTAGGCGCCGGCCAGATGCTGCTGAGTCCGATGCTCGGCGCGTCCGCTCAGACGGCGTCGGCGCTGCCCATACCACCCGGCATGGAGGCAGTCGCCCTGCAGTTCTGCGCTCAGTCGGAAGTGGCTAACTACGTGAGCCCTGGGTCACAGGTGGATGTCTTCAGCACCTTCGTCAACGGCCGGCTCGTGACCGGTGCCTGCTCGGGCGTCAGCACAGCCGGAGCGCAGCCGCAAACCCGATTGGTGCTGAAAAATGTGCTGGTGCTAGCGGTTGGCGAGGGCACCGCGACCGCACCGTCAAGTGCCTCCGCGACGGCTGACGGCCCGACCACCAGTTCGGGCTCGTCCGCCCCATCGACGGTGTACATCACGCTGGCGGTGCCCCAAATCAAGGCCGAGACGCTGATCGAACTGGGCGAGAGCGGTTCGCCGTATCTGGCCTTGGTGACGAGCGCTTCGCAAAGCAACGTTGATATCCAATACCAGCCATAAGGCGACGCCGATGACGATTCTGTGTGAACCCGACGCCGCAGCTGCGGAAGAGCACGTTCTGCCTGACGGGAACGTCCGCCGCGTGGACAACGTGTGGGACGCGGCCCGCCTACTGTCCGCAGAGCCCGCCGAACTGCTCGTCGTGATCGGCCCGAACGTCCCCACCGCGGAGGCGCTGCGTTTTGCCGAAGCGCTGCGGCCGGTTCGCCCGGCTGCCGGGGTGGTTCTCGTGCGCGCTCGCGTCGACGTGGTCATGCTCACCGAGGCGCTGCGCGTTGGCGTACGCGACGTGGTGCCTGCCGGCGATCAGGCGGCGCTAGCCGAAGCGTGCCGTCGCTCGCTGGAGACCTCGCAGGGTCTGCTCGGATCCGTGCCAGAGCCCCCAGCTCAGCCCGAAGCAACAGGCCGGATCGTCACCGTGTTCGCCGCTAAGGGCGGTTGCGGAAAGACGACACTAGCCATCAACCTTGCTGTGGCGCTCGCGAAAGACCGGCGCCGCGTATGCCTCGTTGACCTCGACCTGGCCTTCGGCGATGTCGCCATCAGCGTGCAGGTAAAGCCAGCGCGCACGATCATCGACGCGCTGCCGATGGCTGGCCACGTGGACACCACCGGCGCAGCGTCGTTGCTGACCCGGTATCGGCCGGGTCTTGACCTGCTGCTCGCGCCGGTGACTCCAGGTGACGCCGAGAAAATACCACCGCACTTGGTCCGCGAACTGCTGACGGTGCTCCAGGGAATGTACGACTACGTGGTCGTTGACACGCCCGCGCAGTTCAGCGAGCACGTACTGATCGCGATGGACGCCAGCGCCCATCACGTGCTGCTGACGACCCCGGACGTCCCAGCCCTGAAGAACCTGCGGGTCACGCTGGATACCTTCGACATGTTGTCCTATCCGGCCGATATCCGATCGATTGTGCTCAACAGGTCCGACGCCAAGGTCGGTCTGACCGCCGACGACGTGATGAAGGCGGTCCGCAGCCCCATCGCCGCGCACGTTCCGTCGAGCCGAGAAGTTCCGATGTCGATCAACAAGGGCACGCCGATCGTGATCGACAATCCGGGCCATCCAGTGAGCCAGGCCGTTTCCCGGTTCGTGCGTGAGCGCCTAGAGCGGGGGGCGCCCGCATCGCGACCAGCCGTGGCCAGCGGCCGACGTGCAGGCGGGCGGCGGGCGCGATGAGCCTCAGCGAACGGCTGTACCAATCCCAACACCAGGCCGGCACCGCGCTCGCGCCCGAGCTGCGACCGGCCACCCGCAGGGCTGGTCGGCATTCAGACCCCTTCGCTGCCCTCAAGCGGACCGTGCACGAAGCCCTGCTCGAAGACCTCGGGCCGCGTCTGTACGACGCGCGCCTTGAGCAGCGGGAACTGGAGGAGCAGGTTAACCAGACGCTGCGCATGGTGCTGCAGCGCGACGAGACTCCGTTGACGATGGCAGACCGCGCGCGCATCGCGCGCGAGGTCGCCGACGAGATTCTCGGACACGGCCCGCTCGAACCGTATCTACGCGACCCGGACGTCACCGAGATTATGGTCAACGGCCATGACCAGATCTACGTCGAGCGCAGTGGGCGACTATATCCGGTCGACATGGCCTTCGCAGATGAAGGTCACTTGCGCCGCACGATCGAGAAGATCGTGTCGAGGGTAGGGCGTCGGGTGGATGAGGCGAGCCCGATGGTGGATGCGCGCCTTCCTGACGGCAGCCGGGTCAACGCCGTAGTACCGCCCGTGGCCCTGGACGGGTCGCTGCTGACAATCAGGAAATTCGCTGCCGATCCCTTCACGGTCGATGACCTCCTGAGCTTTGGCACGCTGACGCCGGCGGTGGCCGAACTGCTCAAGGCGTGCGTGCGCGCCCGGCTCAACATCCTCATCGGCGGGGGGTCTGGGGCTGGGAAGACGACCACGCTCAACGTGCTGTCGTCATTCATCCCCGGCGACGAGCGGATCGTCACGATCGAAGACGCTGCCGAACTCCAGCTTCACCAGGACCATGTGGTCCGGATGGAGTCCCGGCCAGCCAACCTGGAGGGCCGTGGTCAGGTCGCAATCAGAGACCTGGTGCGCAACGCGCTTCGGATGCGGCCTGACCGCATCGTGATCGGCGAGGTCCGGGACGCTGCCGCACTGGACATGCTGCAGGCGATGAATACCGGCCATGACGGTTCGATCACGACCGTGCATGCCAACTCACCCAGGGACTCGCTCTCCCGGCTGGAGACCATGGTGCTCATGGCCGAGATGGACCTGCCGCAGCGGGCCGTTCGCGAGCAGATGGCCTCGGCAATCCAGCTGATCGTGCATCAGACCCGGCTGAAGGACGGCACTCGGCAGATCACCCACATCACGGAGGTCGAGGGCATGGAGGGCGACGTGGTCACGTTGCAGGACATCTTTCTGTTCGACTTCCATGCCGGCGTTGACGGAGTCGGCCGTTCCCTGGGGAAGCTGCGCGCAACCGGGCTGCGACCGCGATTCATGCAGAAGCTGGCCGACCGCGGCATCCGGCTGCCGGTCTCGATGTTCGGAGACTTCGGACGGTGAGCGCAGTGAAGACAGCAGGCGTGATCGCCGCGGCCAGCAGGTCGCCGCTTCCGCAGTGGCTCTGGCACGTCCCCGTGCCCCTGCTGGCTGCCGCCGGCGAAGTGGCTGTGGCGATAATTCTGGTAGTTCTAGTCGGTGCTGGAGGGTCTGGCGCCGATCGCCGCGCTAGGCGACTCGCCAGCCAGGTCGCGCAATACGGGCCAGCCCACGCGGCGAGGAAGCCGGTCGCGCCCGACACGCACGGCAAGCTGGCCGCGATCGCACTCGGGCTTGTGGACCGTGCCATGCGGTCCACGCGGATAGACCGGTCACTCGCCGAGCGCCTGGAGTTGGCGGGCATGACCATGAGGCCCGCCGAGTTTGTGCTGCTCAGCACCTGTGCCAGCCTTGTGCTCGCGGCCGCGCTGACGATCCTGATCGGCACCTCCGAGGTCGGAATCCCGGCGGGATTGTTGGCGGGCTGGCTGGGTGCGTGGCTGCTGCTCGGCGCAAGGGTCAGCCGACGCCGCGCGGCGTTCGGCGAGCAACTCCCAGACGTCCTGCAACTGCTCGCCAGTTCCCTGCAATCTGGGTTCTCCCTGGAGCACGCCATCGAAGCGGTGGTGCGGGAAGGCAGTCAGCCGGCCGCCGCGGAGCTCTCCCGGGCGATCGCAGAGGCAAGGATCGGGGCAGACCTGTCGGATGCCCTGGACAGTGTCGCCGCCCGGATGGACTCCCAGGACATGCGCTGGACCGTGATGGCAATCCGGATCCAGCGCGAAGTCGGCGGCAATCTGGCCGAGGTACTGCGCAACACAATCGCGACAATGCGCGAGCGCGCGTTCCTCCGTCGGCACGTCAAGGCGCTCAGCGCCGAGGGAAGACTCTCCGCCTACATCCTCGTGGCGCTGCCAATCGTCCTGGGCGGCTGGCTGTTCTACAGCAGTCCCTCCTACATGCAACTTCTGTACACCACCACGTTCGGGCTGATGATGCTGCTGGGCTCCGTCGTCTTGGTCGTCGTCGGCGCGCTATGGATGCGTGTCCTGATCAGGGTCCAGGTGTGAGATGACGGGGAACGTGCTGCTATGGGCTGGAGCCGCCGCGCTGGCCCTCGCCGTTGCGCTGCTGGTCATATCGCTGGCGCCCGCTGGGGCGCCGCGGGGCACGGCGCGGTCTCTCGCAGCCATCGATGAGAGCTATTCCCGAGGCCCGCAGCGCCGCGCCGCCCGGGTGCGCCGCGCAGCCACGAGGTCACCGCACTGGGCTCGTGTGCTGGGCGGCCGCCTGTCCCCAGCGAGCGCTGCCGCGTCGCTGCAGCGTCGCCTCGACGTGGCCGGCAATCCCGGCAGTTGGACGGCTGACCGGTTCCTGGCCGCGAAGGGGCTCGGGCTCCTCGGGCTCGGTGTGGTGGGCCTCGGCTATGGTCTACTCATCTCGCACGACATCGCGCTGGCCGTCCTGGGCATTGCGGTGGGCGGTGTGGTGGGGTTCTTCCTGCCGGACCTGGTGCTGTACAACGCTGGCCTGCGCCGGCAGGAAGTCATTCAGCGGGCGCTGCCTGATTCCCTGGACATGCTCACCGTTTGCATGGAAGCCGGGCTGGGATTTGATGCGGCACTCGCCCAGGTCGCGCGGAACACCGACGGGCCGCTGGCCGCGGAGTTCACTCGCGTCTTGCAGGAGATGCAAATCGGACAAGGTCGCAGCGAGGCACTGCGCGGCATGCTGTCGCGGACTACGGTTCGTGACCTCCGAGCATTCGTCGCAGCGCTGGTGCAGGCTGGTGACCTTGGCATCCCGATCGCGAAAGTGCTACGTGAGCAGGCCGGGGAGATGCGCATCCGGCGCCGCCAGCACGCCGAGGAGCAGGCGCAGAAGGTCCCAGTCAAGATCATGTTCCCGCTGATCACCTGTCTGTTCCCCGCGCTCATGGTGGTTGTCATCGGGCCAGGCATCCTCCGCATCGCGCAAGCTCTCTTCCACGTAAACATCGGCATCCCGTGACAGCCGAGGCCAGCGCGCCCGCTCAGGCCAGCGCGCCAGGTCAGGTCGAGCAACTGGCGGCCGGTCTCTCCGCCGGCATTCGACGGAGACGATCGGGATCGCCAGGTGGTGGCCTGGCCTGGCTCGTGACCGTGGCATCGCTGACCTTTTTCGCAACCGCCCAGTACTGCCGGCAGCTGAACGTAGACACCTACTTCGACCTGTACGCCGGGCGGTACATAGCCGAGCACGGCATCCCAGAGCGGAACGTACTCACTGTGCTGGCGCACGGGCAGCCCTGGATCGACCAGCAGTGGCTCGCCCAGCTCCTCTACTACCGGGTATGGCTACTCGGCGGCTATGCGGCAGTAGTGCTGCTGTCGGTAGCCCTCGTCTCTGCGGGCGCCGCGTTCCTCGGGGCGCTGATGCTGCGCCGTGGCGCGTCGCCGATACGCATGTGCGGCTGGACACTGGCGGCACTCGCGGTGAGTTACTTGTACGCAACTCCGCGAGCGCAGAGCTTCGGGTACCTGTTCGTGCCGCTCGTACTCTGGCTGGTGCTTGCAGATGACGACCGAGCACAGCCGCGACCGCTCACCTGGCTGTCGATACCCCTGCTGGCGTTGTGGGCGAACATGCACGGATCAGTGCTGCTGGGGGCCGGCTTCGTAGGCCTCCACGCCGCCACTCGTGCCATTGCCGCGGCACGCAGCTGTGATCGGCGAGGGCTCGTTGCGTATGTGGCGCTTGGAGTGGCCGCGGCAGCGTCCCTGATTTGCACGCCTTACGGCCTGGGCGTTATGCGCTACTACGGCAGCTTGATCGGCAACCGTGAGCTATCCGCCAACGTCACGGAGTGGATGCCGCCGAATCTGGCGAACCCCGCTTGCTGGCCATTTTTCGCCGTAGTGATTGCCGTGGCTATCGCCGTGACAATCGGCTGGCGACGCGGCGCGCGGCCGCAAGCCGACCTAGCCATATTCGCCGTGGTGTCTCTCGGCGTGGCATTCCTGGCCTTCCGTAACACGCCCTGGTTCGGCTTCGTCGGGTGCCTGCTGGCGACCGACATGCTGGCGGCCCGGTCCGGGCGGCCAGCCCTAGCAGCCTGGTTCCGTCGCGCGTTCGCCGCGGTCCTGGCCACCTGTGCCGCGGTCGCAGCCGTCAGCCTCGCACTCGAGCCGGTCAGCCAGTACGAAGCATGGCTCCCGCGCGGGGCTATCGAAGCCGCCGCACGGATCGCGAGTCGCGAGCCCGACCAGCGGGTGCTGTCCGATCAGTGGAGCGCGGTCGGGCTGCTCTGGCTGCATCCGGGTTTGCTCGGCCACGTCGCTTTCGACGTACGCGTTGAGCAGTACAGTCAGCCGGAGCTCGCTGAGATATTCAGCTTCATGCTGGCCAAGGGCCCGCGCTGGCAGCGACTTGTCCGCGGCTACGACCTCGTGGTCGTGTCCAGGCGGATGCATCCTCGTCTCGCGGTCGAGATGACCCGGATGCGCGGCTGGCGGGTTGTCTATGTCGACACCTCAGGCGTCGTCGTTGAGCACGTCCCCTGACCCATTCGGCGCGGTCGCGCTGGGCGAACGACTAAGGTCCGGCCGTGGCGGCGGACGACGGTTTCGGCCGCGGGATGCCTTGCGCTGGGTCCGGGCCCATCCGGCCTTCGTAGTGCTGGCGTGCTACACGGCCGGGGCGATCTTCGTGACGTGGCGGGTGTGGTTGGACCCGGCGTCGCGAGTCGTGGCGGGCAACCCGGAGGACACGGATTTTGCCTTTTGGTTTTTTCGCTATGACGCTACGGCAATCGCGCACGCGAGGCTGCCCGACCTCATCACCACGGCGCTGAACGCCCCGCAGGGCGTGAACGTCATGTGGAACAACAACATGGTGCCCGCAGGAGTGCTGCTAGCCCCGGTTACGCTGGCGTTCGGTCCGCAGGTGAGCGCGACGGTACTGAGCACACTTGCGTTCGCTGGCTCGGCCGCTGCGCTGTTCTACGTCCTGCGGCGCTGGGGTGTCAGCGCGGGCGCCGCCGGGCTAGCCGGCGCGATCTACGGGTTCTCGCCGGCGCTGCTGCAGTCAGCGATCGGGCACTACAACCTCCAGTTCGCCGTGCTGCCTCCGCTCATCGCTGACCGGGTCCTGCGGTTGGCGATCCCCCGTGGTCGTGCATGGTTGCGCGACGCGGCGTGGCTGGGAGTGCTATGCGCGGTGCAGATCTTCACCGCCGAGGAAATGCTCGCCGAGACCGCGCTGGCCGTCGTGCTGCTGCTCGCCGTGCTCGGAGCTGGAGCGCCCAGGCGTGCCCGGAATCGCATTCCCGCACTACTGCGCGGCCTGGGGGTCGCCTGTGGTGTCGTGCTGATGCTGGCGGGGTACCCGCTGTGGGTTCAGTTCTTCGGCCAGCTAGTCCAGCACGGCAGCAGCTTTCCCCCAGACTCCTTCCAGAACTCTCCAGCTGGTTTCGTGACGCCCTCAGGGTATCTGCTGTTCCACACCGCGGGCAGCGCAGCGGCGGCAGCACAATCCCCTTACGGGGCGCCCGAGTACCTCGCTTACCTGGGTTGGCCCATGCTCGCGGCGCTGGTCGCCCTCGCGGTTGCGTGCCGCCGTCACGTCGTGGTGGGGTCGTGCGCGATCGTGTTCGCGGCGCTGGAGTTGCTGTCGCTCGGCGCGCACTGGCAGATCCGCGCCACGGGCGCAACAATCAGCCTGCCCTGGGACTGGCTGACTCGGCTACCCTTGCTTGGGCTCGGGCTGCCGGACCGGCTGTCGATCTTGGCCGACGGGTTCGCGGCGGTGATGATCGGTTTCGGGCTGGACGCGCTGGCGGCTCGGGCGCGGCACGTGGGCCACTCGTGGCCAATCGCCGCACTCTGGTCGGCGGCGATCGTGGCGGTCCTGCCACTGACGCCACTCCCATTGCCCGCCGCGTCCGTGCCACCGCCACCGTCTGGGTGGCAGGCAGTGTTCGCGTCTCTGCGCCTGCCCCCGGGCGCACGGGTGCTGACAGTGCCGGTCCCGGCTGCATACCCCCTCACGGCGCCCATGCGCTGGCAGGCCGACACCGGCAGCCCGACCAGCCTCATCGGCGGGTACTTCCAGGGCCCCAATCGCGCTGGGCACGCTGCCCTGGACGGGGATGGCCTGCTGCCCACTGCCGTGTACCTGGACCGGCTGTGGATCGGCGACCGGCCCCCGTCGACGCCGACCAGGACTCAGGTCGAACACGACCTTAGGTACTGGCGGCCGACCGCGGTCGTCGCCGTCGCGCGCCTGGACTCGCGGGTCGGCCGCTACCTCACAAGCTTGTTCGGGCCGCCGACCGTGATGGAGGGCCAGGTCCTCGCGTGGCGGCTCCGGCGTTGAAATTCCACGGCGATTGTCCCACTCCGGTGAAGATCAGATGGCAGGATGTAAACCCCTAGGCGGGTTTGGGCGTCGTCTAGCCAGCTAATCCCTCTCCTGGAGGGATGAGTCGGGTCGTAATAAAAGGGGTTGGGGAGCTACAAAAGGGTTTGGGGGGATTCGGCATGCCGATCCGTCTTGTTGTCGTGGACGGCCATACGCTGACCCGCTATGGCTTCCGCGAGCTCGTAGCCCAGCAGCCGGACATGGAAATCGTTGCTGAGTGTGGCCTGGCCGCCGACGCACCTGCGGTGCTCGCCGAGTTCAGGCCTGATGTGGTAACCGTGGACGTGACACTGCCGGACGCGGACGGCCTACAGCTGGCGAGGGAACTCCGGGATCACTATCGCGAGCTGGGCATCGTCATCCTGACGTCGAAGGGCCAGGATGATGTCCTCTTCAGGGCGCTGGAGACCGGAGTCTCGGCCTTCGTGCCCAAGACAGCGCCGGTGCAGGAACTCCTCGCCGCGATCCGGCACGCCCACGTCGCGGCGTCGTCGTTCACCGCGGCCGGGCTGGCGCTCGCGCTGTCTCGGCGGCAGGCGGCGCGAACCAGCCTCGCCCTCAGTGCCCGCGAGGCCGAGGTCCTGGGTCTGCTGCACAGTGGCCTGTCTATCCCGGCGATAGCTCTCCGCATGTACATCAGCCCCTCGACAGCCAAGACCTACGTATCGCGGCTGTACGAGAAGCTGGGCGCGACAAACCGGGCACAGGCGCTGATGATCGCGCTGCGGTACGGATTGATCAACTTCGATCACGAGATGCCCGCTGGGCGGCTCGCCCTGCCGCCCAAGGATGCTGTCGTGGAGGCAATCGCCTGACGAAGGACTGCGAGACCCGGCTGCTGGCACGGAGGCGGCGGCCGATGTGACCTACCTGACCGGGTCCGCTATCCTTCACAGTGCCGTTCTCCGGGACGGCGCACGGCAGGTTGCCCGAGTGGCCAAAGGGAGCGGTCTGTAAAACCGTCGGCTCAGCCTACGTTGGTTCGAACCCAACACCTGCCACTACCTGTAGAAATGCCCTCTGAGCTGGGACAACCTGGTTCCTCGATCCGGCGCTTGGCTTCAGCTTGCTGGCCCGAGATGCACTTGGCGTAGACCCGCAATAGGACGTCAACGCTGTGGCCCGCCCACTCGGCAACCTGAGGCGCGGGCACTCCGGCGTTCAGCCAGGTAGAGACCGCCGCGTGTCTGAAGGCCTAGGGGCGTCTGGCCAGCAGTGAAGCCGACTCGCTGGGAGTGAAGGCAGCGGCGCGGGCCTGATGAAAGATCTTGAGATAGGCCCGGTCGTTGAAGATGCCACCGCGAGGGCCGGTAAATACGCGTCCGTCCGGGCCCGGCTGGTACTTCTTCAGATGCTGACTAAACAGGGCGACGAGGTCGGGATGGATGGGCACTGGCCGAGTTACGCCGCGCGGGCGGTGCTTCAGCTCGCGGCGCTGCCGTGCTGTGCCGCTGTCGGTCCACCAGGTGCCGCTGCGCGGCTCGGAGCCGGTCAGGATCAGCTCGCCCCAGCCGTGGTCGGGCAAGCTGGCGAGGTTTCCGGGCGGAGTTCGACAGCTTCCTCGGGCCGCAGAGCGGCGTAGTACATGCTGCCGAAGAAGGCGACCACCCGCTCGCCGCGCTCTCCCTGCTGGCCAACCGCGATCAGCAGTCGCCGCGCCTGGTCGATGTTGACGCCGGTTCGCGGGCCAATGCTCTTGAGAGTGCAAAGCTCCAGCTGCGCCGATGGGAGGCGGAAAGCGAGCGGGTCGTCAAGTCGTCCAGAGCCAACGGCGCTCTCCGTGGATTATCTGATGCCCGCCGAGACGGAACTGCCGCGCTGAGTCCTGCTGTAGCAGATGCCACTTACCGGTTACAGCCGCCGGCTCGCGGATGCCGTGGCGCAGTCGGCGCGGACCAGGTCTATCACCCGCCTGGTGACTGACATGCGGGCCGAGGACGGGCGGCCGAGCGAGGAAGACTACGCGTGGGCTCGCCGGGCGCCGGGAGTCAAGTGAACACCGCGATTGCCTGTGATGATGGTGCCCTTATCGCGATCGAGCGTCGCAGCAGGCGGATGCAGGCTCTGCTGGAGGAGATTGACCGGCGAAACTGGCAGGATCGCAGTGCCCGCCGCCGTCGTCGCGCAGGCGCGGCGCGACGTATCGCGGCAGGCGCGAATCGCCGCGCTGCTCAGCGGTGAGGGCTCGGAGGTTGGTCGCCCTGGACGACTCGGTTGCTCGCGCTGTCGGGTTGCCGTGCGGCAGGTCGGGCCACGCCGATGTGGTCGATGTGTCGGTCGCCCCACGCGCGCGCAGCGGAATCGGCGTCTCGTTACTTCAGGCCCCGGAGGATCTGCGGGCTGTGGACCACGCCCCATCCTTCACCTGCCATGACGGCGCTGTAGGAGCTTGTCGCTCCCTGGATAACTCTGCGGTCGGCCGCGCTGACGCGCGTTGCCTCAGAGGCTGCTCTCGAGTAAGCAGATTCCGGGGCGGAAGCGTGGGAGAAGCATGGCGGCTAACCGGGCAGATTTCGCTGAGTTCTACACAGCGGCCAAGGACGACTGCCTGCGCACGGTGCTTGCGGTCACTGGGGACGTGCACGCCGCCGAGGAAGTCGTTGCCGAGGCATTCGCTCGTGCCTGGGCCGCCTGGCGCACGGTGAGTCGCCACCCCGCTCCCCGGGCGTGGGTGGTCCGCACAGCGCTCAACGAGCGGGTCTCGCTGTGGCGGCGGCGCGGCCGCGAGGTGCCGCTGGCCGACGCTGACTGGGGGGCCGCTGCGGACGACCTCGGCATCGGCGGCGTCAATGAGGACCTGATGGCCGCGCTGCTGGCGCTGCCGCTCCGGCAGCGGCAGGTTGTCGCGCTGCGGGTGCTGCTCGGGCTCGACGGGACGGAGACGGCCCGCGTGCTCGGTATCGCCCCGGCCACGGTGCGCGTGCACATGGCCCGCGCTTTAGCTGCGCTGCGCGAGGGGATCAGCCCGGTCATGGATGAGGAGAGGCAATGAACCGCGACGCAGAAGTGCAGGAGACGGTCAGGGAAGCGTTTGCCGGGGTCACCTTGGAGACGCCGGTAGCGGAGGCGGTCCGACGCGGTCGGCAGTTAGTCCTGCGACGGCGGTTCGCCCGGCTTGCCGCTGGCGCCCTAGTAGTCGCTGCCGGGGCAGGGCTGGCAGTAGCGGAACTGCACGGTGGCGGTGGCGCGGTGACAGCCCCTCGCTCCCGGCTTGCCGCCTGGAGCGTCATCAAGCAGCCCGGCGGGCTAGTGGTTGTGACAATCAATCAGCTGAGCGACCCGGCCGGGCTGCAGCGTGCGCTCCGCGCCGACGGCATTCCGGCCGCGGTCAATTTCCAGCGCGGCCAGATCGCGCTGACGCCGCCGCTGCCGGCCGAGTGCCACGACACCGGGCTGTCGTCGGAGGCCGATGCCAGCCTGCAGGAAGAGATCTTGGTCAATCCCGCGTCGCTTTTCCCGTCCCACCCGGTGACCACGAGTAACGGCAGCCCGGGAACAGAGTTCTACATTCCTGCTCCATACGCCTCGGAATACGCCTCGGGTCTGATCATCCGTCCCTCGGCGATTCCGGCAGGCATCGGCCTGAACCTGACCGTCCTGTGGAACAGCTCCGAGGACTGGGGCTGGAGCGTCGGCTTGGTACAGGCCAGTCCCGAGTGCACCGGCTCGTAGCCGATGTCGGTCAGCATGCACGCCTCGAGCCCGCGCCGGAGCGCCTTCCGCTCTCGAGGTACGCGGGCTTGTGGGGCGTCCTGGGTACAGCAGGCTGTGCGGGGCCGGTCCGTGGTCTTGCCAAGGCCGGGAGTCGGCCGCTCGTCTTGCGTCGGATGTGTCGTCAGCCCCCGGCGCGTTACCTCCGGAAAAGCTAACCCGGCGCTTTGTTATCGCCCGGCGCGCGGCGTCTGCGCAGCTTGCAAAGTCTGCCGGGCTCAGTCGCGAGCCCTGGGTGGTCGGCCGGTGTCGGGTACGTTGGGCCGGGAAGGTAGATCCGGCTGTGCGGGTAGCGGAGTACACATCAGAGTTCGGGCGGTGGGACGAGGTCGCGCGGGTTTCCGACCCCGTCTTCGTCGGTACGTGCATGGCTACTTCGCAACGTCGTCTTGGTTGCAGCGGCCGGTGCGGGAACGGCACCTGCCCGTCGCTGAGGTACCGCTCATCCTTAATTTCGGGGCGTCCCACACACGGCTGCACGCTAGGCCGGGCGGCGCTTCGCAGCGGCTGGATCACGCCTGGGTGACAGGCCTGCAGACCCGTTTTCACGTCAGCCACGCGGTCGGCGAGCGGCGCTTCATGGTCGTCCGGTTCACGCCTCTGGGCGCGCACATCTTCCTGCGCCTGTCGATGGACTCGCTCACGGATCGGTCCGTTCCGCTGCTGGAGATCGATCCGAGGCGGACAGAATCGGGGCCGAACAAGCGGTCCGTCGAACCGCGAGAGTGACTTGATGCCGACCACGGGGTTCTCTGGTTAGTCCCCTGGGCGAGCGGGCTCCCGGTCGGGAATGGGGATACCCCCTACGCTTGGGTGCGCGTCGCGGAGCTTTGGGCTTTCCACGGTGAGCTGGTTGATGGCGCGGACGACGGCCGGGATGCAGAGACGAGGTGCAGACCACTCCATATGCGCGACCGCGTGCCCGAATGCCACCCAGCAGTGGAGCAGATAGGCGTTTCGCGCGCCGGGCGGTGCAGTGAGGCAGACGGTGCCGGTCAATAGCCTGAGCGCATGCCGGAGCAGAGGATTGGGCAGCGGAAGTCGCTGCGCGCCGATCAGCTGCCGCCGGGGACGACGATCGTGGTGCGCGGAGGCCGGGACGCGGAGGGCAAGCTGCTGCGCCACGCGCCGCGTGCGGCCCGGGCCTGGTCGCTCGACGGGCTGCCGCTGCTGGGCATATCGGTGTTCGCGGTTGCAGGGATTGCGCTGGACGACCTGCTGGCACGCCGGTTCGCCACCTAACGCACGGTACGGCAACCCGCAGTACGGTAGAAGCACCATCTGGCGGGAGGAGGGCTGAGATGTACCGGGTCGACATCACCGCGGACCTTAACGACGAGGACCAGAGCGGCTACGTGTGGACCTTCCTGGACGAGGCCCGCGACCCGGCCCAGATCACTCCCGGTGCACTGGTCGTGGCTGGCGACGAGGACGCGGCCGCAGTCTGCCAGGTCGTTGACCTGGCGCCAGCCGGTGACGGCACCATCGTGCACCTGCGGCTGCTGCCTGGGCTGGTCGATGACTACCGGGCCCTGGTCGAGAGGGCGATGGCCAGCTAGTTCCGGCCACAGCATCCAAGACGTCTTCGCCAGCCGTTCGGCAGTGCAACGCCCACGCCCTCAAGGCTGAGCAGACCGTGAGGAATGCGAGGTCAAGCCGCTCAT
>JASHOE010000016.1 GCA_030041275.1 Streptosporangiaceae bacterium
GAGGGCTACCTGGCGACCGGACCCGGCAGTGATCCCGTGCGCCACGACCTGACGGCCGAGGCCATCAGGCTCACCCGGCTGATCCGTGCCCTCATGCCGGAAGACGGCGAGGTGGCAGGGCTGCTTGCGCTGATGCTCCTCACTGAGGCCCGCCGTGCCACCCGGGTCTCGGCGGACGGTGAACTAGTCACCCTTGACGAGCAGGACCGCGGGGCCTGGGATACGGCGCTGATCGCCGAGGGCCATCGGCTGGTGCGCGAGCGCCTTGCCGCCCGAGCGGCTCCGGGCCGGTACCAGATCCTGGCAGCGATCAGTGCCGTGCACACCTCCGCGCGTGACGTGCGCGAGACCGACTGGTGCCAGGTCGTCGCTCTCTACGACCAGCTCATCCGCATCGATCCGTCGCCGATCATCGCCCTCAACCGGGCCATCGCGATCGCCGAGCTTGATGGCCCGGAGGTGGCGCTTGCGACCATCGACCGGCTTGAGGACAGGCTGGCCGGCTACCACGCCTATCACGCGGCTCGAGCTGACCTGCTGCGCCGGCTTGGTCGCAGTCAGGACTCGCGCGCGGCGTACGACAAAGCCATCGAGCTGGCAGGCAACACGGCGGAGACCGCCGTCCTGACACGCCGTCGCGACCAGCTGCGCTAGAGCGCGCGTTGGCTAACGGCGGCCTTGCTGCCGAGCGCGACAGCAAGCCGTTCCGCCTCCGCGACAGCGGCATCACGCTCGGCCTCGGCGGCCGTCAGCGCCTCGTTCAGCACGAGCACGCGTGCCTCCAGGACCGAGACCCGGTCCGCGAGGCGCTGACGGTGACGAGCCTGCCGCTCGGCCGGAGAGAAAGGCATAACAGCAGGTTAAGCGGGCCGTGTTACAAACAGTCGATCGCAGATCCGGCCGCCGGGGTGACGTCAGTCACAACCGGCTAGTAGTCCCGCCGCAGGCGGCCTGCGGATAGCCCGCGAGCCGAAGACTCGCAGCGCCGTGCCGAGCGTGAAGTACTGCTCGGGCGGCACGATCCCGGCGAAGGCGCCGAGGAACCGGCTGGTCTCTTGCTGATCGGCCCCCACGGCGGCAAGAAAGCGGCGCTGGACAGCTGTGATGGGGCTGAGGGCCGCCAGCCGGAGGGTGAAGTCGTACATGCCGCGGATCGCCCGGTCGCGCTGGCGCTGGTGGTCGCGCAGTGCGGCGTCCAGTGGCCGGCTGCCGCCAAGCCCCGCAACAACGGCGGCGGAGAGGAGGCCGGCATCACGCAGTCCGCTGGTCATGCCCTGCGCCGAGACCGAGTCCATGACGACGCCCGCATCACCGGCCAGCGCCCAGCCGGGCCCGTGCGGCCGCCGGAACAAGTTCGGCTGGTCGGGCGTGGTGCGTATCCGCTCTGCGCGGCTGCCGCTGCGGATTCGCTCGCCCATGTCGCCGCACGTATCGAGGGCGCGCAGGTAATGGCCCTCCAGGTCCGCTCGCGCCGTCGCGAACTCGGTCATCGGCGCCGCCACGTAGACCATGGTGAGGTCGTCGTTGGTCGGAAAAACCGCAACCGCGCGTCCCGGCCGCTGGTACAACTCGCCACCTGAGACGGGAACGCCCGCCCAGTAGGAATAGCTGGCGAACGACTGCGCGGCCCGTTCGCGGTACCGGGGCGCGCCGACTGCGCCCGCCACCAGCGACCGCTTCCCGTCAGCCCCGATCACCAGGCTCGCAGTCTCGGTCACAACCCTGCGGCCGCGGGTCTGGCCCCGTATCCCGGTGATCTGGTCACCAGAGGCGGTCAGCTCCGTCACCCGGAAGTTCTCGCGAACCTCCGCGCCGGCCGCACGCGCCGCATCGACCAGGATGGAGTCGAGCAGGGTCCGGCGCGGGCTGTAGAGCGCATCCGCGCCGGCATGCGCGGGGAACTGACCATCCATGACCAGGCCATCGCCGGCATCGAGGCGCACTCGGCGCACCGGCGGCGTATCTGCCCCCGTCAGCTGGCCGAGCAGACCCCACTGCTGAAGCAGGGCGACGCCAGGGACCTGGAGCTGGTGCGACGAGACGGTGTCGCTGGGGAACGAGACCCTGTCCACCGCAAGCACGCGCAGCCCTTGCCTGGCAAGCAGCATCGCCGTGGCCGCTCCGGCGATCCGCACTCCGACCACGATCACGTCGTACCGACCCGCGCCCATGATGCCTCCTCACTAGGCTTCCGTACGCTTCCGTATGGATGATCCATACGGTAGCGTACGGTCATGGCAGAGCAGAAATCAAGCGGTCAGCACCGGCTCAGTCGCGACGACTGGGTCGCCGTCGCCCTGGCTGCGATCGCCGACGGCGGCCTGGCAGCGGTGGCAGTCGAACCGCTCGCTGCCCGCCTCGGCGCGACCAAGGGCAGCTTCTACTGGCACTTTGAGAACCGGGACGCTCTGGTCGATGCCGCGATCCGGCGCTGGGAAAAGGACACGACCACCGACGTGACTAAGGAGCTCGAAGCCGCCCGCGACGCGCCTGCCAGCCAGTTCCGGCGCCTTGTGACCTCCGTGATCGAACGGGCGGAGCAGGACAGGGTAGGCCCGGCGTTGCTCGCCAGCGCCGGACACCCCGCGGTCGCCCCTGCCCTGCAGCGCGTCACCGCCGCGCGGCTCAGCCTGGTCGCGATGGTGCTCCGCCGCCTCGGGTTTGCGCCGGCCGAGGCGCGGCGGCGTGCGCTTCTGGCCTACAGCGCCTACCTCGGGCACGCCCAGCTTGCCCGCTCGACCCCCGGCGTCCTGCCCGCGACCAGGGCCGGCCGCCGCTCCTACCTGGACGACGCCGTCGGCGCCCTGACGGCCCGGCTCCCGCCAGCCGCGCAAGCTTCGCAGAATTAACGACGTCCGCTGCCTGTCTCCAGGCGGGCGGTGGATTGCCGGGTTGCCGCCGAGCCCGCCGTCTTCCTGCTGGTCGGATACGGCCGCGTCTCGCGGCGCAGCCAGATAGTCCGCGGCCGTATGGTCGCGGGCGGGCGCAAGCGGTGGCTGGCGATGACGGCGGACCGCCTGCTGACCGGCCCCTGACGCACGTGGCGATCAGCAGGCGATCCTCTCGGTCACCGGCCGGCAGCTCGGGTGGCTCGGGATCACGGTCGCGTGGGTCGGCTCGGGCCCGCCGACAACAATCACGTAGACCTGGTCTGGCCCGGCCACCGGGAAGATGCGGCCGCCGTGCGCGATGAACTCATACGGCGGATCTGGGTATGCGGCCGCAGGGAACCGTCCGACCGGGATCGATGACCTGGCCCAGATCTCGGCGGCCACGTCGGACTTGGATAGTCCGGCTCCTGACATCGCCAGTGCATGCCCCGGCGAGACCAGCACGGCGACGGTCCCGCTACCCATCACCACGTTCGGGTTGCCGAGATAGGCCAGCGAGTCACCAAAGATGGTCAGCATGGCGTCAACGTCGCTTCGCGGCGTGAGCACGTTCATGGTGCCGGTGGCGCCGAGCATCGTGACCGCGCTGTCACCGGCGGGCAGACCGAGCGTCACGTGCAGCGGCTCCCACGGCGAAGCCGCCTCGTTCTCGGCAATGCACATGGTGAAACGACCCGGCTGACCCATGCTGGACTTGGCGACGACACCAGGCCGAGCTCCGCCGACGTTCGCGATCAGCAGGCGCAGCGCCCGGCCGACGGCGGCGTTGGCGCGCCAGCCAGGGCCGAGCGCTCCGCGGCCGGAGTTGAGGCAGGCCTCAGTCGCTGCCGGCCCGCTGACCACGGCGAACGGCGTCGACGGACCCGTGGTCGTGGCGATGCCGTTGAGATTGAATCCGGGCCGGCAGACGGCCCGCACCATGGCGGTGAGCACCGGGAGATGCTCTGGGGCGCACCCGGCCATGACCGTGTTGGCGGCGAGCGCACGGTTGGTGACACCAAAGCCGCTCGGCGGCATCGCCGCGACCACCGCGTCCGGGTCCGGGTCTCCGAGAGCACCGAGCATGGCATCCACCCGCCGGGCGGTCGGCAGCACCACGGGCAGCCCGTCGGTCCAGCCGAGGTCGTGGCACGCTTGCAGCGCTTCGTCCTCGTCGTCGTAAGGGACCAGGAGAGGAAACGTGGCCGCCTGAGCCGGTGCCGGCCTGCGGTCCGCGGCCGGGGTCAGCAGGGCGGCGACGATGCGCTGGTACGCGCCGTCGAGCAGTTGCAGCGCTGAGTCGGTGTCGATGGTTTCCGGGTTCACGTCGATGACGACGGTGGGGATAGTGACGGCCCTGGCCGCGGCAAGAGCATCCGCGAGGCCGGTGAACTGGCTGGTGACGACGAGCACAACCGGCAGGCCGAGCTCCGCCAGGCAGACCGCGTCGTGGTAGCTCCAGGCGGTGCACGACCCGCAGTTCGCCAGGCCGACCAGCGCGGCGTCTGCCGACCTGGCAATCTCAGCGAGCAAAGCCGGATCAGCGGCCAGGCCGTTGGGAATCAGGTGTCGCGTCGTCGAGACGCCGTCCACGCGCTCGGATAGCAGCCGCTCCAAGCGGTCGGTCATCAGGTGCCAGGACGGCCATGCGTTCCTGACCAGCGCTAACTTCCGCCCGGTCAGCGAGCCGAGGGACGGGACCCGCGCTCCGGCGCGTGCCGGTGGCGCCTGGGCAGCGGTCGGATCAACGAGCACATTCGTGTCCACAGGTCTCAAGAAAGCATGCCGGTGACCGGCCGCAAAGCCGTAACGGCTATTCCGCCCCTGGCGCGGCGAAGCCGGCCCTGATCATTGCCATCATCCGGGCGTGCCGCCGGATGCTGCCGTACTGATATCTGAGTGCCATTAGACTTCCGCTGCCACGCGAAGGAGATTGCATGTCGGACAGCCTGGCCTCCGTCGAGGAAGCCGGGCTGAGGGAAGATCGGGCGATTGGGCTGAGGTCAGGACGTTGAGTTTCTCTAACGAATCTTCCCTGGCCGGGGAAGCCCAGCCGGCCACGCGAGCTGAGCATCAGCCCGACCTTCCGCCCGTGCCCGCTGGTCCCCGGCGAGGTGGCTCAGCCTGGATCCAGCCAGACAGCATCGCCTGGCCGATCGCCGTGTCCTTGGCGTTCACCCTCGTCGTGCTCCTGCTCACGCCCATTCATATTGCCCTGAGCTGGGATGAGAGCGTCTACGCAAGCCAGATTGGCCACCACGTGCTGCTGCCGTGGGGACCTCACAGAGCCCGCGGTCTGCCGCTTCTGATCGCACCAGTACAACTGCTGAACGGCTCGGCCCTCGCACTCCGCATCTACCTGACGGTCCTGGCCGGCGTCGGCCTCTTCCTTGCCCAGCTTGCCTGGCGCGGCCTCAAGCCCGCCTGGGTGCTGGCGCTAGCGGCTCTAGTGTTCGGCGGTCTGGGAATGGTGCAGTCCCAGGCTTCGCTGGTGTTCCCGAATTACTGGATAGCCCTCGGCGGTCTGACGGCGGTGGGCCTGTTCTTCCAGGGCTGGCTGAGGCCCGACGCGCCGCGTCGCATTTTCGTCCTGCTGGCCGTCGCGACCGCCTTCACCGCCTTGATGCGCCCGCAAGACGGCGTGGTGCTCGCCGTACCGCTCCTGGTCGTTGCCGCGGCGTCCCTGCTGCGCCGGCCAGTGCCGCGGAACTCAGTCAAGTTGCTGATCGCCCTCGTCGCTGGCCTGGCCGTCGGCTGCGGCGAGTGGCTCATCGAGGCCTACATGTATTTCGGCGGCCCGTTCGCCAGGCTGGCCGGGACAGCGAAAAACGTCGGCGGAACCAGATTTGATCCACTGCAGAACCTGCGGATCATCGACGGCGGCGCTACCGCTTTCGTGAAAGGCTGGGTCGATCCCCGCCTGCTCTTGTGGTGGCTGATATTCGC
>JASHOE010000099.1 GCA_030041275.1 Streptosporangiaceae bacterium
GTGAACCTGGCGTTCCCGTACATAGGCCGCCAGTACCACGGCACCAGCCTCGCCTCACTGTCCTGGGTGCTGAACGCGTACACGATCGTGTTCGCGGCCGTGCTGGTACCGGCCGGCCGGTGGGCAGACCGGGTCGGCCGCCGCCGCATCTTCGTCGCCGGCTTGGTCGGCTTCACCGTTGGGTCGGCGATGTGCGGGCTGTCCCCTGGCGTGCCCGAGCTGATCGGGGCGCGGATCATCCAGGCTGCTGGTGCCGGACTGATGGTGCCCGCCTCGCTCTCGCTGCTGCTGGCCAACGTGTCCGCGTCCGGACGGGCCAAGGCCATCGGGACCTGGTCGGCGCTCGGGGCACTTGGTGCCGCGCTCGGACCGGTGATCGGCGGCAGCCTGGTCCAGCTCAACTGGCGCTGGGTGTTCTGGATCAACATCCCGGTCGGACTGGTCGCCGTGCTGCTGGCCGCACGAGTCATTCCGGAGAGCAAGGACCAGCACACTCGAGGTAGGCCTGACCTGGCCGGCGCCGTGCTGCTGGCCGCCTCCGTCGGCCTCGTCGCGTTCGACCTGGTGAAGGCACCCGCGTGGGGATGGGGCTCGGCCAGGTTCATCGCGGTGCTCGCCGCGTCAGCGGTGTGCGGCGCGGGGATGACCTGGCGCTCCCGCCGGCACCATTCACCGGTGATCGAGCTTGGCTTGCTGCGATCGCGCACCTTCAGCGGCACGTTCGCCGCGTCGATCCTGTACTACGCAGCATTCGGTGCGTTCGTGCTGAACTCGGTCGAGTTCCTCACCGGCGTCTGGCACTATTCTGCGATTCGGGCGGGCCTGGCGATCGGTCCCGGCCCGCTGATGGTGCTGCCGTTCGCCCGCGTGGTAGCGCCTCGCCTGGCCACCCGGCTCGGCGGTCCGGGCCGCGTCGCCGCAATCGGGTGCCTGGTGAACGCCGGTGCCATGGCGCTGTGGCTTACCCAGATCCAGGCGCAGCCCGCGTACCTCACGCACTTGCTGCCGGCTCAGCTGCTCGGCGGCGCGGGAGTTGGCCTGACGATCCCGTCGCTCCTTGGCGTCGGCAGCCTCTCGCTCACCCCCGATCGGTTCGGAACGGGCAGTGGAGTTCTCAACATGGCCCGTCAGGTCGGCACGGTCCTCGGCGTGGCGGCACTAGTGGCCATCCTGACCCGCGTCAGCCCGGAGCCAATCACCACCTTCCGGCACGCCGTCGTCCTCGTCATCGGATTCTTCGCGGCGGCCGGCCTTGTCAGCGCGATCCTGCTGACAGGCGCGGTCCGCTCGCCGGCAGCAGCCGCTGCCGATCCTGAGCCATGACCGGCGCCTTGCGAGCGCCGGGGCACGGGTGTCAGTGGGCGAGTAGTAGCCGCCGCGTGCGGACGAGCTCCTCACGGGAATAACGCTGACGTTCCGCTTATGAATCCGTGCGGTTAGTACAAGTCTTGCTCTGCCGTGCTCTTGCAACTCCACAGCTGCATTTCGTCGCCGTTGTTTCCGTAATCGTTACTGTTCGCGTCCAGGCACTGCCCGTCCGAGTTCTCGAGAACGTCGTAGGTAACGCTCTCGGTCGCGGCGTCAGTGAGGTGGATGGTGACGGTCCGGACCGGCACGAGATGCAAACCAGCCACTAGCTGGCCCTGCGCAGCTGCGCCTCTCTGATGAGCTGCGACAGATGGATGGGTTGGCGAACTGTGCAGGAGGAACCGGCCGAACGGTCCGGGCTCAGCGGGCGGTCCATCGCCCGATGCCGGTGCCGCTGATCACCACGCGGTGCGCACGCAGGCGCTCACGCCGCCGGGAATCGGTCGTGCAGTGTCCGCATCGCCTGGCTGAGTTGCGCTCGCAGCGCGGCCAGCGTGACCCCGGCGACGAGCGCGGCCTGCTGTTCGCTGAGGTCGAGATAGTGCGTCAGCACCACTGCCTCGCGCCCGCGCAGCGGCAATTCCTGCAGCGCGCGAACGACGGGCAGGTCGGCGAAGCTGGTGGCGCCGGGCGCCGAACGGAGAAAGGGCGCGGCCCTCGTGCGGCGGTATCGCCGGCACCGAACGAGCACCTGCTGGTGCAGGAAGCGCACGGCATCCGGGCTCGGCTCCGGGTCGAGCAGCGATCGCGAGCCCAGCGCGGCGAGCGCGGCACAAGCAATCGCCTCGGCCGTGCCGTCATCGCCGGTCAGCAACGCTGCCAGCCGGACCAGTGGCCGATAGTATGTATCCCGGAGCGTCGAGGCAGCCGGGCACTCCGCTGCCCGTTCAGGCTGGCGGATCCGCCCACTGATGTCGTCCATTGACGCTCCACTGCGCGTCTGCCGACTTCTCGGCAACTGCACTCGTGGCAACTGTAGGAAGAAAGCGGAAAGTAAGTCAAGGAAACTTCGCTGGAATCTTCCGCTTTCTTCGGGCAGGATGGGCTCATGCCCAGGGAAGACTGGCGTCGGCTCGCCGACTACGTCGTGGCGCGCCGCGTGGAACTCGGCATGCGGGACCGGCGAGCGTTCGCGACCGCGACCGGGATCACCGACCGCACGCTGGGCAAGCTCGAGAAGGGCCAGCGGGTTTCAGCGAGCACGCTCGGTGTCATCGAGAACCAGCTCGACTGGACACCGGGCACCTGCCGGCGGATCCTCGCAGGTGGCGAGCCGAGCCTCGATGCGGCGACAGCCGACGGGCAGTACGACGATCCAACCCTGCAGCATCTGGCCAACACCCCCGGTCTGCCGCCCGACGTCGTGCGCGGCCTCATCGCGCTCGCGCGGAACTGGCGCGAAGGCGACGACGGTACGGAAGAGCCGGTGCAGCGGCGCGCCTAGCGGTTGCCCGGCCTGGATGGTTCAGAGCGCAGCGGAGGGTCCGTTAGAGGCAGACCCAGATGCCCAGTAGGTCGAGGCAGATGCGACCGCCGCCCGTGGTCGGTGAGGGTGTCGGGCCAGGCGACGGCGCGCCGGGACTAGACCCCGACGCGGGCGGGCTGGCGTTCTGCGTGCCGGCACCGGGCGCCGATCCGCTCCCGCCTGCGGATGACTGGGGTCGCGGGGCCGAGGCCGCGGGGTGCGCCGCGACCGGAACGATCGACGGCGACGGCTGGTCGGCCGGCGGCGGACCAGCTTTGCGCCGAACACCTTCACCCGGTGAGCCCGCCGTCTGGGCCGGCACGGGAGTGCGGAGCCCGCCGGCAGCCGGATGGCTGCCGCTCGCCGGACCGTGCAGGTGCGGGACGACGGCGATGACCACGGCGGCGGCGGAGACTACGCCGGCCGTGCTGACCAGGGCGACGGGATGGATGCGCAGCGCCCGGACAAGCGCGCGGATCCGGGCGGAGGCGAGCGCGAGAACGCCGAGCAGCGGGACCGGCAGGGCGGCCCGCCATCGCTCCGGCCGTGCCGCTCGCAGCCCTTCTCGCACCGCAGCTCGCTGGCGCGCGGGGCTGAGCGCAGCCGACACGACGATGTCGGTATCGCCGCCGGGTCGCCTGCGCACCACCGCGCTCAGGCCGGCCGGCAGCGTCTCGTGCCGGACCCGGATCATGGCGGCGCCTCGTCGCCGGTCCCGACGAGGTTCCTGATCGCGCTCCACCATTCGCGCGCGTCTCCGGGACCACCGACGACCGCGAATACTTCGCGACCGCCCACGTCCAGGCGCACCGACACATCGCCGGAGCGCCGCTCGCCGGCCGCCGCCAGCAGCGCGGGCGGCACCGGTGCCTCGCGCGCGGCGGGTCGGCTGACGCCGGCCGCTGCGGCGATCATCTCGAACGCCTCCAGGCGTCGCCGAAGCTCGGCCTGCTCAACCCTGGCCTCGGCGAGCTCGTCAGCGAGGCGCCGGAAGCCACGCCTCCACCGGAACACGGCGCACCTCCTGCGGACACCGACCACGCTACCCGGCCGCTCCGCCGCGTGCCCGGAGATCATTCCGGCCGGCCGACTCCAGCTACTCGGCCCGTCGGTGCCAGCGGCATGGAGCGCAACCGCACCCCGCACGCGCTGGCGATGGCGTTCGCGATCGCCGGTGCAACGGCGATGATCGGCGCCTCGCCGCCCCCGGCCGACGGGTCCTCGGGCCGGTCGACCAATACGACCTTGATGTCGGCAGGCACATCGGCGAGCCGCGGTACTCGGTAGTCCGTCATCGACGCGTTGCGGATGCGGCCGCCGCCGAACTCGATCCGCTCAAACAGTGCCGGGCCCAGGCCCATCACGACCGCGCCCTCGATCTGATTGACCAACCCGTCGGGGTGCACGACCGCGCCGCAGTCGAGGGCGGTGACCAGGCGCAGCAGCCGCACCGTGCCATCCGCCGCAACCTGCGCGCTGGCAGCGGTCGCGACCCGCCCGCCCTTCTCGAAGCCCACCGCGATGCCGAGGCCAGAGCGATCCGGCTGGCCGCCGGACGCAGCGTCGCCAGGCCAGCCGATCTCGGTGGCGGCGGCCTCGAGCACCGCGCGCAGTCGGGGGTCGTCGAGGTGACGCAGCCGGAACTCGACTGGGTCGGCCCCGACGGCGAGCGCGACCTCGTCGATGTGCGACTCGCGAGCGAAATTGTTGGCGGTCGCCGCCAGCGCTCGGTACGAGCCCTGACTCAGCGGAGACCGAGCCGGCTGGTAGCAGTGCCGCCGGTGCGGCACCTGGTACGGGCTGATCAGGCCTGCAGCGCCGGAGTTGATGTTCGTGAACGACCAGCCGGTCAGCACGCCCGCCTCGTCCGCGGCGCTCGCCACGTCGATCACGGCAGCGGGCCGCAGGTAACCCGAGGTGAACTCGTCGGCTCGGCTCCACTGCACGCGGACCGGCTGGCCGACCGCCCTGGCGAGCCGCGCCGCCTCCAGCGCGACCATCGAGCCGTGCTTGCCGCCGAACCCGCCGCCAAAATCAGGAACGATGACGTGCACCCGTGCGGGATCCAGATCCAGCGCGCCGGCGAGCTCACCACGTGCACGGAACGGAGTAGAGGTGGCTACCCACACGGTCAGCTCCCCGCCGTCCCAGCGCGCCAGGGCCGAGCGCGGTTCGAGCGGCACGTGCGCGACGTACGCGGCCTGGTAAGTCGCCGCCAGCCGCACGGCGCCGTCCCGCAAGGCGCGGTCAGGGTCGCCGACTTCGTCGCGGACCGCCCCGAACCTGCCTTCGACCTGAACGGGATGCGCGCGCAGATGAGCCTCGAGGTCTGCCTGAGCTGGCCCATCGGGCTCCGCCCAGTCGGCGGCGATCGCCGCAAGGGCGGCCCGCGCCGTGCGGGCGTCAGGCGCCACGACACCCACGAAGTCATCCTCTGCGACCACGACGACACCGCTCATCGCGGTCGCCGCCGACGTGTCGGCGCTCCGCAGCGCGGCACCGGTAGCCGGGCGGTGCAGCGCCAGCCCGTAGAGCATCCCCGGCAATCGCAGGTCAGAAGGGAACAGCTTGCGGCCGGTGACGACGTCTGCCCCGCCCGCCGCTCGGGCCGGCCGACCAGCGGCGCGCCGCCATCGCGTGGCAGGGGTGACCGGGGCGTCTGACGGCACCCGCTCGACCCGGTGCTGGCCGGCCACGAGGTCGCCGTAGCTGGCGGACGGGGCGCCGTCGGGCCCGGCGAT
>JASHOE010000100.1 GCA_030041275.1 Streptosporangiaceae bacterium
TTGGCCGCGAACGGGCCAACTGCGAGCCCCTGCCGCGCCTTTGATGTCCCCCATGGATACTCGGCCGGACGAGCTGGACCGATCGCCAGCCGAGGTTCCGCCGCCGCCGCACGCCGCGAGCAGCAACCCTGCCGAGGTCGCGGCGACGAGGATGCTCGCGAGGCGGGCGGTTCGCATGGCTGCTCCAATGACTGGCCTGGCTGTCCTGCTGCGGGCCTGACCCGGTCCTACTGCGCGGGAGCGTATCGCGGCGACCTAACACAGAATGAAGTCCAGCTGAACAGCGATCTTCGGACATGCCTGGCCTCTGGCGAACCTGGCGTGGCTAGCGCACCGGCGTGTACCGCATGGCGATCTTCACGTCGTTGTCGCCGTGCCTGGCTACCTCGGCGAGCCCTAGGCGCAGATAGAGGGCATGGGCGCGCTCGTTGACCGTGAGTACATCGAGGGCGAAGGCCTGCCCCTTCTGCCTCGCCTCGGCGATGAGCGCGCTGATGAGGCCAGTGCCGATGCCCCGGCCCTGGTAGTCAGGACAGATCTCGATACGAGCGAGGTAGATCTCGCCGGGCCGGTACTCGACGTCGATCATGCCGATGTCGACCCCGTCATCGGTGATGATCTGCCACCGGGCCGGGTTGAAAGCCCTCGCATGGAAGTCACGCTGCGTCGGCTCGTCCCAGCCCCAGACGGCTGTGACGTACGCGCCCAGGGCGGCCTTGTGCAGCTGGAAGCAGAACTCGCTGTCGGCGGCCGACGCAGCTCGGAGCTCAATGGTGCTCACGCGTGGAGATCGTTCCACCTAGGCGTCCTGGCAGTCCACCTGGTTTTCGTGACGTTACGTTGACCCCATGACGACGACGTACGAGTGGCGCGGTGCTTTCACCAATCGCGAAGTTAATACGCTGCACGCCGAGGCCTTTGACACCATGGTGTTCGATGACCAGGAATGGAACTGGGCGGATCTTGTCCGTCGCCACAGCCTGGGCTGGGTGGTCGCGCGGCAGGGCCCTGACCTGGTGGGGTTCGTCAACGTGCCGTGGGATGGCCTGGTGCACGCGTGGCTGCAAGACACGATGGTGTCCGTCAGCGCCAGGCGTATGGGCATCGGCACCGAGCTTGTGGCTCGTGCCCGCGATGGCGCTAAGGCCGCCGGCTGCGAGTTTCTGCATGTGGACTTCGACGACCACCTGCGGTCGTTCTACTTCGGCGCCTGCGGTTTCGTGCCCACCAACGCGGGTCTGATGGCGCTCAGCTGAGTCGCAGAGTCACGAGGGGTTCAGCACCCTGGGCACCTCACGGCAGCAGTCCTACGATGCGTGCATGCCTGAGACTGAGTACCTCTGCACCCACAATGCCCACGACACCCAGTCCCTGACGATCCACATGAACAGTGTCGCCAGCAATGGCTGGGAGCTCGTGGCCGTCGACTTCGCCCACAGAGGCGAGACCGGCTTCCACACGTTCTTCTGGCGGCGGCCACTCCGCATGGCGCCGGAAGCTCGCCAGCCTGGAGCCATGACGCGACCGGCGGGTTAGCGCGCTACGCGGTACCGGAGGTAGACGACTCTGGAGCTGAAGGTGCGGGTCTCGAGGAGCTCGAGATCCACCCGGCGCTCGCGCTGGGGAAAGAACGGTACGCCTCCGCCAACCAGCACCGGGAAGACCCTGACCTGGTACTCGTCGATCAGGCCAAGCGCGGCCGCCTCAGCGGCGAGAGTCGCGCCGCCGATCCCGATGTCGCCCTCCCCCGGCTCGGCTCGCAGCCGCTCGATCTCCTCCGCCAGGCCGCCGGAGGCCAGGCGGGCGTTGCCCTGCACCGCCGACAGCGTGGTGGAGAACACGACCTTCGGGAGCGGGTTCCAGATCCCGATCCACTCGCGGTCTGAGTCGTCGAGCGACGGCCCCTGGTCGACGTTCTCCCAGTAGAGCATCGTCTCGTACAGCTTCCGGCCCAGCAGCACGACGCCCAGCTGCCGCGTTTCGTCATTGGCGAAACGGACGAGCTCCTCGTCGGGGACGCCCCAGTCGAACTGGCCGTCGGGACCGGCGATGTAGCCGTCGAGCGTCACGGCCATGGAACAGGTCACGCTGCGCATCGGGGATCCTCCCTGGTAACGGGTTCGGAGGTACGACAGCTAACGGGCTGACCTGGGAGCCGGTGAGCGGGATCGAACCGCTGACCTGCCGTTTACAAGACGGCCGCTCTGCCAACTGAGCTACACCGGCGGGAACGTGCCGATGGTAGCCGACGTCAGCCCGGTCAAGCGCGCTCGCCGGGAGCCGAAAACGTACGGCGGGGCAGTTTACGGCTTCATGACGGTTCACAGGTTCTCATGTGGCTACAGGTCGTGATGTGGTGAACTAAAACTGTTAGGACCGCGTCGTACCTTCAGATGCGGTCTGGGGGGGGTGGCTGGGTGACCAGGGACAGCCGTCCACTGCCGCCGCCGTCGTGGCCGAAGGTGATCGCGACGACGCTCCGGCTGTGGCTTGAGCGGCACGTCCTGCCTGCGCGCCCGAAGACCGGCCGCCCGCCGCCAGGGCACCCGGGCGCGCGCATGCGCCGTCGGCTGGTCGTGACAGTTCTCGCGATTGTCGTCGTCAGCGCCGCCATGACCG
>JASHOE010000101.1 GCA_030041275.1 Streptosporangiaceae bacterium
TGGGCGCAGGACCTTCGCCCATTCCGCGTAGGCAGCTGTCCGCCGCCTCACTTGCGGCGGCCATCCGCGATCTCGTTACGCGTCCGTCGTACCGGACGCGTGCCGAGGCACTGTCTACGCAGCTGGCTCACGAGGACGGCGCTGCCCCCGTCATCACGATGCTCGAAAGCCTCAGCGATGACTCTTCAGCTGGCTGAGCAGCCAGATGGTCTAGGGCCTGCTGTGTCCGCTGCCGATCGGCGGCTCCGCGTGGCCTGTGAGTGTGCTGCGGTGCGGTGAATGCGCGGCCTCCTTGCCGATGTTGTGGCCGCGACTTGTGCGCGATCTGATGGCTTCCGTCTGGTCGCGCTGCCTGCTTTACCCCCGCACTCCTCGCAGGTGGCCGCCGACGTTGGCCGATCGCGCGGTTTACCCGGCGAGGGTGAGCAGTTCGGCGACTTCGGCTTTCTGAGCGACTAGCGGGGGGTGTGGTCGCGCAGGAACTGGCCGACCGCTTCGGTGGCCGCGGGAAGATGCTCGCCCACATTGTGGTGGCGAACGCCGTCACCTGCTGCTAGGACTCAGGGGCCGCGAGGTCCGGGGCGGTCCGGCAGCGGGTCCGCAGGTCCCGATCCCAGGTAGCGGAGGACAGCGAGCACGCGGCGGTGGTCGGTGTCTGACGGCGTGAGGTCGAGCTTGCTGAAGATGTTGGCCACATGCTTCTCGACGGCTCGCTCGGAGATCACGAGCGTGTCGGCTATCGCGCCATTCGATCGGCCCTCAGCCATCAGCGCGAGTACATCGCGCTCTCGGGCGGTGAGGGCACCGAGGCCGTCGGCGCGGCGGCTAACGCGCAGCAGCTGGGTTACGACCTCTGGATCGAGAGCGGTGCCGCCTGCTGCCACCCGGCTCAAGGCCTCCACGAACTCGCTGACATCGCCGACCCGGTCCTTCAGCAGGTATCCGACGCCGGCGGCGCCGCTGCCAGATGCCGCGCCCAGAAGGTTGGCCGCGTGGCGGGTCTCGATGTACTGGGAGAAGACCAGCACGCCAGTGCCGGGATGGTCGCGACGGATGGCGATCGCGGCACGGATGCCCTCGTCGGTGTAACCCGGCGGCATCCGTACGTCCACGACGGCCGCGTCCGGTTGGTGTTCGGCTACCGCGGCCTGCAGGTCCTCGGCGTTGCCCACAGCGGCTACCACCACGTGTCCCTGGTCGGCCAGGATCTCGGCGAGGCCCGCCCGGATGATTGCGGAGTCTTCCGCTATCACGATGCGCATTTTCGGGCTCCGGTTCGGTCAGGCGTGGGAGGGCAGCTCGATGGTGACGACCGTGGGGCCCCCGTCCGGGCTGGCGACGTGCAGTCTGCCATCGACGGTCTTGACCCGGTCGGCGAGCCCGGCCAGGCCGCCGCTGGCCGCGATGCGAGCGCCCCCGGTGCCATCGTCGGTGACCCGCAGCCATACCAGACCGGGATGGTGCGTCGCTTCCAGTGTGATACGCCGGGCGCCGCTGTGCTTGGCCGCGTTGGTAAGCAGCTCTGCGGCGCAGAAGTAGGCAATGACTTCGATCGCAGCAGATGGGCGCTCGGGCAGGTCGAGGACCAGGTCGGCCGGGAGGTCGCCACGGGCGGCCAGGGCAGTGAGGGCGGCACCGAGGCCCTCGGCCAGGGCCGGCGGATGGATGCCATGGGCCAGGTCGCGGAGTTCGGTGATCGCCTCCATCGCTCCGCGGTGGGCAGCGTTGACCAGCTCGAGGATCCGCTCGAGGTCGCGCTGCCCGCTCTCAGCGACGGCGCTTCCGAGACGGTCCCTGGCGAGCCCCAGCTTCATGACGACGCCGACCATCTGAGCCTGCGCTCCGTCGTGCAGATCCTGCTCGATACGGCGCAGCCGCTCGGCTGCGTCGTCGACGACCAGCGCCCGAGACCGTTCGAGCTCACGAACGCGCGGGCCGCTCTTCAAATCATCGAGAGCCCGCTTCCACCGTGGCATCAGGTAGGCGAACCAGAGGTTCAGTGCCGCCGGAACGAACAGCAGCGTTCCCCACCAGAACCCGGAAGCCAAGAAAATTGACCCCACGGTCACCGCTGCGATAGCGACAAACAGACGTGCGATCGCCACGCCCTTGACATGACGGCGGCCAAACTCCGTGGATACGCTGCGGGCGATCCACGGAGCTGGCCTCGTCGGTGGTTGCATGGTCTCGTCGCCTTGCTGGCGCTCAGGCCGTCTGGGTTAGGGCTGGGCGCTCTTCGCGTCGAGAGCCCGCTTCCAGCTTGGCATCAGGTAGGCGAACCAGAGGTTCAGTGCCGCCAGAACGAACAGCAGCGCTCCCCACCAGTGCCCGTAGGCGCAGAAGATGGACCCGAGGGTCACCGCTGCGATAGCAACAAGCAGACGAGCGATCGCCACGCCCTTGACGTGTCGGCGGCCAAACTCCGTGGAGACGCTGCGGGCGATCCGGGGAGCTGGCCTGGTCGGTGGTTGCATGGTCTCGTCGCCTTGCTGGCGTCCAGGCCGTCCGGTTAGCGTGCCCATCGGGATTCCTCCTGTGCTTGTCGGCGCCGGTTATTCCGGCTGCCGGTGTTTCGATCCTGGCCGCCGGTGAGCGCGAATTCGATCGTGGCCGCACCCGGATTCTGAGGTAGGGCTAGCACGGTCCTGGTCGGGTGCCAGCACGCGGCCAGGGGCTTGACCAGGCACGACGCGCTGGATTTTGGTCAGCTGTCATAGGGCGACGCTCTCGCGCAGGCCGGCGGCCGCGTCGAGGATGGCCCCGCGCAGCGACTCACGCCGCTCGACGTTGAGCCGGTACTCCGGCAGCGCGACTGAACACGCAGCTCGTTAGCCGCGTGTTCCGCTGCGGCTAGCGGCTCGGGGAATGTGCATCCGTACGCCGGCTACGGGACCACGCTTGCCGCCATCTTCCCGCCCAAGGCGCCCGAACAGATCTGCCCGGTTGCCCGAGCCGCTGAAGAGGCCGGGCTCGCGCAGCTGTGGATCTGGGAGGCCGAACGCCGCTCCCGGCTGCGGCCAGACGGTGCCCGCCAGGGGCCGGGGGACGACCCAGAAGAGTGCGCGCCGGCATAACCATGCGGACCTCGCGAGACGCACCGTCGCTCGGTCTGCCTGCTGGTGGCCGGCACGTAGGTTCCGTCTGCAGCGCCCGCCGACCGCCTTGGGGTCAGACCAGCTGCAGACTGACCGCGCGCTGATCAGCCGTAATAGGCGAGGCTCTCGCGCAGGCCGGCGGCCGCGTCGAGGATGGCAGCGCGCAGCGACTCACGCCGCTCGACGTCGAGCCGGTACTCCGGCAGCGCAACCGAGATGGCGTGCAGCCGGTCGTGGTCGCCGGGAACCGGTGCGGCGACCGCCCAGATGCCCTGGTCGACCTCGGCGCTGCTCTCCGCCCAGCCCTGCTGCCGGATTTTCGTGAGCTCAGCTTTCAGACGACTGCGGCCCGCGGCAGGCACGGCCTGCGAGAGGTAGCGCTCGCGCAGGTCGTCCGGCGAGTAGGCGAGGATCACCTTCGCCCCGGCGCCGGCGTGCAGCGGCATCGTGCGTCCCACCTCGAACGACAGGCGCACCGGGTGATCGCACTCGACCCGGTCGACGCAGACCGCGCTGTTGCCGACGCGACGCATCACGAGGGCGGTCTCCGACGTGGCCGCTGCGAGCGCCACCAGCGCGGGCCGCCAGATGCCGGCCGTGTCAGTCATCGAGCGCGCGACGTAGCCCATCGTGATGGCGCGCGGCCCGAGCTGGTACCGGTTGTCGCCGGCCTGCTCCACCAGTTCGTGCGCACGCAGCAGCGTCAGCAGCCGGTACACCGTGCTGCGCGGGACGCCGGACAGTCGGCTGAGCTGCTCGACGGTATGCGTCGGCTGGTGCGCGGTGAACTGGTCGAGAAGCACGAGCGCGCGCTGCACACTCTGGGTGCTGGCAGCGGCTCGCCGGAAAGCGGGTTCCTGCGCTGAACGCAGCTCTCCGGCAGCGGTCACGCTTGCCCTCCGTCGAATTTGCCGGTGCACCGGGGCCAGGCCGCGGAGCGCTCTTGACAGTGGCACGCCAGCCCCAGGACGATTATCACTATATAGGGTCTAGTTCTCACTATGTAAGAACGGTGTGTCCCCATGAGCGATGTGCGCGTGTACTTGCTCGACACCGGAACCCTCGTCATCGACGGGTACCACCTGTACTGGAACGCCGGGCCTGGAGGGGAGGTCCGGTTTCCCTGTTACGGCGTCCTCATCGACCATCCCGAAGGACGCTTCCTCTTCGACACTGGCTACGACCTTGAGCATGTGAACAAGGTCCTGCCGTTCGAGAAGCCCCAGCAGGCCGCCGAGCAGACGATCCCAGGCCAGCTCAAGCTGCTTGGCCTCGGCCCCGACGACATCACCCACGTGATCAACTCGCACTACCACTTCGATCACGTGGGCGGGAACAAGTACTGCACCAAGGCGACGACGATCGCGCACCGGAAAGAACTGGAGCAGAGCCACAACTGCCAGCCGTTCGAGCGGCTCGGCTACTCCGACCTCAGCTTCGATGAGATCGGCCCGCGTTACGAGCTGATCGACGGCGACACCGAGCTCGCCAAGGGCATCACGCTGATCGAGACGCCTGGCCACACCGCGGGACACATGAGCCTGCTGGTCGCGCTCGGCCACCGGCGGCCGATGCTCTTCACCGGGGACGCCGCCTACACGAAGCGCAGCATCGACGCCACGATCATTTCCGGCTTCCATCTCGACCCCACCGCCAGCGTGCAGTCGCTGCGGCGGCTGTCTTCGGTGGCGGAAGAGCACGACGCGGAGATCTTCTACTCCCACGACGCCGAGGCCTTTGCCGGCTGGCAGGTCGCACCGAGCTACTACCAGTGATTCCTGACCCGCTGTTGGCGACGACCGCAAGGGGGATACGACTGGGCTCGGTTCGCCCACTCCCGTATTCGCACCCACTCCGAGGGATTCAGGATCTTCATGGGTGGTCGGTTACTACTGCTCTAGCGATAGCAACGGGCCACCCATGGGCGGAGAAGGTGGCTGGGTGAGCGCCGACGTGTCGCAGGACCAGCCCGGAGAGCGTGAGGGCCAGCGGTTCGCGCTGGACGGCGTGACGCTCTGGGCCAAGCTGACCGGCAAGGGCCAGCCGGTCGTGCTGCTGCACGGCGTCACCGCGAACGCCTACGTCTGGGACGCGGTCGCTGAGCGGCTCGCGGAGTCGCTGCGCGTCCTCGCCGTCGACCAGCGCGGTCACGGTCGCACCGGGCCAGCAAAAGACGGCGACTACACCGCCGCAGCGTTCGCGCGTGACGTTGCCGGGCTGGCCGATGCGCTGGGCGAGCCGGTCATTGTCGCCGGGCACTCGCTCGGATCACGGAACGCCATCGAAGCCGCAGCCCGCTACCCGGCCGCGGTGGCCGGAATCGTCGCGATCGACTTCACGCCGTTCATCGAGCCGCCGGTGCTCGACGCAGTCCGCGACCGGGTAACCGGCGGCCATCGGTCGTTCGCCGATCTCGACGAGGTCCGCGTGTACCTTCGCGAGCGTTACCTGCTGCTGCCGGCCGACGCCATCGAGCGCCGCGCCCGCTTCGGGTTTCGGCAGGCTCCGGGCGGAGAGTATTGGCCGCTGGCTGACCCGCAAGCCATGCTGGCCGCGACGGCCGGGCTCAGCGCGGACCTCGAGCCGGCGCTTTCGGCGATCACCGTGCCGGCCGTGCTGGTTCGCGGCGCCGAGAGCAATCTCGTGTCGCCCGAGGCGTGGCGCCGCACCCGCGAGCTGCGTCCCGACCTGCTGGCCGTTGAGATCGCCGGCGCGGACCACTACGTGCCGGAAGAGCAGCCGGACGACGTCGCCGCCCTCATCCTTCGCCTCGCGGACCGGGTTGAAGAGGCGGCGCGAGCGGGTTGACGATACGGAGCCAGCGGGCTGAACAGACAGCGCCAACGGGTTGAACTGCGCGAGCGGCAGCAGCGCAGCGAAAGGAGCTAGAGCCATCAGCGACACGACAAGCACCATCGAGATCGTCTCGGCCCTCGAAGACCTGGCCAGGGCGCACCGCATCCTCAACGTCGAGGGCCACAACGACATGTCGCTCGGCCATCTGTCCTGGCGGGATCCGCTCGGCCGCGGCCTGTGGCTCAAGCGCGGCAACATCGGCCTGGAAGAGGTGACGGCCCGCGACTTCGTGCTGCTGTCCTTCGACGGCGAGGTACTCGAGGGCGACGGAATCCGGCACCTCGAGTGGCCGATCCACTCCGAGATCCTCCGCGCCCGGCCCGATGTCAACGTCGTGGCGCACACGCACCCGTTCCACGCGACCGTGCTGTCGGCCACCGACGTCGAGATCGGGCCGTACACCAACGAGGGCGTCTGGTTCTCCGGCGGGGTCAGGCACTTCAAGCTGACCAGCGACCTGGTCAACACCGTCGAACTCGGCGAGGAGCTGGCGACCGCGATCGGCGGCGCGGAGGCCGTGCTGCTGAAGAACCACGGTGCGGCGTTCGTGGCCGCGTCGATCAAGGAGTGCACGCTCGCAGGCGTGTTCCTGGAACGAGCTGCCAGGGTGCAGCTCACCCTCGCCGGCTCGGGCATTCCGTATTCGCACCCCGACGCCGACGAGATCAAGGTGAAGCGGCAGACCATTTACCCGCCGCGCGCGGTGGAGAACTTCTGGCAGTACTACAACCGCAAGCTGGACCGGCTGGAAGGCATGTAGCGGTGATCAGCAAAACTGCGATCGTCGGGACCGGAACGATGGGCGCCGGCATGGCGGCCACACTTGCCCGCGCCGGGATAGACGTCCGCTGTTACGACGTGAGCGAGGCAGTCCGAGACCGGTTCCCCGGCGAGGTCGCCGTCGCGAGCGGTGTCCTCGACCGTATTCACGTCGGCCCGGCGCAGTCACCCGGCACGGTGACGGTGCACGGTGACCTCGCGGAGACCGTGCAGGATGCCGAGCTGGTCATCGAGTCGGTGCCGGAGAACACCGAGATCAAGGCGGCGGTGTTCGCCGACCTGGAGGCGCACGCGCCGGCGACCGCGATCCTCGCCACGAACACGTCCGGCATCCCGATCACGACGATCCAGCAGCCCCTCAAGAACCCGGCGCGGGTCGTCGGCATGCACTGGTCCAACCCGCCGCACATCATCCCCGTGATCGAGGTGATCGGCGGCGACCAGACGTCGGCGGAGACGGTCGAGTCAGTGCGTTCCCTTATTTCGGGCCTTGGGCTGACTTCTGTCAGGGTGCTCAAGGACGTGCCCGGTTTCGTGGAGAACCGTGTGCTGTACGCGATCATGCGCGAGTGCCTGTCGCTGGTGGATGGCGGCGTCGTGTCGGCCGAGGAACTCGACACGTGCGTGCAGTGGGGGATCGGGTTCAAGCTGTCGGTCATCCCGCCGCTGCAGCTGCTCGACGTCGCCGGGCTTGACATCTACAACGCCGTGGCCAGCTACCTGAACCGGGACCTTGACGGCCGCGCAGACGTCAGCGAGACAATCACCGAGCGCGTCAACGCCGGGAACCTCGGGATGAAGACCGGCTCGGGGATGTACTCCTACACCCCGGAGCAGGCGCAGGAACTCCGCATGACGCGGGCCGGCAAGCTCATCGCCGTGCGGCAGGCCCTCGGCGGAGGCGGCAGCGCGAAGGAAGCTGATTGATCACCGACGTCCACACGCATTTCTGGGCGCCCGAGCACCAGGGACCGCCCTGGACCGACGGAATCGGGCGGGTCTCCCGCACCCTGTCAGCGGACCAGCTCGACCTGGTGACATCGCAGTCGTACGCCGAGCACCTCGGTCCGGCGGAGCGCAGCATCGTCTTCGGGCTGCAGGCGCACGCCGCGGGGATCGTGGTCCCGAACGACGCCGTCGCCGCGTTCGTCCGTTCGGTCGGCGGCCGGACGGTCGGCTTCATGTCGGTCGATCCCGTCCGGCACGACGCGGTTGACGAGGTCGAGCGGTGTCAGGCCGACCTCGGCCTGCAGGGCATCAAGCTCGGGCCGGTCTACCAGGGCACCTCGCCGGTGCATCCGCAGTACCTGCGGGTGTTCAAGACGGCCGAGCGGCTCGGGCTGCCAGTCATGATTCACCAGGGCGCCATCTTCGCCAACGCCGGCCGGCTTGCCGACTCCGTTGCCCTGCTGCTGGACGACGTCGCGATCGCGTTCCCCGACCTGCGCATCATCGTGGCGCACATGGGTCACCCGTGGGTCTACGAGACGGTCGTCGTGATGCGGCGGCACGCCAACGTGTTCGCCGACACGTCCGCGATCCCGAGCCGCCCGACCGTGCTGGCCACGGCGCTGGCCGCCGCGAAAGAGTACGGCGTGCTGCACAAGGTGCTGTTCGGCAGTGACTCGCCGATGGTGACCACGGCGGGAGCGGTGGGCGGCCTCCAGTCGGTCGTCGCGCGCATGCAGCAGATTGCCTACACGCCGGTCACCGACGAGGAGCTGCACGACCTGCTGCATCGCCCGTCATTCGAGCTACTCGGCATCGCCGAACCCGCGGTCGCGCCGACGAAAGGGAGAACATGACCACCACCCACCCGGCCGCACACCACGTCGCCGCCTTCCGGGACGCCGACAGCGTGCTGCGCGGCCCGCTGCCGTCCGAGGTCTCCATGGCGCCGGTCACCAGCGGCACCCCGGTCGCCTACGAGGACGTCATCGCTGACACCGGTCAGGAGTTCTTCGCCACCTGGGCGTGCGACGCTGGCGTGTTCCCGCGGGTCAAGGACAAGCGCGGCTCGTTCATGTACCTGCTCGGCGGGGCCGGCCAGATCGTCGACACGGACGGCACGTCCCACCAGCTCGCCGGAGACTCGATCCTGATCCTGCCGTTCGGCTGGTCGGGGCACTGGAACATCACGCAGACCGTGCGCAAGGTGTACGTGCACACCACGCCTGTGCAGCCGTTCCGGCCGGGCGTCCAGCCGTCCGTTTTCGTCTCCGCGGCCGAGCTGAGCGCTGGTGACCCGGTTGCCTTCGACGGGCCGGACGGGCTGTGCGCCGTGCAGACGATCGCTCCGGGAATTTACGAAGAGGCTGGCACGTCGCGGCCGAGGTTCAGCTATGTCGTCGCGGGCGAGGCCCTGGTGACCGACGCCAGCGGCGCCAGCCAGGAGGTAACCGCGGGCAGTTCTTTCACGCTCCCGGCCGGCTGGTCGGGCAGCTGGCACGTCAGGACGCCGCTGCGCACCTTCGACGTCTTCAGCACGCGGTCGCAGGGAACCAGCCATGAGTAACGGCGCCGCTCGCCACGCGGAGATCGCGGGCGGCGGCTTCGCGGGCCTGACGATGAGCATCGCACTCGCCCGCAAGGGCTGGAGTGTCCGGCTGCACGAGCAGAACGACGAGCTGCGTGACTTCGGCGCCGGCATCCTCGTGTGGCGCAACGCGATGCTCGCGCTCGACCTGATCGGCGTCGCCGACACGATCAAGGCGCAGGGGCAGCTCCCCGACGTGTACGAGACGAACCTGAACGGGACGTCGGTCTCGGTCGAGATACCAGGCTTTCCGTACTGGGCGATCGCGCGGCCGAATCTGCACGCCCTGCTCGCCGCTGCCGCCAGGGACGCCGGCGTCGAAGTCGTGACGGGTTCGCGTGCGGTGGCAGCCGAGCCGGCCGGCGTGCTGGTGCTGGAGGACGGCAGTCGGCTGACGGCAGACCTCGTTATCGGCTCGGACGGCGCCGGGTCCGCGGTGCGCAACTCGCTGCCGAGCCTGAAGCAGGAGCGCAAGCGGTACTCCGACGGCGTGTGCCGGCTGCTGATCCCGAGGCCTGACGAGTTCCAGGGCCGGGAGTGGAACCGCGTTGTCGACTTCTGGACGCTCGAGCCCGACGCGATGCGGATCCTGTTCATCACGACTGACCCCGGGCACATCTACACCGGGTTCATGGCGTCGACCGACAACGAGCGGGCCTCGCGGATCCCGATCGACGTGGACATCTGGTCCGAGCGGTTCCCGCACCTGGCGACCGCGGTCAGGCTGGCCGGCAAGGCGGAGGGCGGCCGGCACGACTCCTACCAGACCAACAAGGTCACGCCCTGGTCTGACGGCCGGGCCGTCCTGATCGGCGACTCGGCCCACGCGATGTGCCCGGCGCTGGGCCAGGGCGCCAGCGTGGGGATGTGCAACGCGGTCGAGCTGGCGCACACCCTCGGCCAGTACGACGACGTCCCTGAGGCGCTGCGAGTCTTCGAGGGACGCCAGCGCGCGATGACGGACGCGGCCCAGGCGCGCAGCGCCTTCATGGCCGAGACTCGCACGATGGCGCAGGGCAACGGCTTCACGCCGGAGGTGATGGAGACGGCCAACTTCGAGTTGTCGGCGGCCGGTCCGGAGACGCTGGCCCGTTACCCCATCCCGCCGGGCGCGCAGCCGGTAGCGCCATGACCGCGGCGCAGGGCTCCGACCACGACGTCCTCGGCGACGACTACGACATGATCGTGGTCGGCGCGGGCACCGCGGGCTGCATCCTGGCGGCGCGGCTGAGCGAGGATCCCGCCGCCCGCGTGCTGCTGGTCGAGGCCGGGCCGCCGGACACCGCCAGCCCGGTCACGCCGACCGCTGCGTGGCCGACCCTCAGCGGGTCAGAGCTGGACTGGGCCTTCACGACCGAGCCGCAGGCGCAGACGAACGGGCACGTGCACGACATCCCCCGCGGGAAAGTCGTCGGCGGCTCGGGCACCATCAACGCGATGGCCTTCGTCCGCGGTGACCGCAGTGACTTCGACGGCTGGGCCTACGCGGGCTGCACCGGCTGGGACTACGCGTCGGTGCTGCCGTACTTCAAGCGGTCGGAAACGTCGGTGTTCGCGGCCAAGGACCCCGAGCATCGCGGTGACTCCGGGCCACTGCGGCCGGCGCCGTCGGCGATATCCGGGAAGCTGCACCCGCTGTCCGAGGCCTATCTCGAGGGGGCGCAGCAGGCCGGGTACCCGCTGACCGACGACCTCAACGGCGCCCAGCTCCGCGGTGCGAGCAGCCACGACCTGCTGATCGTCGAAGGCAAGCGGCAGACCACCGGGTCTGCCTACCTCGACCCGGCGCTCAGCAGGCCCAACCTGACGGTGCTCACCGGTGCACTCGTCACGTCGCTCGTGCTGAACGGCGACCGCTGCGCCGGCGTGGACCTCGTCGCCGACGGCGTGGCGCGCCGCGTGCAGAGCCGGCACACCGTTCTCGCCGCGGGCGCGATCGGATCGCCGCAGCTGCTGATGCTGTCCGGGATTGGCCCGGCCGAGGCCCTGCGAGCGGCGGGCGTCGCGGTCCGGCACGACGTTCCCGGAGTCGGTCAGAACCTGCAGGACCACGTCATGCTGGGCGGCCTGACCGCCCAGGCGGCCACGCCGCCACCGCCGCCGTCGGCGAACATCGGCGAGGTCACCCTGTTTGCCGACAGCGAGCCGGGCCGGGTCAGCTGCGATCTGCAGCTCGTGTTTATCCACGCCCCGTTCGCCAACCCCTGGCAGCAGGTGCCGAGGCCGGGCTACACGTTCGCGATCGGGCACATGCGCCCGGCCAGCCGCGGCGTGCTGTCGCTGCGCAGCGGCGATCCGGCGGCGCAGCCTCGGCTGGACTACGGCTATCTCACCGAGCCGTCCGACGTGCGCGCGCTCATCTCCGGGGTGCGGCAGGCGCTGGAGATCAGCACGATGGCGGCCTTCGCGCCGTGGCGGGCCGCGCCGCACCCGCTGCTCGGTGCGGATGACTCGGCAATTCAGGCGTTCATCCGCGAGGCAGCCAGGACGTACAGCCACTCGTGCGGCACCTGCCGGATGGGGGTTGACTCCCGGTCGGTAGTCGACCCGCGGCTTCGGGTGCACGGCATGGAGGGCCTCTGGGTGGCCGACTCATCGGTGATGCCGACCATCGTGTCTGCCAACGCCAACGCCGCGACCGTCATGATCGCCGAGAAGGCGTCCGACATGATTAAGGCCGACTGGCTGTAGCCAGGACCGTGCCTGGGGACCAGGAGGACGGAACATCGACAGTCCACTTCCACCCGGGTCTGCGGTCTGCGTGATTCGTCATGGCCGGGTCGCCGATATCGAATACAGCGGCCGAAGGTGCCATAACGGCGTGGCTGTCGATGAGGAGACTGTCTGGGAGGCGGCCTCGTTGTCCAAGCCGGTCGTGGCACGCCACGTTCTCCGGCTCGCCTCCGAGGGCGTCCTTGACCTCGATGAGCCGCTGGATGTTGACCTGGCCGCGTTACGCGCAGCCGCCGACCCTCGCTGGCGGCAGGTCACGGCACGACGCGTGCTGTCGCACACCTCAGGCCTTCCGAACTGGCGCGGCCCGCTGGCGTCGGCCCGGGCGGCGGGCGCGAACATCCCGGTGAACCCGGAACCGCTTGTGTTCGCAACCGAGCCCGGCTCATTCGGCTACTCAGGCGAGGGCTTTGAGGTCCTCCTGCACGCCCTTACCCGCAAGACGGGCCAGCCCGCCACCGACCTGCTTGGGCAGGCCATATCTCGATCCGGGATGCAGCACAGTTCGTTCGTCTGGAAACCCGCGTTCGACGCCACGGCAGCGATTCCGCATCGCGCCGACGGAAGGGCGCTGGCCAAACAGCATCCCGCGCAACCACGCGCGGCGGGGTCGCTTCACACCACGATGGCCGACTACAGCGCGTTCGTCCTAGCAGCAATCGACGAAGGCGCCGACGAGGTCTTCCAGCCAGCCGTATCGCTGGACGACGTACACGGTCGATCTCTCGGCTGGGGAACGGTTCGCACCTCCGCGGGCCAGCTTGCCTGGCAGCATGGCGACAACCGCGGCTTCAAGCACATCGCGGGACTCTGCCGCTGCCGAGGCGACGGGGTCGTGGTCTTCACGAACGGGGATGCCGGGCAGACGCTGTGCAGGGAGGTATTCCGGCGAACGCTCGGCGCGCAGCCCTGGTAAGACGTCCAAACCCAAGGCCAGCCGGCTTGATGCGGTTGCGCACCGCGCCGTTAGTCGGCTACCGTTCCGGCGATCGTGATCCATCTGTAGGAGGTGACACTCATGAACGCAGTATCCGCAATGGGTGCTCCCCCACAGTCCACGATCGCGCGACTGAGGTAGTCGCCACCGGGAGCGCCCGACAGGCGCTTCGCGAAAGGCGACTTCCATGAACACAACACCTTCGTCAACTCGGTACTTCTCCTCGACCACGGCCCCCGACCGGCCGAGGTCCGATCAGGATCAGCCGGAGGCCGACGTCGCGAGGCGCATGCCCGCCGCGGGCGAGCGAGCGCTGGTCCTCCATGGCGGAGGCTCGGCAGGCAATGCGTGGGAGATCGGCGTCATCGCCGGGCTGTTCGATGCCGGTCTGGATGTGACAGGGGCTGATCTGATCATCGGGACGTCGGCTGGAGCAACGGCCGCGGCCCAGATCACTAGCGCGTCGCCCGTTGAACTGCTTGCTGCCATCCTTAGCGCCACGCCCCGGCAACGGACTGATCCGGTCAGATCCTCGGGCGGCCGCGTTCCCATCGGGCCGGTGGCGGACCACATGGACAGGACGAGCCGCATCA
>JASHOE010000102.1 GCA_030041275.1 Streptosporangiaceae bacterium
CCCCAGGCGAGTGGTATCGCGGCGACAAGCGCCAGCAATGGCACGGCGACGAAGACACCGACGAGGACTTTCTCGCCCGTGCCCTTCTGCGTGTCGCGCAAATCGTTCAGTGGCGCCTTGCGTTCGGTCGCGGCCGCCGGCGGGCCATCGGAGGCCGCGGGCGAGCTGGTGGTGCCGGGGTTCGTGACATCTGTGACAGCAGTCATGGGATCCTCGCCTGGCACTGATGCAGTTGGTCTGCGAACGTGAGCGTTCCGCTGCGCCGTGGGCAAGGGCCACGCAGATACGCTTACGTAACCGTAACCTACGGGACCGTAGGTTGCACGGGCACGAAGCAATTTATTGCCCGCGGGATCGCGAACCATGCCGGTCGCGCCAGCCCTTTACCCGCGACTGGCTGCCACGTGTTCGGCCCAGCCGTCTTGTCAGTACCTCGATCTAAAATTCGATACATGACCAATAAACTGGCATTTTCTGATTTACGCGAGCGAGCGATTGAGCTCCGGCTCGCCGGGAAGTCGCTTCGCGAGATCAAGCAGATCACGGGCGTCACCAGCAACTCGAGGCTCGGCGAAGCGCTCCGCGACGTACCGCCGCCGCCATGGACGCGACGCTCGAGGGCCAAGGACCACCTTCGCGAGAAGGCGCGCGAGCTACGAGCGCTCGGCTACACCTACCTCGAGATCGCTAGTGAGCTCGACGTGTCAAAGAGCTCGGTATCGCTCTGGACGCGGGACATGCCTCGCGTCGGTCGGATTAGCTACGCGGAGATCCGCGAGCGCAACTCCGCGGGCTGCAGCGCTTCCTGGGCCGCAGAGTCAGCGCGACGCGAGGTCGGACGACGAGCGATTACCGACACCGCCGCCTCCCGGATCGGTTCGCTGACGGACCGCGAGATCCTGATCGGTGGCGCCGTTGCGTACTGGTGTGAGGGGACGAAGAACAAGCCTTACCGACGGCCCGACAACCGAGTCATCTTCGTCAACAGCGATCCCGGTCTGATCTGCTTTTTTCTCCGCTTCCTGGCGATCGCCGGAATAGACCGGGACCGTATCTCCTGCCACGTCGCCATCCACGAGAGCGCGGACGTCGCGGGCGCCGAGCAGTTCTGGCGTGAGGTCACCGGGCTGCCCGAACGACAATTTGGGAACCCGCAGCTCAAGCGCCACAACCCAAAGACCGTCCGGAAGAACACGGGGGACGGCTATCACGGCTGCCTTGTTGTCAACGTTCGCAGCGGGCTCGTGCTCTACCGGCAAATCGAAGGCTGGGCTCGTGCCGCGATGAAATGAACGGGTGCTGACGATTAGTCAAGTATGAGTGAAATATGCTCCCGCGCGAGGATTTGAACCTCGATTGTCGGGACCAAAACCCGATGTCCTGCCTATTAGACGACGCGGGAATGCGCGAGTGAAAGCCTACCGGTCTTGGCGTCTCCGGCGACGAAGCTGACTGCCCCGGTATGACGCGCTGGGCAGCGCCGTCATGGCCGTGCGGCGATGGCATGTCGCTGAATGCGCTCGGTGCCACCTGGGCCGATCGGCTCCGACCTAGCGGTTAGTGGGGGACTGGCGCTATCGGTACAGACCCGGCGGGGAATGAGAGTTTGTGGCACGATCGTGCACGGGCGGCGCATCAGGCATCAACTGCCGCCCAGGCCGACCAGGCGCAGGTAACAGGCCGGTATCCTGCCCATGTCGGGACAGCAACATCCTGCTTGCGCCGCACACTCCGGCAAGAACCGCCCACGGCAGTTTCCGCAGTGATTCCAGCGACACCGAGGAGCCGAGCCGAGTGACAGCCAACGGTCCGGCCGCCGTCATCGTGCTGGCGGCTGGCGAGGGTACCCGGATGCGGACTGCCACCCCGAAGATGCTGAACGAGGTGTGCGGGCGGCCGATGCTCGGCCACGTCCTCTCGGTGGCGCAAGAACTCCATCCGCAGCGGCTGATCCTCGTCGTGGCCGGGCTGGATGGTCAGGTCGCCGCCTACGCGCGCGGCCACTACCCGGAGGCAACACTGGTCGTCCAGGAGCGCCGCGGCTCCTGGGGGACGGGCCACGCCGTGCGAACAGTGATCGAAAACGTCGGAACCATCCACGGCACCGTGGTCGTGCTGTTCTCCGATACGCCGATGCTGCGCGTCACGACGCTGGAGAGCCTGGTCGCCGAGCACGAGGCGGCGGGCGCCGCGGTCACTGTTCTGACGGCCAGGGCGCCCGACCCGACCGGTTACGGCCGCATCCTGCGCGATCAGGAGGGCCGGATAACCGGGATCGTCGAGCAGGCCGACGCCACCCCCGAGCAGCGGAGCGTCACCGAGATCAGCTCGGGCATGTTCGCCTTCGACGGCGACCTGCTGGCGGACGCGGTCAAGCGGGTGCCGGCGGCCGCAGCGACCGGCGAGGAGTACCTGACCGAGGTACCGGCCATCCTCCGAGCCGACGGCTACCTGGTCGCCGGCGCGTTCTGTCCTGATTTCGAAGAGATCCAGGGCGTCAACAACCAGGCGCAGCTCGCCTCGGCACGTCGCGTGCTGAACGAGCGGCTGCTGGCGCGCTGGATGGCGGCCGGCGTGACGATCGTGGACCCGGCGAGCACCTGGATCGACGTAGACGTGCAGATCGAGCCAGGCGCGAGGATCGGCCAGACGACCCAGCTCGAGGGCTGCACCACGATTGGCGCCGACGCGGAGATCGGCCCGGGCTCGTTGCTGCGCGACACCGCGGTAGGGCCGGGCGCGCAGGTGCTGCAGTCGGTCTGCGAGGCGACCGTGATCGAGCCGGCGGCGGTGGTCGGCCCGTTCGCCCATCTGCGTCCCGACAACCTAGACCAGCCGGAAGCCCCGCCGGCTCGCAAAGGAACGTGGCTGTACGAGGAGAGCTGACCCCCAGTGACTGGCATGACCACCACGCCCGAGCGGAAGATGATGCTTTTCGCCGGTCGTGGTTACCCCGAGCTTGGGCAGGAAATCGCCGGTTGTCTCGGCATCGAGCCGACGCCGACCACGGCTTACGAGTTCGCGAACGGCGAGATTTTCGTCCGCTTCATGGAGTCTGTCCGCGGCTGCGACGCGTTCGTGCTCCAGAGTCACACCGCGCCCATCAACAAGTGGATCATGGAGCAGCTGATCATGGTGGACGCGCTGAAGCGCGCGTCGGCGAAGCGGATCACCGTGGTCACCCCGTTCTTCGGCTACGCCAGGCAGGACAAGAAGAGCCGGGGCAGGGAGCCGATCTCGGCGCGGCTCATGGCCGACCTGTTCCAGACCGCCGGCGCGGACCGGCTGATGGCGGTCGACCTGCACACCGCGCAGATCCAGGGCTTCTTCGATGGGCCGGTCGACCACCTGTTCGCGCTGCCGATCCTCGCCAACTACCTCGAGGGCAAGCTCGACGTATCGAACGTCACGATCGTGGCGCCCGACGCGGGCCGGGTCCGGGTCTGTGAGCGGTGGACCGACCGGCTCGGCTGTCCGCTGGCGATCATCCACAAGCGACGCGACCCGGATGTGGCAAACCAGGCCAGGGTACTCGAGGTCGTGGGTGAGGTATCCGGTCGTACGTGCATCGTGGTGGACGACATGATCGACACCGGTCAGACCATCGTGAAAGCGGCCGAGACCCTATTCGACCAGGGCGCCGAGCAGGTCGTGGTCGCCGCGACGCACGGCGTGCTGTCCGGCAACGCAGTCGACATGCTGAAGAATTCGAACGTCAGCGAAGTTGTCGTGACCAACACGCTGCCGATCACCAACGAGAAGCGGTTCGATAAGCTCACCGTGCTGTCGATCTCGCCGCTCATCGCGCGGGCCATCAACGAGGTGTTCAGCGACGGCTCGGTGACCAGCCTGTTCGACGGCCAGAGCTGAAACTAGGCGTCCTCCGCCATAAAGACGAACCCCAAGATCAACGCCTAATCCCTTACATCACGGAACGGGGTCGATCCCGTTCACCGCCTCCGGACGGGTCGCGGCGGGAACGGCGACGCCGCTGGCTGCCCTGCACGGCCAGGTTGCTGGCTGCGCACGGTAAGCTTCGCAAGGACTTTTGTGTCATCACAAGGAGAGCCACAGTGCCCGAGGTAGTAATCGCCGCCCAGGCGCGGACCCAGTTTGGTAAGGGGCCAGCCCGCCAGATCCGGCGTGACGGCCGGGTCCCGGCGGTGCTGTACGGGCACCACAGCGAGCCGAAGCACATGACGCTGCCCGGCCACCAGGTGCTCATGGCGCTGCGCACGCCGAACGTGCTGATCAGGCTCGAGGGCCTGCCTGGCGGTGCCCAGCTCGCGCTGCCCAAGGCCATCCAGCGCGACCCGATCAAGGGCTGGGTCGAGCACCTGGACCTGCTCCTCGTCCGGCGCGGCGAGAAGGTGACCGTTGACGTGCCCGTGACGATCACCGGCGAGATCGTGCCGGGCGGCCTGCTAGACCAGCAGATCGTCCAGGTCTCGGTTAAGGCTGAGGCCACCAACATCCCGACCGGCATCGAGGTCAGCGTCGCAGGCATGGACGTCGGCGACGCCGTGCACGCCGGCGAGCTGAAGCTGCCATCGGGCGTCACCCTCGACGACGAACCTGACCTGCTCGTCGTGCACGTCATCGCCGCGCCGACGGCGGCGCAGCTGGAGGCCGAGCTCGGCGAGGCCGCGCCGGAGGCCGAGGAAGAGGAGGCCGCTGCGGCTACCGAGGTCGCCGAGGCGTCCGGTGCCGAGCGCCGCGAGGAGCCAGCCGCAGGCTGATCGAGCGTCGGCTGCGCAGGTCGGCTCGCCGGCCCAGCTGCGCCGGAGGCACGGTCCGGCGAGCCGGAGTGAGCACGCATGGCTGATGACC
>JASHOE010000017.1 GCA_030041275.1 Streptosporangiaceae bacterium
GCCGTCATCGAGGAGTACGGTGCGACGATCCCGGTGCATCCCGGCTTCGCGGTGCGCGTGGACCGGTTCGGCAACCTGCTGGTCGGTCCGCAGCGGCGGCACCCAGGACGAGACCGATGAGACCACCGACGCTCGGTACTGGCCCGCGCGGCCCGGTCGACCCGGTGCTGCTGGAAATCGTCGCTGGCAGCCTGGCCGCCATCGAGAAGGAGGTCGAGACCGCAATCGGCCGGACGGCGCGGTCGCCGATGATCAGGGACGCGCACGACTTCCGGGCCGGGATCCACGACCGGCTGCTGCGCAAGCTCACCGGTCGCTCGTACAGCGCGCTGGTCCACCCGATCGTGCGTGACTTCCCGCTGCCAACGATGCGGCCGGGCGACGTCTTCTTTCACAACGACGTGTACCTGTCCGAGGGCGGCATCGGTCACCTGCCCGACCTGTGCGTGACCGTGCCAGTTTTCGCTGGCGATGCAGGAACAGGCGGGCCTGATCTGGGCAGCGGGCCTGATCTGGGCAGCGGGCCTGATCTGGGCAGGGGGCCTGACGTGGTCGCGTTCGTGCAGGCATTCGGCCACCACGACGACATCGGCGGCGCGGTTCCCGGCTCGATGCCGAGCCACGCCACCAGCGTCTTCTCCGAGGGGCTGATGGTCCCGCCGATCAAGCTCTGGGACGCCGGCGTGCCCAACCGCGCCGCGCTCACGATCATGACCAGGAACTCGCGGATGCCCGAGTCACTCGCCGCGGACCTCGACGCCGAGTGCTCCGCCTGCCTGCAGGGCGCCCGCCGACTCGCCGAGCTGTTCCAGCGCTACGGCCGCGCGGACGTGGAGGCGTGCTTCGACGAGATCGTGGCCAGCACCACGCGCACGTACCGGCAGGAGATCCTGGCGAAGATCCCGGCCGGGACCTGGACGTGGGAGGACTACGCCGAGCACGACGGGGTCGACCCGCCGCGGCTGCACGCGCAGCGGATCACACTCACCCGGACCGCCTCCGACGAGCCGGGCGGACCCAGGCTGATCCTCGACTTCACCGGAACTGGGCCGCAGGCGAAAGGCCCGATCAATCACTGCGCGAACTTCGCGGACGGCAACTTCCTCGCCAAATGGCTCGCGCCGATCCTGCGCAACCTGGCCGACACCCCGGAGCGAATGGCCGAGCTGGATGTGAACGAGGGCATCGTCGAGCTGATGGAGATGCGCTTCCCGCCACCCGGCACGCTGCTCACTCCCGTGTTCCCCGCGCCGACGAACGCGCGCACGTTCGTTATCCTCCGGCTGCTCGGCGTGTTCGCCGGCGTGCTCGCCAAGGCGGTCGGCGGCCAGATGCCGGCCGACCAGGAGACAATCCGCTACACCGGCGTGTACGGGCAGACGGCGGCGGGCGAGCCGTATCTCATGCGCGAGGTTCTCGGCGGCGGGTCCGGCGGCCGGTACTACGCCGACGGTGAGGACACCATCCACGTAGTGCCAGACTCGCGGAACCTGCCTGCCGAGTTCACCGAGGCCCGGTTCCCGCTGCTGGTCGAGCGGCTCGGCCTGGCGGTGGACTCGGGCGGGCCCGGCAAGTTCCGCGGCGGCCTGGGTTATGAAAAGGTCCTGCGGATGCTCGCGGACGGATACTTCATGTCCATCGCCGATCGATCCATCCTGTCCTGCTGGGGCGTGAACGGTGGCCGCGCCGGACGGCCGTTCCAGGTGACGATCGATCCGGGCGGACCGTCGGAGCGCGAAGTCGACGCGCTCGCCGACGGCGAGTTCGTGGCGGCTGGCACCGCGATCCGCATCAGGACCACGGGCGGTGGCGGCTGGGGAGACCCGCTCGAGCGCGACCCGGCGCTGGTGGCACGCGATGTCCGCTGGGGCAAGGTGTCCGTCGCCGCCGCGGCCGCTGACTATGGCGTGGTGCTGACCGGGCCCGGCGATAACCCGGTGGCCAACGAGGAGGCCACCAGGAGCCGGCGGGAAAGCCACCGGGCTGCCCGGCCGGCCGAGGAGCCGTTCTTCCATCGAGGGCCCGGCTATGGCGCGCTGTCGGGCGGCCAGACCGCAGCGAGCGTGGACTGGCTCTGAGGCAGCTATCAAAGGGAGGACCGGACGTGGCAGAGCCGATCGAGGTTCGTAAGGTGCCGTTGCATCACGTGTCCGACGCCAGCGAGCTGGCGAAGCTCATCGACGCGGGAATGCTGGACGCGGACCGGGTGGTGGCAGCCATCGGCAAGACCGAGGGCAACGGCGGCGTCAACGACTACACCCGGATCCTGGCCGATCGCGCCTTCCGGGACGTGCTGGTGGCCAAGGGCACCCGCGGGGCAGGCGAGGTCGCTCAGGTGCCGTTCGTCTGGTCGGGCGGGACCGACGGGGTGCTCAGCCCGCACGCCACTATCTTCGCCACAGTGCCGCCCGCCGCAGCGGAGGTGAGCAGCGAACCACGGCTGTCGATCGGGTTCGCAATGAGCGAGCCCCTGCTTCCCGAAGACATCGGCCGGACGGCCATGATCGCCAAAGTCGCGGCCGCGGTGGCCGCGGCCATGACGGAGGCGGGAATCAGCGATCCGGCAGATGTGCACTATGTCCAGACGAAGACGCCGCTGCTCACGATCCAGACCATCAGGGACGCGGCGAGCCGCGGGCACACCGTGTTCACCGAGAACACCGGCGAGTCCATGGACGTGTCCAACGGGACCGCGGCACTCGGCATCGCCGTCGCACTCGGCGAGATCGCGATGCCCGCCGACAGCGACGTCATGCGCAACCGCGGGCTGTGCTCCGCGGTGGCGTCTTGCTCGTCTGGCGTAGAACTCGACCGGGCGCAGGTCGTTGTGGCCGGGAACGTGCGCGGCATCGGCGGACGGTACCGGATCGGCCATTCGGTCATGACGGACGCGCTGGACACCGATGGCATCTGGACCGCCATCAGGAACGCCGGCCTGGCGCTGCCGGATCGCCCACACCCTAGCGACCTGGACGGCAGGCTCGTCAATGTGTTCCTCAAGTGCGAGGCCAGTCAGGATGGCCGGGTCCGGGGTCGTCGCAACGCGATGCTTGACGACTCGGACGTGCACTGGCACCGACAGATCAAGGCGTGTGTCGGTGGGGTCGCCGCGGCCGTTACCGGCGACCCAGCGGTGTTCGTCTCGGTGTCAGCGGCGCATCAGGGACCCGACGGCGGCGGACCGGTCGCAGCCATCGTCGACCTCGGCCCGAGATCGGCGTAGGCGACCGCGACCCTGGCGGCGAGCTCGGCGTTGTCGGCGATGAGGCGCCGGTTGACCTCGACGCTGCGACCGCCGCTGAGGTCCTCAACCGCTGCCAGGACCGCCGGGGTCACCGCCTGGCCGGTGATGCAAGCCCGGTGCACTTGCTCCACCGCCTCCGTCACCAGCGTCTCAAGATCAATGCCTTCGGTGGGCGGGCGAGCCAGGACGAGGCCACCAGCGGGAACAAGCTGCCAGTGCGTCGCCGCAATCCGCGCCACCTCTAGCGCGTCCCCCACCGTGGCCGAGACCGGCGGGCCGCCCGCACCGGTGTAGAACATCGGCAGGGTGGCGGTCTGCCAGCCAAGGACGGGCACGCCGAGCGTCTCCAGCAGTTCGGAGGTGGCGCTGACGTCAAGGATCGACTTGGCGCCTGAGCACACGACCACCGCAGGCGTCCGGGCCAGCTGCGGTAGATCGGCCGAGATGTCCAGGCTTTCGGCGAAGCCCCGGTGCACGCCGCCGATACCGCCCGTGCCGACGAACCGGATACCGACGGCGCGGCAGACAGCCAGCGTGCCGCCGACTGTCGTCGAACCCAGGGCGCCCTGCACGACGCAAGCGGCCAGATCGCGCGCGCCTGTTTTGCGGGCGGCGCAGCCGGCATCGGCGAAGCGCTGGAGCTCGGAGGCGTCGAGGCCAACCCGGACGACGCCATCCAGCACGCCGACGGTGGCCGGCGTCGCGCCCGCGGCCCGGACCCGCCGCTCGGACTCCAGCGCGGCGTCCAGGCCGCGGCCGCCGGAGAATCCGTGCGACACCAGCGTGGTCTCAAGCCCGACGACCGGCCGGCCGAGCTGCAGCGCTTCGGCAATCTCGGCTGTCAGCTGCGGCGCAAACGTCACGGCATGGCCCCCATCTTCGCGACCGCCCGAGCCGCCGCGGCCAGGCCGAGCCTTACCCCGCCGACGAGGAACCCCGCCGCGAAAGCGTCGCCGGCCCCGGTTGAGTCGACCGGAGTGGTCGGCGGGGCAGGGAAATGCTTCCCGGCGACCCGGACACCCTCGGCGCCCAGCTTAACGATCAGCACCGCGCGGCCGGGCAGGCCGCCAGCAGCGAGGAGAGCCGCCTCGGCCTCGTTCCCCAGCACGACGTGGGGGCCGAGCGAGGCGATCAACTCGCCGAAGCTCGCCACCCCGTACGTCTCGATCATGCCCGTCGACGACAGGTCGACGGCCAGCCGTATCTCTCGCCGCATCGCTTCGCGGGCAACCGTGACGGCCGCCGTGCGCATTGGTTCGTGCGCCAGCGCGTAGCCGCTCAGGTGCAGCCACTCGCAGTCGTCGAGCCAGGCTGGCCTGAATGCATCCGCGGCGAGTGCCGTGCCGACGCCACGGTCGGTCAGCATGGACCGCTGCCGGCCCCCGCTCGACAGCGAAACCACGACCCCGGTGTTACCCGGCACGATCGGACCGACCAGGTCCACGCCGCGGCGCGCGAGCTCCGAGCTCAGCAGCTCGGCACCGAGATCCGTGCCGCGCGCGGCGATCAGCCGACTCTGCCCGCCCAGGGCGCTCACCCAGGCGGCCACGTTGGCTGCCTGTCCGCCGACCCCGATGTGAGTCGCCGCGGGTGTGTCCGTCTCCTCGGTGAGGGGTCCCGACATGGCCACCACCACGTCGAGATGCGCGTCACCGAGCACGCAAATCATCGCCTCAGTGTGTGCAGCGCAGCGGTCGAAGTCCATCCCCGAGCCCGGGGCTGCTCGGCCGAGCCACGCCTAACTCGTCAGTGGCTTTGCCCGGTAGAAGCTGCCGTGTCAGCTCGTGTAAACGCCGGTTGGCTTGTCGTGATAGCCCTTCGCGCCGATGGCGCGGGCGAGCGGACTGCGCGGATCCTCGTCGGCCGCCAGGGCGTCCAGAACAGAACGGAAGTCGTAGCGCGGCGCCCAGTCAAGCTCAGCCCGAGCGCGGGCGCTGACGTAGACGCGGGCGATGGACGGAAACATCCGCCAGCCGCGCCGCGAATACTGGGCTTCGTAATCCGGGAACAGCCGCCGGACCACTGCGGGCGCGTCCGCGCGCAGCCCGGCGAGGTCCGAAGGCGTGAACGGCGTCGCCGCGCTGATGATGTACCTGCCGAATCCGATCTTCGCCGCCCGCTGCATCGCCAGCAGATGCGCATCGACGACATCCGCTACGTCGACCCGCCGGTACAGGAACTCGTTTGTCTTCACGTTGGCGTCGGGGTAGGCGGTCCGGACATTCTCGTTGTCGTCGCCTTCCGGAAAGAACCGCGCCGTGCGCAGCACGACGACGGGCAGGCCGTCCTCGACATGGATCAGCTCGCAGAGATCCTCGGCGGCTGTCTTGGTGGCGCCGTAGATGTTCCGCGGCCGCGGCACCACGTCCTCGGTTATCCACGCGGCCGGCTCACCCGGCGCGGGCGTCAGCGCACGGCCGAACGCGCTCGTGGTGCTGGTGAAGACGAAGCTGCCGACACCCGCGGCGACGGCCTCCTGCAGGAGCGTCAGCGTTCCGGTCACGTTCGTGTCGACGAACGCCTGCTTGTCGTGCGAGCCGACGTGGGGCTTGTGCAGCGTCACCGCGTGCAGGACCGCGTCGACGTCCGCCACGCAGTCGCGCACGAGCATCCGGTCCGCGACCGACCCGACCATCGTTGTGTAGGGCGATGAGTTGATGTCGATCCCGGTCACGCCGTAGCCCTGCGTCCGCAGCACCCGCACCAGGGCCTCGCCCAGGTGACCCGCGCTTCCCGTCACCAGCACCCGCGCAGCGCCCACGGCGGTCAGGGTAGTGCCCGCGCTCGCCCAAGCGGGAGCTTCTGCAAGACGGCCACTGGCCCCACGGGCAAACCGTCCGAGGGCAAAGTCCTCGGCAACTTCGGCCAGGTCACGTGGCCTGCAGCAGCAGAACCCGGATTCCTGGCGACCGAAGCGGGCAGTAAGATGATCATGGTGGAAAAAGGGGGGACCGCCGGGATCGCGGGGTCGGCCACGCTGGCTGAGCGGAGCGGCCGTTGTATCCCGTTATCGCCGTCGTTGCTGGACTTGGCGCTGCGATCGTCTTCGGGATGTCGTCGGTAGCCGAGCAACGCAGCGCGAAGCGGGTCCAGACCCGGCGGGCGCTGTCACCGCGGATCCTGCTCGACCTCGTCCGGCAGCCGCTGTGGTTGATAGCGATCGGCGGAACGGTGGTCGGCTTCGCCCTCCAGGTTGTTGCGCTGAAGTACGGTCCGCTTGCTCTGGTGGAACCACTGCTGGTGTGTGATCTGGTGTTCGCCGGGCTTATCACCTCCTACCTGCGCCGGCGGGCCGATCCGGTCATTCTCGGTGGAGTCGTCGCGACATCGGCCGGCGTCGCTGGCTTCCTCGCGATCGGTCGGCCGTCCACTGGTCAGTCGACCGTCAGCTTCATCGTGGTACTGCCGCTGGCCATAGGGCTCGCGGCCGGCGTCGCTGGCTGCCTGGCGGTCGCTGGGCGCAGCAAGACCCTGCGCCCGCTCGCGCTCGCGCTGGCTTGCGGCATCTGCTACGGCACCGCCGCGTTCCTCGTGAAGCTGGTGGTCTCTGACGTCAGCGGGGGACTGCCACACCTGCTGACGGACTGGCCTATCTACGCGCTGGCCGTGGTCGGCCCCGTGGGCTTCGTTCTCAACCAGGACGCTTTCCAGCAGGGCACCTATCTTGCACCGGTACTTGCCATCATCACCGCGTGCGACCCGATTGTCTCTATTGCCCTTGCCTACCTCTGGTTGAACGAGAAACTCAGCAGCAGCCCGGCGGCGATAGCAGGCCAGATCGTGTCATTGGTCGTGATGATCACCGGGATCGTGGTGCTGGCCCACCACTCGCCTATGGTCGTGCAGAAGCAGACCGAAGCCAAAGCCACGCAGGATGCCGCGCGACGCCCAGCGCGCTGAAGCGTTCGGCGCGGCTTGGTGCATCACTGCGGGTGCGTCGCTGCTGGCAGACCC
>JASHOE010000018.1 GCA_030041275.1 Streptosporangiaceae bacterium
CCGACACCAGCGGACGGAGAGCCGACCCTAGCGCCAGCGGATCTCAGCCTGACCACCCCGGCGCAGCGTCGGCCAGAGAGCACCGTCCGCGGAAACCGGACCTCACGCCCGTGGTGGCAGCCGTGACCCGCGCCGGAGAGCAGCGCTATCGCCTGGGCACAGCGACGGTGTCCCGCGTCGGCTTCGGCGCGATGCAGACGAGCTGATCAGGGCTGCGCTGTATCCGTACCCGGAGGGATTGGCGATCGTCAGCAAGGTTGGCGCACGCCGCGACCAGTCGGGTGGCGTCCTGCGGTACGACCAGCCGAGCGAGCTGAGAAAGGGAATAGAGGACAACGTCCGCAGCCTCGGGGTGGACCAGCTCCCCGCGGTCAACTTCGGCTCATGGACAATGCCCAGCCGGATCGGCGTTTCGATGACCAGCTCGCCGCCATGGTGAAAGCGCGCGACGACGGGCTCATCGGGGGCGTCGGCATCAGCAACGTCACCCGAGATCACCTGGTGCACGCGCTCGCCCTGACCGACATCGCCTGCGTGCAGAATCCGATGAACCTGGCCGACCGAGGATCAATGCCCGTGGTCGAGGAGTGCTATGCCCGTGGCATAGCATTCGTACCGTTTTTCCCGCTTGGCTCGGCGTTCGCGCCGGACAATCCGGTGCTCAGTAGCCCGCCGGTGGTTGCTACCGCGGCGCGCCTTGGTTGCACCCCCACGCAGGTGGCTCTTGCCTGGTTGCTGAGCCTCCGCCAGAACGTGCTCCTGATTCCCGGCACATCCTCGGTGCGCCACCTCGAAGAGAACATGGCCGTGGCGGACATCGAGCTGCACGCGATAGCACGCGAGCAGCTGGCGTCGGTGGCGTAACAAGGAGCGGGGATCCGGCCGTCAGCCGAGGGCCCGGTCGAGGTTGCATGCGGCGCTGATCAGCGCGAGGTGGGTCAGCGCCTAGGGGAAGTTTCCCTGCTGCTCGCCGGTGCGGCTGATCTGCTCGGCGTAAAGGCCGACGTGTTGGCGTAGGTGAGCATCTCGAACGCCAGCCTCGCCTCCTCGAGCCGCCCGGCGCGGGTGAGCGCCTCGCCGATCAGCCCATGTTCGGAGACCGGCAGGTAGTCGAGCCTCGGGTCTTCGGCGCTGTCGGCCAGCCGGGGCATCACTTCCGGTAGCTACCATGCCGGAAGTCATCGGCGAGCCCCGGATGGGACGGTTGCCAGCCGAGCTCGGTGCGAGCCCTCACCGCGTCGACACCCTGATCGAGGAGCAGAACCTCGGCGAATGCGTTGCCCAGGCGGGTTTTGGCTTCGCCGTCAGAGCCGGGGACAGCTCCCGGTGCGTCGGCGGCGACCGCGGCGCCCTCCGTTATCTCGGCAACGGTCTGGTTCGAGCCGTCGCCGATCACGTAGCGACCTCGGGCCGACTCGTCTTCCTGCGCGCGCCGGAAGAAGTCGGCCAGATCAGCCACGTGCACGGTGGACCAGTGCTGCTGTCCCGTGCCGAGCATGATCAGGTTGCCGGCCTCGTCGCGAGGCGAGCCGAGAACGAGTCCTGGAACCCCTCCGCCGCCGTCACCGTAGGCGACGCTGGAGACGATCACGACTCCGCGCATGCCTGTCCCGTTGAGCACCCGGCGCTCGATCGCCTCCTTCCACGCCACCAGCGCGGGTGCGTTGATGGGCGAATTCTCGGTGATGGCGCGATTGTCACCGTAGATCCAATCGCCGCTGATGTGCAGATAGGGCTTGCCCGTGTGCGCGAATGCCTCCGTCACGGCGTCGACCACGGCCGAGTCGAGGTTCGCGCTGGTCGCGTCCCCCGGACTGGCGGTATGTATTGCGCCGTCAGCGGTGCTGAGCAGGTTCTCCATCGCCGATCGGTCGTAGAGATCGACCATCGCTGGCACGGCACCGGCAGCGGCGACGCTGTCCGCCTGCGCGTCGTTACGGACGACCGCCGTCACCTTCGTGGCCATGCGTCTGAAGTGCGGTCAGGACATGAGATCCGATGAAACCGGTAGCACCGGTGAGCATCACGTTCATAATCCGCGTCCTCCCGTCCGTGCGTGATGAAGCCAGCCTTCCCGGCAGGCGGATGAAGCCTGATCACTCGATCCCGGTGATTCGCCGGAGCTGGCCCCGCAGCTGCCACGCTGGAACCAGCCAGAGACGGACAAAATGAACAAGGCTGGCAGGGTGCTGCCGGCCCCGCGCCAGCGCCTACGGCACGTCAGCCTGACGAGCTTGCGCGTAGCGCACGCTCAGCTCGGCCGCCGCGGCGGCGGTGAGCTCGCCGAGCACACGCAACCGTGCCACCCCGCCGTCGGGGAACACCTCGAGCCGGACATGCGTCGCCAGTGCACCCGGCTCGACGAGGAACCGGTGCCGGGTATCGGGCTGCAACGCGACGCTGGGGAGCAACTCGGCCCACTGGAGGGCGTCGGCCTGGCCGGACGACGGTCGGACGGCGACGAGCAGCCGAGCGGATGCCGGGGCGTTCCCCACGAAATACGACGTGTCGATCTCGACCTGACGCAGCAACCCGGCGCCGACCAAGGCGAGCGTCGCGTGGTCGAAACCGTCGTTCCGTCGCCTGGAGTTCTCCCAGCCGTCGGCCATGCTGGCCGGCCGGCCGGGCATGATGAGGTTCCACGCGGACGAATAGAAAGCGTTGGACCACTCGACGACCCGGCCGCCGTTGTCGATGGCAGCGAGATCGACAGTGCCAGTCAGCAACCGAGGATCAGGCAGCGGTTCGCCGTGCACCCGGCAACGCGCCACGCCGCCATCGGGGTAAATCGAGAGCCGGATGTGCGTGCAGTGCCGTGGCGTCGTGACCGCGTACCAGTTGGCAGCATCTCCGGTCAGCGGCGCGCGCGCGACGAGCGGCCGCCATTCCAGCTGGTTAAGCTCGGCTGCTGACGGGTACCCCGGCACGCTGACCGCCTCGACGGAAACGTGCGGCGGATAGTTGCCACGGAAGAACGACGTGTCCACATCGACGCCGTACACGATGCCGGGCACGCCGAGCCGGATGATCGCGTGATCGTTTCCTGGCTCCCGGCGCCGACGGCTCTCCCAGCCGTCGTAGATTTTGCCCTTGGTGCCGAACTCCCCCGCGACGAAAACCGGCGGCTCGGGCTTGATCAGATTCTCCTTGGCGGCAAACAGCTCGTCGGTGGCATAGCGGACGCTCCCGCCCAGCCGGCGTGACGCAAGATCGGGCAGCGCCGCGAAACCAGGACCGCTCGCGGCCGATCCGCCGCCCGCAGCACCGCTCATAGCAGCTGCCCGGCGGGCCCGGGTGGCGCATGGTCGGCGCTGAATATCTCGCGCCCGCGCAACCAGGTTCGCCGCACCACACCCGTCAGCCGCCGACCGGCGTAGGGCGTGAGCTTATGCCGGTGCGCCAGCATGCGCGGCTCGACCACGAAGCCGGCGTCCGGCGCGAACGCGACCAGATCAGCGTCATATCCGACCGCGATGCGGCCCTTGCCAGTGAGACCGGCCAGGTCCGCCGGAGCGGCGGCCATCCAGCGAGCCACATCAGCCAGCTGGAACCCTCGTTCCCTTGCCTTGCTCCAGACGACGGGCAGGCTGAGCTGGAGGGAGGCGATGCCTCCCCAGGCCCTGCCGAAGTCTCCCGTTTCGGGCAGCTTCAGCTCCGGCGGGCACGGCGAGTGATCGGAAACGACGCAGTCGAGCACGCCGGCCTGCAAGCCTGCCCAGAGCCGATCGGCGTTGGCTCGGTCCCTGACCGGCGGGCAGCACTTGAATTCGGTCCCGCCGGCGGGCACCTCCTCAGCCGCGAGCGTCAGGTAGTGCGGGCACGTCTCGCCGCTGACCGCGAGGCCCTGCGCGCGCGCCGCGGCGAGCAAGTCGATTGCGTCTGCGCTGGACACGTGCAGGATGTGGGCGCGGGCGCCGGTGTCACGCGCGGCCTCGATCACCGCTGCGATAGCCGACGTCTCTGCTCGGGGCGGTCGCGACCGCAGGAACGCCGGGTAGTCCGGGTAACCCGGCCCGCGAACCTCGCCGAGGTAGGCCGGGTCCTCGGCGTGCACGAGGAGCAGGGTGCCCAGTTCCGCCGTCTGCGCCGCGGCCCGGCGTAGCGCGACGCCGTCGAGCGGCGGGAATTCGGGCACGCCGGAGTCGGCCAGAAAGCACTTGAAGCCGCGTGCGCCAGCCCGATGCAGGGCAGCACGCTGCGGCTCGTTGCCCGGTACCGCACCGCCCCAGAACGCGACGTCGACAAAGCACTGCCCGGCCGCGGCTGCCCGCTTCAGGTCGAGCGATGCCGCGTCGGTAGTCGGCGGGAGACTGTTGAGCGGCATGTCCGCAATCGTGGTCACGCCGCCAGCGGCGGCGGCGCGCGTCGCGGTGGCGAAGCCCTCCCAGTGCGTTCGCCCCGGCTCGTTGACGTGCACGTGCGTGTCGACCAGGCCGGGCAGCAGCACCTCGTCGCGAGCCAGCCGGTGCACGGGCACACCGGCGAACGCGGCCTCCTCGCCGGGGTCGTGCACACCGCTCACCTTGCCGTCAGTGACCGCGATCAAGGCGGCAACGAGGCCGTCGCGCGTCACCGCCGGGCCGGCGACCAGCAGGTCAGGGGGCTGGCGCGGCGTGACGCTGCTCACTCGGTATCCGTCAGGTGCTCGGGCCTGATCGGGACCCGGCGTAGGTCAAGCCCGGTCGCCGCGCGGATGGCGGCGGCGACCGCCGGACCCGACGAGATGGTTGGTGGCTCGCCGACCCCGCGCACACCGTAGGGCGCCTGCGGGTCGGCGTATTCCAGCACGTCGACTTCCATTGGCGGCATGTCGAGGATGGTCGGGATCAGGTAGTCGGTGAACGACGGATTGCGGATCCGGCCATCCGAGACCTGGATCTCCTCCATGATCGCTAGACCGAGTCCTTGGGCGCTGCCGCCGTGGATCTGCCCGAGTACCGCGTCCGGGTTGATCGCCTTTCCCACGTCTTGCGCGCAGGCAAGCTCGACGACCTTCACGAGGCCCAGCTCGGTATCCACGTCGACGACGGCGCGATGTGCGGCGAAGGCGTACTGAACGTGCGCGAAGCCCTGGCCTGTCTCCGGGTCTACCGGATAGGTAGGTCGGTGCCGCCACTCGACGGTCTCCTCGATGACCTGGCTGCCGAGCAGGTCGGCGATCGGCAGCATCGCGTCGGCGCCTACTGAGATGACGTGGCCGTCCGTCAGCCGCAAGTCGGGCAGGGGCTGGCCAAGCCGACGCCGCGCCAGCGCGAACACCTGGTCGCGCACCCGCCGGCAGGCAGCCTGGACGGCGCCGCCGGTGACATACGTCTGCCGGGAGGCGGAACTCGATCCGCCCGAGCCGACGGAGGTGTCTTTCGGGTGCGTGACCACCCGCTGCACGCCCAGCTCGGTGCGGCAGATCTGCTGCTCGACCGTGACCAGTCCCTGTCCGACCTCCGCCGCGGCCGTGTGCACGGTCACGGTCGGCTCGCCGCCGGAGACCTCCAGCCGCACCCGGGCCACCGAATAGTCATCGAACCCCTCGGAGAAGCCCACGTTCTTGTACGCCACCGCGTAACCAACGCCGCGCCTGACGCCCTCGCCGTGCGTGGTGTTCGCCGCGCCGCCGGGCAGGTCAAGCAGTTCCGGCCGCGGCGCCACCTCGGCCGACTCCGCTTCCGGCGAGTGCCGAAACTGCGGCAGCGGCCTGCGTTGCACTAGGCGCAGCAGCTCAGCCACCGGCGCCGGGCTGTCGACGATCTGCCCGGTTGGCGCTTCCGCGCCCAGGCGCATGCCGTTGATGCACCGCAGTTCGACGGGATCCAAGCCGAGCGCAGCCGCCAGCTTGTCCATCTGCGCCTCATAGCCGAACGCGGCCTGCACCGAGCCGAAACCGCGCATCGCGCCGGCCGGCGGATTGTTCGTGTACACGCCATAGCAATCGACGTGCACGTTCGGCACGACGTACGGGCCGACGCCCATGGTGCCCGCGTTCCCGACGACCGCGGGCGTGCTGGAGGCGTACGCTCCGCCGTCGAGAAATATCGTCGCCTTGACATAGATCAGCTGACCATCGGCTGCCGCGCCGTGCTCGTAGCGCATGGTCGCCGGGTGTCGGTGCACATGGCCGAAGAACGACTCCTCGCGGTTGTAACTCATCTTCACGGGCTTGCCGGTGTGCAGCGCCAGCAGGCACGCGTGCACATGCATGGACAGGTCCTCCCGGCCGCCGAAGGCACCGCCGACGCCGGCTAGCGTCAGCCTCACCTGCTCGGGCGGCAGCCCGAGAGCCGCGCACACCTGGCGCTGATCCGCGTGCAGCCACTGCGTGGCCACATACAGGTCGACGCCGCCGAGCCCATCGGGCACGGCCAGTCCTGCTTCCGGCCCGAGGAAAGCCTGGTCCTGCATACCGACGTGGTAGTCCGCGGTGACGACGACGTCAGCTCGGGGCTCGGCGAGGCCCTTGCGCAGCTTCAGATGGCGGACCAGGTTGCCCGCCGGATGAATCGACGGAGCATCGGGCTCGAGCGCGGCGATCGGGTCCGTCACCGGCGCCAGCACGTCGTAAGAGACCCGGATCTTTCTCGCGGCCTGGCGTGCGATCTCGGGATGATCAGCGGCAACGACCGCCACCGGCTCGCCCTGGTAGCGGACCACGTCTTCGGCCAGCACGGGCTGGTCGGCGCGTTCGAGCCCGCAGCGGTTGGTGCCGGGGACGTCGTCGTGGGTGAGGACGGCGTGCACGCCGGGAGTCGCCAGCGCTTCGCCGATGCCGATGGAGTTAATCCGGGCAAACGGGTGCGGGCTGCGAAGTGTGGCGCCCCACAGCATCCCGTCCATCCAAAGGTCACTGCCATAGGCGAACTGACCGGTGACCTTGAGCGTGCCATCCGGCCGCTGGGGGCTGTCCCCGATCCCGCCGGACTCCGGCGCCGAGGTCCGATCGGCCGGCAGCGTCCGGCTCGGCGGGCTGGTCATTGACCGACAATACGGCGCAGCGCAGCGTTCTTACAGCTGCATGGGTGCCTCGTAGCTATCGCTCGCGCGGTAGCTACGAGGCACCCATGAGCTCGATAGCACTCACTGCCAGGGGCAGGCGCGACAAACAGGCCCAGCCGGACCGAGCTCATCGGCTTTGACGGAGCGACGCGCTCGCGCGGCGAGCCTGCTCAGCCACCTGCCGTTCGTCCGCAGTGACCAGCTGATCCCGCTCGACGATCGGCTCCCCGTTGACCAGGAGCAGTTCCAGCGGCGGTCGGGCGCCGAGCACGAGCCCCGCCACCGGGTCGGCGATGCCCGCGTGCGGCAGGGTGTCCAGTCGCCACAGCGCGATATCCGCCAGCTTGCCGACTTCCAGCGAGCCAGTCTCCTCGCTCCGGCCGAGTAGCCGCGCACCGCCCACGGTTGCCAGCTCCAGCGCCTGGCGAACCGACAAGGCCTGCGGTCCGCCGGTCGCACGCGCTGTCAGCGTCGCCTGCCTCACCTCGCCGATCAGCGAGCTTTCCTCGCTGGAAGCCGCGCCATCCACGCCGAGGCCGACGCTCACGCCGGCGGCGAGCAGGTCGCGGGTGCGGCAGATGCCTGCGCCGAGCCGCCCGTTGGACGACGGGCAGTGGGCGACTCCGGTACCGGTCGCGGCGAGCCGGTCGATGGCGGCGTCGTCGAGGTGCACCGCGTGCGCAAGCCAGACATCGTCCCCGAGCCAGCCGAGCGAGTCGAGATATTCCACCGGTGTGCAGCCGAAGCGGTCCGCACAGTACTCAGCCTCGTCCGCGGTCTCGGCAAGGTGAGTGTGCAGCCGAACCGCGGACTGGCGCGCCAGGTCCGCTGCCTCAATGAGGAGCTCGGGTGTCACCGAGAACGGCGAGCAGGGCGCCAGGCCGATTCGCAGCATCGACTGCGGCGAGGCGTCGTGGAACTGATCGATCGCGTCCTTGCTGGCAAGGAGGATGGCGTCGCGGTCTTCTACCACGTCGTCCGGCGGCAAGCCGCCCGAGCTCGCGCCGAGATCCATCGACCCGCGCGTCGGGTGAAACCGGAGGCCCACGTGCTGCGCGGCAGCGACCGTAGCCCCAAGCAGGTCGCCGCCCGATCGTGGGAAAACGTAGTGATGGTCCATCGTGGTGGAGCAGCCGGACTTCGCGAGCCAGGCAAGCGCGGCGGTCGCCAGGGGCTGGACGGTGTTCGCGTCCAGCCGGGCCCACACGGGGTAAAGCTGGGTCAGCCACTCAAACAGCGTCGCGTCAGCCGCCATCCCCCTGGTACCCCACTGATAGAGATGGTGATGCGTGTTGATCAGTCCCGGCGTGGCCATACAACCGCTGGCATCCACCCGCCTGACGGTGCCGACGAGGCTGCCAGCAGGCGGACTCCCCGGGCCGACAGCGGTGATCAGGTTGCCCGTGACGACCACGTGACCGCTGGCGTACTCACTCCACTGGCCGTTCACGGTGACGACCACGCAGCCGTCAAGCACGAGCGTCAGCGGGCTGACCTGGCGGGCGCTCACTCGCCCTCTCCGCTCAGCTCTCGTGCCGCCAGCCGGACCGCCGCCATGACCTGCTCGTAGCCGGTGCAGCGACACAGGTTGCCAGCCAGTGCCTCACGGATCTGCGGGTCCGTAGGAGTCGGTATCCGGCTCAGCAGATCGTGGGCCGCGACGATCAGGCCCGGCGTGCAGAAGCCGCACTGCACCGCCCCCGTCCGCACGAACGCCTGCTGCACCGGGTGCAGGTCGTCCCCGGCTGCGAGGCCCTCCACGGTGACGATGCTTCGCCCCTCAGCCTGCCCGGCAGCCACCAGACACGCACAGACCGGCACCCCGTCGAGGTAGACCGTGCAGGATCCGCATTCTCCCTGCTCGCAGGCGTTTTTTGAGCCGGGCAGACCGAGTCGCTCGCGCAACAGGTAGAGCAGGCTCTCCCCCTCCCAGATGTCATCGGCCTGCCTGGTATGGCCGTTGACCGTGGCGGTCACTCGCACTGGCCTCACGCTCCCTTGTCGTAGCCAGCCCGGCTCGCTGGCTTCGCCTGCTGAAAGTCCTGCCACGCCCAGCGGAGCGTGCGGCGCGCCATCACGGCTAGGCAGTGTCGCCGGTACGCCGCGGTGCCGCGTACGTCATCGATCGGATCCGCGGCAGCAGCGACCAGACGGCCGAACTCCGCGGCAACCGCGGCAGGCACGTGGGCCCTGGATTCCCAGAGCCCGGCCTCGGCGAGAGCCGCTGCCAGGAACGTCTCCGCAGCGCGAGCGCGCAGTGGCGTCGGCCCGGCCGATCCGATGCCCGTGCCAACCTCCTGGCGGTCCGGGCGGAGCGCCAGGCCGAACGCAGCGACCGCGATCACCATGGCGTTCCGCGTGCCGATCTTGCTGAACTGCTCGGGGCCAGTGGGCAACGGGATGTGAACGGCCGCGATCAGCTCGCCTGGTTTCAGCGCGTGTCGCTTCGGGCCGACGAAGAACTCGGCGATGGGAAGCCGCCTCGTTCCCATCACAGACGCGACCTCTACCTCGGCGCCCGCCGCCAGCAGCGGTGGATGCGCATCGCCGGCCGGGGATGCGGTGCCCAGGTTGCCACCGATCGTGCCGCGGTTGCGGATCTGGGGTGATCCGACGGTCCGCGCCGCCAGCGCGAGCCCGGGCAGCTTGTCGCGTAGCTCGGTGATCACCTGGCTGTAGGTCACGCCGGCGCCGAGCCTAATCTGGTGGCCGGCGACTTCCCACTGGCTGAGCTCGCCAATCCTCGTGAGGTCGAGCAGCGCGGGCGGCCGCTCGGCGCCGAAGTTCACGCCGACCATCACGTCTGTGCCACCAGCCAGCGGCACAGCCGTCGGCAGATCGGCCTGCACTGCTAAGGCATCGGCCCAGCTAGTCGGCTGAATGAACTCCACGTCTCCGGCCTCCTCGGCGCTGCGCTGCGCCGTCGGTACGTCGTTAAACCAGCTGGCTACCCGGCGAACGAACCCGGCGCCTGCCAGGACGGGCCGGCAGGCGGCGCGTCGTCTCGCTGCACCGCGCACTGGATGAGACCGTAGGGCCGGTCGTCCGCGTGGAACACCTCCCCTCCGTTGGCCAGCCCGAACGGGCTCAGATCGACGAGGTAGTGATGCTTGTTCGGCGCCGACAGCCTGATCTCCGCGACATCCTCGTGAGCGGCGAGGATTGCCCTGCCCATCTCCCAGAGGCTCTGCTGCAGCGCGCGGCTGTGCACCATCGCGAATTGCTCGATCAGCACGCTGCGGATGCTCGCGTACCGGGCGTTCCAGTCGCCATCCGTGCACACGTAGCGCCAGCGAGCGGTCAGCGACGTGGCCAGTACCCGGTCGTGCGTCTCGGCCAGGGTCGTATACCGGTCGTGCAGGAATCCGGCGAACTCCGACCCCGTCGACTTCAGCAGCACCAGGTCAGCGAGCCCGGACAGCACCCAGGCTCGCTGCTCGCTCGCCCGGCCCTCGACCGTCACCGAGGTGGTCCTGACCTCCTGACCGGCGCGGACGAAGGCATGCGGATGGGCCTTGCCAGCCACCTGGACCCGCTCCCACTGGTACTCATCGACGTCGACCCGCGCACCGCGCACCGGCTCGACCTCGTCGGCGAAGTGCCGGGCCAGTGCCAGCGCGTAGGTCTCGATGTCGGTCACGCCATGCTCGAGCGCGAACGCGTACGCGGTGTTCTTCTGGCTGTCGGTCGGCAGCACGCTCGCCTGGTCGCCGTGCAGGTAGGCGTCGGCGAACTCACCGCGCAAGCACGTCGACACGTTCAGATCGCGGATCTGGTGCGCAGCCGCGTCCCGGTAGATGCGGACGAGCCTGGTCTCGGCTTTTCCGTATTGATCGGCCGCCAGCACGTACCCCACGTCAACTCCCTCGATAGGTCGAGTAGCCAAACGGGCTCAGCAGCAGAGGAACGTGATAGTGCCCGCCCTCGGCTACCGCGAAGGTGATGGTGACCTCCGGAAAGAACGGCGCTTCGCCTGCGCTGTCGCCGTCGCGGCCGCTGCCGTGCTGTTGCGCGAGGTAGCTGCCGGTCTCGAAGATCAGCCGGTAGGTGCCCGGCGCAATGACTTCCGGCCCGAGGCCGGCGATGCGGCCGTCGGCGTCGGTGCTGGCTGCGGCGATCTGTTCCACCTCGGCGGCGACCTGCTCGCCCGCAGAAGCCACGCGTTCCAGCCGGACCCGTATCCCGGCTGCCGGGTGGCCAGCCGCAGTGTCCAGCACATGGGTGGATATCGCGCTCACGGCACACTCGCCAGGAGCTGCTGCAGTCTGAGGGCATTGATCTTCTGCAATTCAGAGCGGACAACGTGCCACTCTTGGTCGGGCTCGTTCAGCAGCCGGCCGCGCAGCAGGTCGAGCAGTTCTGTCCCAGTCCGACCCGACGCGAAGACCAGGTAAATGTGACCGAACCGCCGCTCGTACTCCCGGTTTGCCGCAGCCAGCGCCCGCCTTGTGTCAGCGTCGTCGGCATCGACACCGGCCTGTTCCCGGCTGAACCAGCCGGCGGCCAGGGGCGTGCCGTCGCCTGGGTCTGGCCGCTCGCCAATTCGCGGATGACCCGCAAGCGCGTCGGTCAGATCGGTCACCGTCAACGCGCCGACAATCGCGCCGGACCGCCGGACGGCATCCTCGGCTGACGGGTAGGGCCGGGCGGCCGCCATCTGCTCCGCCCACCTCGGCGCGGCGCAGCAGTCGAGCAGCGCCCGCTGCGCCGGTCCGGATGGCAGCTCATTGAACCAGGTCAGCCGGTCTGTACCCATCCCGACAGACTGACGCGTCTGCGGCCCTCGGGCAAGGGTGCCAGCGGATCTGCGCCGCGGGTCAGCAGGATGCCGGCGCGTCGCCGTCATTCGTCAGAGGGGCGGCCTCGATCACCGGTTCCGCCGGCTAGCGTGCCGCCCCTCGCTACGGTGGGGAACACGACTCGCGCCACGAGCTGGCTCTCAACCTTCGACGTAATCTGGAACTGACCTGCTGGGTGAGGCATTGGTGGGAACACCACACGAACGGCCGGCGGACCGGTCTCGCACTCGCGGGAGTCCGGTTTCAGGGAGGGCGAGTTCGCGCAGTCCGCTCAGCATGGGGGCGAAGCTTGCTGTCGCTCTCTGTTGTGTGCTGGTGGCGTGCCTCACCGCGGCGTGCGGGCTGGCAGAGTCGCCCGCGTCTTCGACTCCAGCTTCCGTCATCCGCCCTGCGACCTCGGCTCCGGCACCAGCTCGTACCGGCCCGCTGCCCGCGCTGCGGACGGGGCCTCCCAACAGGCCGCTGACCCTCGCATCGAGTTGCCCGCACTACCCTGCCGCCAGCTACGGCATCGACCCGAACGAGGTGGCCGACACCGGCGGTGGTACCCAGCTGGTCACCGTGGTTGCCCCCTCGCCGGCGAGCTGGACCGCAACGTTTGTGGCCTGGTCTAGGGCAGCCAACGGCTGCTGGGGCCCGGCGTCGTTCGCCGGTCAGCCCGCGCTGCCGTTCTCGGCCCAGACGGGCCATGGCGGGCTGCTGCCCATCGCACAGCGCGTGCCCGGCGACTGGGCGACGCCTACTGGCCTGTTCCCGTTTGGCGCGACCGTCTATGGCAACTCGCCCGTCAGCCCGACGACCCGCTACCCCTACCACCGCCTGGTGTGCGGCGATTGGTGGGACGAGCAACCCGGCAGCGCGACTTACGACACCTTCCAGCACGTGCCCTGCGGGATCACTCCGCCATACGGCGACGACTCCGAAGCACTGTGGACTGAGATCCAGCCCTACCAGCACTTCATCGACATCACGATGCCCAGCCCTCCGGACAACGGAGCCGGCATTTTCCTCCACGACGACATGCCAGAGGGCTACACCGAGGGCTGCATCGCCCTGCCCGATACCCAGCTTGACGCCGTGCTCGGGTGGCTGAACCCAGCCGACAGCCCGCACATCCTGATCGCCGTCGGCTGAGTGGCCTAGCTGACCGGCAGGGAGCAATGGAGGCGGCGGCCGCCAGAAACCTCGGCTACCTGTCCAATTTGGGCCGTGCGGTTCGTCATAACGAGCAGCGACGACGAGCGAAGGAGATCGCACATGAGCCTGCCCGAAGTGACGACCAGGGAGAAGTGGCTGGTAGCGCGCAAGGACCTGCTGGCCCGCGAGAAAGCGATGACAAGGCAGCGGGACGCACTGAACTCCGACCGGCGGAGGCTGCCGATGGTAGAGATCGATAAGGACTACGTCTTCGAGGGCCCGAACGGCGAGGTCAGCCTCGCCGACCTGTTCGGGGACAGCAGGCAGTTGATCATTGAGCACATCAAGTTCGGGCCGGACTGGGACGCGGCCTGCCCTGGGTGTACGGCTTTCCTCGACGAGTTGGCCCCCGCCGCGCTCACCCACATGCGCTCCAGGGACACCGCCTTTGCGGGCGTATCCCGCGCTCCCCTCGGCAAGATCGCCGCATACAAGGCCAGCCGGGGCTGGCAGTTCGAGTGGTATTCCTCCGGCAGCAGTGACTTCAACTACGACTTCCAGGTCACCATTGACGCGGCGGTGTCCCCGCCGGTGTACAACTACGAGCCGCAGGACGGGAAGGCCGAGCCCATCGAAGGGGAGATGCCGGGCTTCAGCTGCTTCCTCAAGGACGCCGGCCACGTCTACCACACCTACTCGACGTTCGCACGCGGCGCCGATCAGCTCGTCAGCACCTACTCACTGCTCGACCTGACCGCCTTCGGCCGGTCTGAGATCTGGGAGCAACCGAAGGGTCGAGCCGCACGGTTGCACGAAGCCGACCCGACCTTCTCCGATTGATTCCTGCCCGGCTGACCTGGCCTGAAGACAACCACTGAGTACAGCATCGGATTGTCGGTGTCGATCACGCCCGAGAGGCTGATGCCGAATTCGTCGAGCCAGCCCGCCCACGAGTCACGGTCGCCGCGTTCGGCCACCCCGAAAGCGATGTGGTCCAGGCCCGTCTGGCTCTCGCGGAAGGGCTGCCCAGGGTTCGCTTCGTGATGGACGCCAGTGACCGCCGGCGCAGCCGCATTCTCGGTCAACCTCCCCCTTGGATCTGCACGCCCACCGTGCAGATCACCATCATGATCTCCACCACGATCGACCGCCGCCGGTATCGAGCCAGCTCTCAGCCCGCGTGCAGCGGTAATGACTGCAGCCCGCAGCCGACGTACACTCTGGGAACTCATCGGCCCAGCACAACAGCGCGAGTCAGAGGTGACCATGCCGCCACGCCGGGGAACGCCGCATCTACTCGCCGTGGCGCGCGGCGACGAGCCAGCTGACCTGCTGCTGACCGGAGGCAGCATCTTCGTTCCCGGCACCAGAGAGTGGCTGCGCGAGGACCTCGCCATCGCCGACGGCATGATCGCCGGATGGGGTCCGCGAGAGGCCCGCGACGTGGTGGACGTGTCCGGTGCGGCGCTGACCGCGGGCTTCATCGACGCGCACATGCACCTGGAGTCCACCGGCCTCTGGGTGGATGAGTTCGTTCGCGCGGTACTCCCAGCGGGCACGACCGCGGTTGCCGCCGATCCGCATGAGCTGGCGAACGTCTTCGGGGTCCGCGGGGTGGCTGCACTGGCCGCTGCCGCTTCAGTGCTGCCGTTTACCTTTGGCATCTGCGCGTCGAGCTGCGTACCGGCCTCGCCGTTCGAGAGCCCCGGCGCCGAGGTCCACGCCGCCGAGGTCCGCCAGCTGCTCCTTGAGTACGGCGCCATCGGCGTCGCCGAGGTGATGAACTACCCCGGCGTGGTCGCAGGTGACGCGGAGTTGCTCGCCAAGATCGCAGCCGCCGGTGACCGCCGCGTCGACGGGCATGCGCCCGGGCTCTCCGGCCGCTCGCTCGACGCCTACCTGGCGGCCGGGATCGAGTCCGATCACGAGTGCACCCGGCTGAGCGAGGCGGAGGAGAAGCGGCGCAAGGGCATGTGGATCTTCGTCAGGCAGGGCTCAGCCAGCAAGAATCTGGCCGAGCTGATCCCGACCGTGCTGCGCCACGGCACGGAGCGGGTCGCGCTCTGCACCGACGACCGGGAGCCAGACACGATCCTGACCGAGGGCCACGTCAACGACTGTGTCCGGCTCGCGGTGGCCTGTGGTGCCCGGCTGGAGGACGCGCTGGTGCTGGCCACCGCCAACCCGGCTCAGTACCACAACTTCCAGCATCTGGGCTGGCTCGCACCGGGTTATCAGGCGGACGTGCTCTGCTTCGATTCGCTCGATCGGCTCCGGCCGGCGCGCGTCTACCAGTCCGGCAACCTGGTGGCCGAGGGCGGAGTCATACGCCAGGGCGCGGTGCCCACGGTGCCCGCACCCGGCTGGATGCGAGACTCCGTTCACCTCGCCGGAGCGCGGGGTGCCGCGGCCTTCAGCCTGGCGCCACCGGCCGGCGGCCAAGCCAGGGTGATCGGCATCGAGCCCGACACGCTGACCACCAGGCACCTCGTGCTGGATGTGACGGATCCGGCTGCAGCCGTGGCCAGGATCGGAGTCGCAGAGCGGCACCTGGGCACCGGCCGCATCGGTCTCGGCTATGTACGCGGCTTCGGGCTTACCCGCGGTGCGATTGCCTCCACGGTGGCGCACGACGCGCACAACTGCATGGTGGTGGGCGAGATCGGCCCGGCCGGGCCGACCGAGATGGCGGTGGCCATCGCCCGCCTCGAAGAGCTTGGCGGTGGCCAGGTAGCCGTGCTTGACGGCAAGGTCATCGCCGAGGTCCCGCTGCCCATCGCCGGCCTCATGAGCGATCAGCCCGCCGCCGATGTGGCCGCGGCCGTCGAGCATCTCGAGCTCACCGCGGCCGACAAACTCGGCGTGACCATCGGCGCGCCTTTCATGCACCTGAGCTTCCTCGGCCTGTCGGTGATCCCGGAGCTCAGGATCACCGACCGCGGTCTCGTCGATGTCGACAGGTTCGCACTGACCAGCGTCGCGCCCGCCTGACCGACCGCGCCGCGTGCCGCCGATCCCGCTTGGCTAGCTGGCAGCGGCCTCAGCGACAGCAGCCTGCGTAGCCTCGCCCTCGCTGCGCACCGACGTGCGCGCGAGCAGGAAGTACACGAGGCCGCCGACAACGAGGCCGATGAACACGCTGAAGTCCGAGCCCAGCGGGCCGCCGTTCCGGCTGGCGAAGAAGGCGACGTATGGCGGGTAGGCGTTAAGCCAGAACGCGGCGCAAACCATACCGACCACCTGAGCGATGATGGCAGGCCAGTGCACGCCGCCGTTGCGGAAGTACCGGCCGCCTCGCTCATTGAGTAGCGCATCGCTGTCGTAGCGGTTCCGCCGCAGCCAGCTATCCACCAGGTAGATGGCGCACCAAGGGCCGAGCCACACGATGATGAACAGCAGGAAGTCCGTGAGCAGCGTGAAAAAGTGCGACGAGAACACGGCGTACGCGGCCAGGCCACCGGCGATCACGGTGTCGATCGCCACGCACTGCAGCCGGTGCAGCCCCGGAACCAGGCTCTGCAGGGTCACACCCGACGAGTACAGGTCGAGCGTGTTGATCGCGAACAGCTGCACGATCGCGAAGATCAGATATGGCCAGATGAACCAGCTCGGCAATCCGGAGATCAGGCCGTTGACAGTCGTCGCGCCCGGCACGCCGGTGGCGACCGCAGCGCCCAGGATCTCGAGCAGTGCCGAGGGAATGGCGCCGCCGAGCGCCACAGCCAGCACGATCCGACCCTTGCTGGAGTTCGGCGGCAGGTAGCGCGAGTAGTCGTTGCCATTCTCGGTCCAGCCCAGTCCGCCGGCCGAGATCACGAGAGCGAGGAAGATGGTCAGCGCTCCCCAGCTCGCCCCGTGCACGGGCACGTGCAGGTTCACCTTTCCGGCTGAGAGGCCGGCCAGCACCGCGAACAAGATGACGAACGGGATCGCCAGCCAGCGCAGCACTTTCAGCACCGCGGTGTGCCCGAGCAGCGGCAGCGCTGCCTGGACGGCCACGGCGAGGATGATGAAGATCACCTTCGCCGCCACGCCCGCGGTGAACCCGGCCTTCGAGGTCAGCAAGATGGCCGCGAACACGATGAGCGCGATGCCCTCGATCTCGAATCCGACCTGCGTGACCCAGTTGAAGAACGACGGCATCCGGTTCCCGTTCGGGCCGAATGATGCGCGGCTCACCCCGAAGGCGGTCGTTCCGGCCTCCGGACCTTGCAGACTGGCCAGCCCGGTGAGTACGTAGAACAGGTTGCCGATCAGGATGACGATGACAGCCTGGGCGAACGACAACCCGAAGACGACCACCGCGAGCGCGCCGTAGACGACGAACTCGACGTTCCATACCGCGCCGGCCCACATCCAGAACAACCCGCTGGGTTTGCCCCAGCGCTCGGACAGCGGAATGTGCTCGATGCCGCGGTGCTCGATCGATGTCACCGACGGCGCGGCGGCTTCTCCTAATGCCTCTGAGCTAGCTGAACTCGCCATCGGCCGGGCCCCTCTGGTCGACTATCCGCGCGCTGACATGGTGCGGAGACTACTACGCCGCTCGGCGGCCGCGGAAGATTGCCGCGCCGCGGGCAGCGCGGGCTTTTCGGGCAAACCGCGGTCGCCCTGCCGGCCCGCGTGGCGGGTGCGCCGACCCGCGATTGCGTCAGGTTCCGGCCGGGTGCCAGACGGTCTTGATCTCCAGGAACGAGGTCAGCCGTCGCGTGCCCGGTTGCGCCGTCCAGTCCTCGGTGCCGTAGGCGACTCGCTTGACGTTGCCGGCGGCAAGCTGCTCCAAGGCTGCGCGCCCGCCCGCGTCGATTCCGGTCAGGTCCATGGCGTTCACGTCCATGTGCCCGGCCAGCACCGGCGCGAGCTCCGCGGTCCGGCCCGTCAGCACGTTGACGACCCCAGCCGGCAGGTCCGACGTGGCGAGGACCTCGGCCAGCGAGATGGCTGGCAGCGGGCGGTCCTCGCTGGCCACCACGACCGCCGTGTTGCCCGTGACGATCACCGGCGCAACGACGCTGACGAGCCCGAGCAGGCTCGACTCGGCGGGAGCGATGATCGCGACCACGCCTGTCGGCTCTGGCACGCTGAAGTTGAAGTAGGGCCCGGCCACGGGGTTGGCGGCGCCGGCCACCTGGGCGATCTTGTCGCTCCAGCCCGCGTACCAAACCCACCGGTCGATCGCAGCGGCCACCTCAGCTTCGGCCTCGGTCGCGATGCCGCCGTCGGCGGCCGCGATCTCCGCGGCGAACTGGGCCGCCCGGCCTTCCAGCATCTCCGCCACGCGGTAGAGGATCTGGCCGCGGTTGTAGGCAGTCGCGCCCGACCAGCCGGCGAACGCCTTGCGGGCCGCGACAACGGCGTCCCGTGCGTCCTTGCGCGAGCCCTGCGAGGCATAGGCAAGCAGGTTTCCGTCCGTGGCTTGCACGGGGTAGGAGCGGCCGGATTCTGACCGCGGGAAGGCGCCGCCGATGAAGAGCTTGTACGTCTTGCGCACGCCGAGCCGCGTCGCCGATGGCGGCTGACCACACCCGGCATCAGATACCCGGTTGCCGTCAGACATGGAGGTAGGCCGCCAAGCCGTGCCGGCCGCCTTCGCGCCCGTATCCGGATTCCTGATAGCCGCCGAACGGACTGGCCGGATCGAACCGGTTGTAGGTGTTGGCCCACACGACGCCGGCGCGCAGCTTCTGCGCCATCCACAGGATCCGGCTGCCTTTGTCGGTCCAGATCCCGGCCGACAGCCCGTACGGCGTGTTGTTTGCCTTCGCCACGGCCTCATCCGGGGTGCGGAAGGTCAGCACAGAGAGCACGGGGCCAAAGATCTCCTCTCTCGCGATCCGGTGCGACTGGCTCACGCCGGTGAAGACCGTCGGCGGGAACCAGTACCCTCGATCGGGCAGCTGGCACGGCGGCGACCAGCGCTGGGCGCCCTCCGCCTCGCCGGCCTTCGTGAGCTCGCTGATCTTGGCTAGCTGCTGGGGCGAGTTGATCGCCCCGATGTCAGTGTTCTTGTCGAGCGGGTCACCGAGTCGCAGCGTGGCCAGCCGCTGCCGGAGCCTCTCGACAACGGCGTCGGCGACCGACTCCTGCACGAGCAGCCGCGATCCGGCGCAGCACACATGACCCTGATTGAAGAAGATCCCGTTGACGATGCCCTCGACGGCTTGCTCGATCGGCGCGTCGTCGAACACGATGTTGGCAGCCTTGCCGCCGAGCTCGAGCGTCAGCTTCTTGCCCGTGCCGGCCACCGCGCGGGCGATCTGTTTGCCGACCTCGGTGGACCCGGTAAACGCGACTTTGTTCACGCCCGGATGGGAGACCAGCGCCGCGCCGGTGTCACCGGCCCCGGTCATCACGTTCACCACGCCGGGGGGCAACCCAGCCTGGTCGCACACCTCGGCGAGCAGCAGCGCCGTCAGCGGCGTCGTCTCCGCTGGCTTGAGCACGCACGTGTTGCCGGCGGCGAGCGCTGGCGCCAGCTTCCACGCGGCCATCAGCAGCGGGAAATTCCACGGAATCACCTGGCCCGCGACACCCAGCGGCCGGGGATCCGGACCGAATCCGGCGTACTCAAGCTTGTCCGCCCAGCCCGCGTAGTAGAAGAAGTGGGCTGCCGCCAGCGGGATGTCGACGTCCCGAGACTCCTTGATCGGCTTGCCGTTGTCCAGGCTCTCGAGCACCGCGAACTCACGGGAGCGCTCTTGCAGCTGGCGCGCGACCCGGTACAGGTACTTGGCGCGCTCGCTGCCCGGCATCGGACCCCACACCTGCTCCTGGGCCGAGCGCGCGGCCGTCACGGCGGCGTCCACGTCGGCCGGGCCGGCCGCCGCCACCCGGGTCAGCGGCTCCTCGGTTGCCGGGTTGATCGTGGCGAACGTGCCGCCGTCGGCGGCCGACCGGAACTCGCCTGCCACGAACAGGCCGTATTCCGGCTCGAGCGAGACGACGTCGAGTGACTCCGGTGCCGGCGCGTACTCCCACACCGACTCGGCAGCGCGGGCGGCCAGCCCGGCAGCCTTGTGCTTCGGTACCGCGTCCGGCTGCACCGCTGATCGACCCCGTCCCGACGCAGCTCGTGACCTCGCCTTCCCGGCGCTCATAACCGATCTTCCCGTCGCTCGCCGACCGTGCTGGAGCTGCTCATTCTGGCACGCCGAACGTTGCGCTAATCGATCGTGAAGTAGTCTGCGCCGGCGTACTGACCGGTCAGCTGCTTACTGCGCTGCATGAGCAGGTCGTTGAGTAGCGTCGAGGCGCCGATTCGGAACAGCCGGGGGGTCAGCCAGGCGGAGCCCGCTACCTCATTCACCAGCACGAGGTAGCGAATCGCGTCCTTGGCGGTGCGGATGCCGCCTGCCACCTTGACGCCAACCCGCCGCCCGGTGGTCTGTTCGAAGTCTCGCACGGCCGCGAGCATGACCAGCGCTGTCGGTGGTGTCGCCGCCGGCGTGATCTTCCCGGGCGAGGTCTTGATGAAGTCCGCGCCTGCCAGCATCGCCAGCCACGACGCGCGCGAGACATTGTCCAGCGTCGCCAGTTCGCCGGTCTCCAGGATCACCTTCAGGTGCGCCGGGCCGCAGGCCTCGCGGACGGCCCGGATCTCTGCATAGACCTCGCCGTAACGCCCGGCGAGGAAGGCACCACGGTCGATCACCATGTCAACCTCGTCGGCGCCCGCGCTGACCGCATCCTGCACGTCGGCGAGCTTCACGGCCAGCGATGCCCGGCCGGAGGGAAACGCCGTCGCGACGGAAGCCACCGCGACCCCGCTGCCCGCCACGGCATCCCTGGCGACGCCCGCCAGGTCCGGATAGACGCAGACCGCCGCCACCGCCGGGACGGACAGGTCGGCGGGATCGGGCTGGCGGGCTTTCGCGCACATGGCCCGAACCTTGCCCGGTGTATCAGCTCCCTCCAGCGTGGTGAGGTCCACCATGGCGATGGCCATATCGAGGGCCCACAGCTTGGCGCCCTTCTTAATCGAGCGGGTGGCGAGCCCGGCGGCTCGCTGCCCGGCGCCTACCTCGTCAACGCCCGGCAGGCCGTGCAGCACCTGGCGCAGCGCCGCATCGGAGGTAGCAACATCGCCCAGCTCTGACGCCCATCGCTCCGGCGCGAAGCTCACCGTTTCGATCCCCACGGTCAAACGCTACCTGCGCGAGCTATCCGCGCGGGAGCCCGGCTGACGCGGCCGCGAGGTCGTCTGGCCGGCCCGCGACCGACGCGTAACCAGGCTTGATCACGGTGTTGATGATGTGCAGCCGCTCGTCGAACGGCGCGAACGCGCTCTTCATCGCGTTGATCGTCAGCCACTGGACGTCCGGCCAGCCGTAGCCGAACGCCTCGCTGAGCGCGTGGAACTCCGACGACAGGCTGACACCGCTCATCAGCCTGTTATCGGTGTTGACAGTGACCCGGAAGAGCATCTCGCGCAGGAGGCCGATGGGGTGCTGCTGGATCGATCCGACGGCACCGGTCTGAACGTTCGACGTGGGACACATCTCCAGCGGGATCCTGCGGTCGCGGACGTAGCTGGCCAGCCTGCCCAGCAACGGGTGGCCCTCCCCGTAGTCAGGTACCTCGATGTCGTCGATGATCCGCACGCCATGGCCGAGCCGCTCGGCACCACACCATTGCAGCGCCTCCCAGATCGACGGCAGGCCAAAGCCTTCGCCTGCGTGGATCGTGATGTGGAAGTTCTCCCGCGCCACGTACTGGAACGCGTCCAGGTGACGGCTCGGCCGGTTGCCGGCCTCGGCTCCGGCGATGTCGAACCCGACCACGCCGGCGTCTCGGTGCCGGACGGCGAGCTCGGCGATCTCGAGGGACCTGGCTGCCGCGCGCATCGCGGTCAGCAGGGATCGCACCGTGATCCCCCGGCCCGCGCTGCCGCGACGGAAGCCTTCTAGCACCGCTTCCACTACCTCGTCCAGGCTGAGGCCCCGTTCGGTGTGCAGCTCTGGCGCGAACCGCACCTCCGCATACACGACGCCGTCAGCGGCCAGATCTTCGGCGCATTCGGCGGCGACCCTGATGAGTGCCTCGCGGCTCTGCATCACGCCGACCGTGTGCTGGAACGCCTCGAGGTACCGCTCAAGGTTGCCGTGCTGCGCCCCGGCCCCGAACCACGCGGCCAGGCCGGCCGCATCCGCTGAAGGCAGCTGCTCGTAACCGATCTCCCTGGCCAGCTCCAGGATGGTCTCCGGGCGCAGCCCGCCATCAAGGTGATCGTGCAAGAGAACCTTAGGAACTCTGCGGATCTCATCGATGGTCAGCGGCACCTGACCATTGTCATCCGATGCGCTCGGAGCACAAGCTCGTCTCGATTCAGCAACGTCACGCCTGGACCGCGAATTCATGCTTCCCGGGCGGCGGCGCCAGGACTACCCTTCGGGCAATCATGGGGACATCCGGGGACGATCACCCCAGCTGGCGTGATGCCGCGCAACAGTCTGGCGGTCCCTTCCGGGCGTCCCAGTGCCCCCGGAGGAGGAGGTATCGGTGAGGGTCACATTGAGGGCTCTTGTCGCGTTCAGCGCGATCGCCCTGCTGGCCGCCGCGTGCGGAAGCTCGCCATCGAGCAGCGGCTCATCAAGCACGTCCGGCACGACAGCCAGCGGAAAGTTTCTGGGCTGCATGGTCACCGACACTGGCGGCATCGATGACAAGTCGTTCAATCAGTCGTCGTGGGAAGGCATGCAAGCCGCGGCGGCCACCAACCCGAGCAAGATCCAGGTTACGTACCTGCCGTCGACCACCTCGGCTGACTACGCGTCCAACATCAGCACGTTCATCGGTAAGAAGTGCGGGATCATCGTCACGGTCGGCTTCCTGATGGCCGACGCGACCGAGGCGGCCGCCAAGGCCAATCCGCACCAGAAATTCGCGATCGTTGACTGCTCCTATGCCTCCGCCTGCCTGACTGGCAAGAAGGAAGCCAACATCGATCAGCTGGTATTCAACACCGTCCAGGACGGCTTCCTGGGCGGCTACCTCGCGGCCGGAATGAGCAAGTCGCACATCGTCGCGACCTACGGCGGTGAGAACTTCGGCACGGTCACCATCTACGAGGATGGCTTCTGGGACGGAGTCCAGTACTACAACCAGCACAATCACGCCAACGTCACTGTCCTCGGCTGGAACGAGACGACCCAGAAGGGTGACTTCATCGGAAACTTCACCGACGTCGGTGCTGGCCAGTCGCTGACGAACACCTTCATCGGTGAGGGTGCGGACATCATCTTCCCGGTGGCGGGCGGCGTCGGCCTTGGTACCGCGAAGGCCATCCAGACCGCGGACGCGGGCGGCAAGCACGTGCTGATGGAGTGGGTCGACACCGACGGCTGCATCAGCGCTGCGCAGTACTGCAGTTACATGCTCACCAGCGTGACCAAGGGGATCACCGAGGCGGTGAAGACCGCTGTCCTGTCGGCGGCGGGTAACCACTTCGCCGGTGGCACCTACATCGGCACGCTGGCCAACGGCGGTGCGGTGCTGTCCCCGTACCACGACCTCGCGACCCAGGTCCCCGCTTCGCTGCAGGCTCAGATCAAGACCCTGGAGCAGGAGATCGAGGCCGGAAAGATCAACCCGGCGACCAAGAGTCCGGTCTGATCACGGATCTCACGCGAGTAAAGGTCGGATGAGCCGCTCGGCTGCCTGGTCCTGCCAGGCAGCCGGGCGGCGAGCTCACATGGAGACAGCCGGTGAAGCTTGAACTTCGCGGTATCACCAAGCGATTCGGCAGTCTCGTGGCCAACGACCATATCGACCTGGTCGTCCAGCCTGGCGAGATCAGGGCGCTGCTCGGCGAGAACGGCGCCGGCAAGACCACGTTGATGAACGTGCTCTACGGGCTGGTCCAGCCCGACGAGGGCGAGATCCTCATTGATGACCGGCCGGTGCCCATCAGGTCGCCCAAAGATGCGATCAGCGCCGGGGTGGGGATGGTGCATCAGCACTTCATGCTCATCCCGGTCTTCACCGTCGCCGAGAACGTGACGCTCGGTGCGGAGCCTGTCAGCCGCTTCCAGACGCCGCAGTGGGCTGTCCAGCGCTTGCGTCTTCCCTTGCTCAGCATGCCATCGCCGGGCCTGCTGGACCGGCGCCGGGCGCGCGCCTCGGTCCGGGAGCTATCGCAGCGGTTCGGGCTGCGCGTCGACCCGGATGCTTACGTCGAGGACCTGCCGGTCGGCGTGCAGCAGCGGGTCGAGATCATCAAGGCGCTGCTGCGCGATGCCAGCATCCTCGTGCTTGACGAGCCCACAGCCGTGCTCACCCCCGGCGAGACGGAAGACCTCTTCCAGATCATGCGCCAGCTTCGCGACAGCGGCCGGTCCATCATCTTCATCTCGCACAAGCTCAAAGAGGTCCAGGCCATCGCCGACAACATCACCGTCCTGCGCCGCGGCAAGGTGGTCGCCGAGCGGCCGCCCACCACCGGCGATGCGGAGCTGGCCGCCCTGATGGTCGGCCGGGCCGTGCAGCTTCGGGTCAGCAAACAGACCGCCAGGCCAGCCGGAGTCGTGCTGGACGTCCGTGACTTCAGCGTCCCCACCGAACACGGGCTCGCGGTCGACTCGATCTCGTTCGACGTGCGGGCTGGGGAGATCCTGGGGGTCGCGGGAGTGCAAGGTAACGGGCAGACCGAGCTGTGCGAGGCGCTGATGGGCCTGCGGCCCGCCACCGGGTCCGTGCTACTCGATGGGGCGGACATCGCCGGGGCGAGCACCCGTGACCGGCTCCGCGCCGGCGTCGGCTACATACCTGAAGATCGTCAGGAGGACGGTCTCGTGGGGGCCTTCCCGGTCGCGGACAACCTCGTGCTCGACGTGTACGACCAGCCGCCGTACGCCCGTCGCATCGCCATGAAACCCGACGCCGTCAAGAGGGCAGCCATCCACCTGGTGGACGAGTACGACGTCCGGACACCGTCGGTGCTGACCTCGGCCGGGACTCTCTCCGGCGGAAACCAGCAGAAGGTAGTCGTCGCGAGAGAGCTCAGCCGGCCGAACAAGCTGCTGCTGGCCAGCCAGCCGACCCGCGGGCTGGACGTCGGGTCGATTGAGTTCGTGCACTCGGAGATCGTCAAGCAGCGCGACCAGGGGGTGGCGGTGGTCATAGTCTCCTCTGAGCTCGACGAGATCTACGCCCTGTCGGACCGGATCGCCGTCATGTACGAGGGACGGATCGTCGGGATGTGCCCGCCGGACATCCCGGAGGAGGAGCTTGGCCTGCTGATGGCCGGCGCCGCTACCGGCGAAGAGCAGGGCAACGGGGGCGCGCCGCACCAGCCGGACGCCGACGAACTGCTGCAGACGGCGCCGCTGGCGCCCGACGAGGCCGCGCCGCGAGCCGAGGAGCCAGGCCGTGAGTGAGATTCCGGTCGCCCCACCTGACCCGGTCCCGGCGCAGGCGCCAGAGTCGGCCACGGCAGCACACGACCAGTCGGGACAGCCCGGCGAGTCGCCTGGCCCAGCAAGCTCGCGCGCCCGACTCACCGGCGCCGTGCTCGTCCAGGCGATCACGCAGGGCAGCTCGGCTGTGATCACGATCCTCGCGATTTTCCTGGCCCTCGTGGTGGGCGGCGTGCTGATCGTCTTCAGCGACCCGGTGGTGACCAGGGCCTGGGGCTCGCTGTTCACGCATCCCGGCTATGCCCTCGCGCAGACCTGGGACGCGGTGTCGTTCGCCTACTCCCAGATGTTCGAGGGCGCGATCCTGAATCCGTCGACCGTTAGTGCGGCTTTCCACGGCGGCTCGGTCGCGGCCATCTTCTACCCGCTGTCATCGACCTGCGCCCAGGCGACGCCGCTGATCTTGACCGGCCTGTCGGTGGCGATCGCGTTCCGGGCCGGGCTGTTCAACATCGGCGCCGCCGGCCAGTGGGTCGGCGGCGCGGTCGTGGCGACCTGGCTCGGCTTCGGGGTGAGTTTGCCTCCGGTCATCCACGTGATTGTCTGCGTGCTCGGTGCCTTCGTCGGTGGCGCCGTCATCGGCGGGTTCGTCGGCCTGCTGAAAGCCAGGACCGGAGCACACGAGGTCATCGTCACGATCATGCTCAATTACGTGATGTACGACCTGCTGTCCTACCTGCTGTCCCATCCGTCGATGCTCCAGCAGCCACACCAGACGAGCCAGATCGCGCCGTTCATCGCCAACGACGCCAACCTGGCCCACGTGGGCGGCCCTCCCCCGCAGGTCGGCATCGGATTCCTCATCGCGGTGGCGGCCGCTGTCGGCGTCGCCTGGCTGCTGTCACGCACGACCACGGGGTTCCAGTTCCGTACCGTGGGCGCCAGCCCGAGTGCCGCACGGACGGCCGGCATCAACGTCGAGCGGTCCTGGATCCTGGTGATGCTGCTGGCAGGCGGGCTGGCCGGGCTCTCCGCCGCGGCGGTCGTCCAGGGCACGAATACCCAGCTCACCTTCAATAGCTACGGTACGTATGGACCCGACGGCATCACGGTTGCGCTGCTCGGCCGGGCCAAGCCGATCTCAGTCGTGCTGGCCGGCCTGCTGTTCGGCGCGCTGCACGTGGGCGGTACCTATGTTGAGGCGGCCACGCTCGGTCAGGTTCCGGCTGACATCGTCCAGGTTCTCGAAGGACTGATCGTCCTCTTCGTCGCCGCACCTGCGCTGATCCGTGCCGTCTTCCGGCTGCGGACCACCGCCGGCACCGGCATGGAGGCCGTCGCGAAGGGATGGAACGGGTGACCACGCTCGCTGCAGCCATACGCGCCCCGCTGTACTCCGAACGCCGGAACGTGGCCGCGATCACCTTCGTCGTCCTTGGACTGGTCAACATCGCCGTCTTCGGCGTGCTCGCACACGCCGGCGATGCCGGTTTCGAACTGTCCCTCGCCGGAGCGAGCGTCAAGATACCGGTAATCAGGATTCCGGCCGCTCCGGCCTGCTACGTGCTCGGCGCGGTCGCCATCGGCCTGGGCGTCCTGCGCGCCACCGTGCCGTTCAGCCAGCGCAGCAAGCGGCTGGCCATCGCCGCCGTGCTGCTGTGCTTCCTGCTGGCGCTGCTGTGCTGGGCCGACGCCGGCGCCATCCCGCTCAACGTGATCATCATCGCCCAGGGCACCTTCGTGGCGTCGATTCCGCTGATCCTCGGAGCCCTCGCCGGCTGCCTGTGTGAGCGGTCGGGCGTCATCAATATCGCGATCGAGGGCCAGCTCCTGTTCGGCGCGTTCACCGCTGCGATTGTGGCCAGCGCCTTCGGCGGCCTGTGGGCCGGCCTGGTCGCCGGATCCCTGGCAGGCGGCCTGGTGGCCGTGCTGCTCGCGGTCTTCGCGATCAGCTTCCTGATGGACCAGGTCATCCTCGGAGTCGTGCTGAACGTGCTCGCCCTCGGCATGACGGACTATCTGTACGACCGGCTGATGTCGCAGAACTCGGCCTACAACACCGGCGTCACGTTCAACACGATCAAGATTCCGGGGCTGGCTCAGATTCCGGTGATCGGCCCGATCTTCTTCGACTCGAACATCTTCCTGTACATCACCTACATCGCGATCATCGGCGTGCAGGTGGCCCTGTTTTACACCCGGTGGGGACTGCGGGTACGCGCCGTCGGCGAGCACCCGACGGCGGCCGACACCGTCGGCATCGCAGTGCTGTGGACGCGCTACCGCAACGTGATCATCGGCGGGCTGATCGCCGGCATCGGCGGCGCCTACCTGACCATCGGATCGGTCGGCAGCTTCATCCCGGACATCAGCTCGGGGTTCGGCTACATCGCCCTGGCGGCGCTGATCTTCGGCCGGTGGACCCCGCTCGGCGCGCTGGGCGCGGCGCTGCTGTTCGGCTTCTGCCTGGAGCTGGCGCTCGTGCTGCCCACGGTCAACCCGGTACTGCCGGCACCCATCATGAACATGGCGCCCTACGTGGCCACGATCATCGCCGTAGCCGGCCTGGTTGGCAGGGTCAGAGCCCCGGCCGCCGACGGCAAGCCGTACGTCAAGGCGTGAGACAAGGATATTCGGCAGATGGACGTCGACTGGCTGGCGCTGCGCTCGGCGGCGACGCACGTGGCCGCGCGCGCACACGCTCCCTATTCCGGGCTGCGGGTCGGTGCCGCCGGGCAGGACCGCGACGGCATGGTCGTGACCGGCTGCAACGTTGAAAACGCGTCGTACGGGCTTACCTTGTGCGCGGAGTGCGGGCTCGTCAGCGCTCAGCATGCAGCCGGCGCCGGGCCGCTCGTAGCGGTCAGCGTGGTCGCCGGGGACGGCGCCCCGCTGGTGCCGTGCGGCCGGTGCCGTCAGCTCCTCCTCGAGGCGGGCGGCCCGGACCTGCTCCTCGACGCGGACGGCGCGCCAGTCCGCCTTGGCGACCTGCTGCCGAGAGCCTTCACCGGCAGCGACCTGGCGCAGCGGAGCCGTCGCGATGCCTGACGCCATCGACCTGATCCGGGGCAAGCGCGATGGAGCCCAGCTGTCGGCGGCCGATATTCGCTGGCTGATCGCCGCCTACACAGCGGGCACCATCCCCGACGAGCAGATGGCCGCGCTGCTCATGGCCATCTACTTCCGCGGCCTCGCCGCCGACGAGCTCATGGCCTGGACCGATGCCATGATCAGCTCCGGAGAGCGGCTGGATCTTGGTGCTCTCGACGCGCCGACGGTCGATAAGCACTCCACCGGCGGAGTGGGTGACAAGGTGTCGCTCGTCCTGGCGCCGCTCGTAGCCAGTTGCGGCGCCGCCGTGCCCCAGCTGTCGGGACGCGGCCTGGGCCATACCGGCGGCACCCTCGACAAGCTCGAGTCGATTCCGGGCTGGCGAGCGTCGCTTTCGAACGCGGACATCGTGCGCGTGCTGACGGCCACCGGCTGCGTGATCTGCGCTGCTGGCGACGGCCTGGCGCCAGCCGATCGCCGCCTCTACGCGCTTCGGGACGTCACGGGCACGGTGGAGTCCATTCCACTGATCGCCAGCTCGATCATGTCCAAAAAGATTGCCGAGGGAACGGGGTCGCTCGTCCTCGACGTCAAGGTCGGCAGCGGCGCGTTCATGCGGGACCTGCCAGCCGCACGCGAGCTCGCGCAGACCATGGTTGAGCTCGGCGACGCGTACGGCGTGAAGACCAGCGCGCTGCTGACGCGGATGGACACGCCGCTCGGACGCGCAGTCGGTAACGCCGTCGAGGTCGAGGAGTCCGTTACAACACTGCGCGGCGAGGGTCCGGCTGACCTGGTGGAGGTGACACTGGCACTCGCGGCCGAGATGCTGCGGCTCGCTGGCCTCAGTGCCGATCCTGCTGCCGCGCTCGCTGATGGACGCGCCATGCAGCGGTACCGGGCTATGGTCGCGGCGCAAGGCGGCGATCCGGACGCGCCGCTGCCGTCGGCACGGCACGCC
>JASHOE010000019.1 GCA_030041275.1 Streptosporangiaceae bacterium
ATGGATGACGACCGTCTGTCGATGGAAGAGAAGTACAAGCAGATGGACGCGATGGCGCGAATCTACCAGAACCAGTTGATGATCCAGCAGTCAGAGGCTGGTCAGTACGAAAAGATGTGGGAATACGGCCAAAAGCTGCAGAAGGCGAACGACGACCACGCGCTTGCTGTCAAGCAGATCGATGAGGCCAACCAGAAGGTCCAGACTGAGGCCGATCTCCAAGGCGCGGTACAGGCTGACGATCAGGCGTGGCTGGCGCAGCACCCCGAGGCCAACGGCGTTGTGCCGCAAGAGGTGCATTTTGACAATATGGCGCGGCGCCGAGGTGAGATGAGCGAAGCCGGCAAAGCGCCGACTGCGGCGCTCGAGGGCGAACGCGAAGTCGCGCAGGCGGTGGCGGCAGATGATCAGGCTTGGCTCAAGGCTCATCCGGGTGCCACAAGCGTGCCGCAGGATGTGCATTATCAGAACTATCTCAAACGCAAGACAGAGTTGAGCCAAACCTCCGCTGCGGGGATTCGGGCCGCCAACAATCCCCAAGCCTTGGCGCTGCAAAAGTACTTGGAGGAGAACCCGGGAGCCGACTCCAAGCAGATTCAAGATTTCATCCAGCGCATGCACCCCGGTCGCTCGGGGATCGCCATGGCGGTTACGAAGTTCATGGAGGAGAACCCGAACGCGACCTCAGCCGACATCACCAACTTCTATGCGAGCCTGTCGGCCCAAGTTACCGCCGAGCGCAATTGGAGCACCGGCCCGCTAGGCAACACGGTGCGCAGCATCGGCGTGTCGATCGATCATCTGAAAACGGCGGGCGACTTGGCTGAAGCGCTGCATAATGGCAATAGCCAGACGCTCAATGCGATGAAGAATATGCTGAAAACCGAGTTCGGTTCCACTGCCGTGCCGGATTTCAACACCGCCAAAATTATCGTCGGTGCTGAAGTGACCAAGGCAATCGAAGGCGGTGCTGGTGCTCTCACTGACCGTGAGGAGTTGCGGACCAGCTTCAATGCCGCATCAACACCGGATCAGCTGATGTCGGTTATCGGGACCCTGAAGAGGCTGATGGCTGGGCAACTCAACGGGCTGCGTCTCCAGTACGAGCAGTCGACTGGCCGGGATGATTTCGACCAAAAATTGCCGGCAGAGGCCCAGAGAGAACTTGAGGCCTTGGGCGGAGGTGGAGGAACCGGCGGGGCGAAACCTGGCGCTGCGCCAACTGGGGCCGTTGCCGTGCCAGACGCATACAAGAACGACCCAGACGGGACGACCTATAGCAACGGCCACTACATCAAACGTGGCCAATACCTCGTTCCGCAGTAAAAGCCATGGCAGACGACGATACTCCTCCAGCGATCACCCGGGATCCAACGCCAGTCATCAAGCGTGACCCGACGCCTGTTATCAAACGTGATCAGCCAACTGATCAGCCTTCGGCCGGGAGTGCGGTCCTAGCTGGTATCGGACACGGCCTCACTGACCTGTTCTATGGCGGGGCGCAGCTCGGTGCGCGGATGGGACCGGACGAAGGTGGCGCAGCCTTTGCCGATCCCGCCGACCTTGAGGCGCGCAAGCAGACTGTAGACAAGACGGTCGCTGCGCGGGAGCAAGCCTATCAAGCTGAGCCGGCCGTCAAAGCCCATCCACATTGGGCTTATGCCGGCGATATCACGGGCCAGGTCGCGGCAACTGCACCGCTCTTTGCAGCACCTGGCGCGCTACCGACGCTTCCGGCACGTATGCTCGGCGCCGGAATAACCGGCGGGCTTGTCTCGACCGCTGAGCCGGTCACCTCTCCCGGCGACAAGCCTGGAGAGTACAAAGCGCCTGACGATTACGGCGCGCAAAAGACGGGACAAGTGGCAGCCGGCACTGTCTCGGCGGCGATCGGCCAGCCGATCGGCGAGGGTGTCAGCAAGGTTCTGAGATGGGGTGTCGGCAAAGTCGGCCAGCTGTTCCAGAGCGAAGAACAGGCAGCCGCGCGCAAGGCGGCAGAAGAAGCTGGGGAGACGGCAGCACAAAAGGAAAAAGCCACAACGACGGTCGAGAAGAAACTGGCTGAAGCGCAGAAGAGCGGTCGTTTAAAGGCGGGCGACATCATCCAAGAGATGACCGATGCTCGCGCCGCCGGACAGCCGATCACGTTGCTCGACGTTGACCCGGCTGGCGGGCCGGTGCGGCGGCTCGGCGGCACCATCTACCGCGGTCCCGGCGACGCCGGTGGCCTGATGCACGATTGGCAAGAAGCCCGCACCTACGGGATCGATGAGGCATCGCAGCGCACCGCGCAGGGGGTGCGGCTTGAGCGCGGTATCCGCGAGCAACTCGCTTCCGGCGATGCGACCCAAGCAGCCGAGGAACTGGCGAACCGGCGTTCCGCAAATGCGAGGCCACTGTGGGACGCGGCGATGGAGGGCGGCAGCACCGCCCCGCTCGAGCACCAGTTCACACAGGAGTTTACCCGCGCGACTGAAGCCGAAGCTGCGGCGATGCAGCAACTGAAAGAGGCTCAGACAAGGCTGGTCGCCGCCCGCGCGAAGCAACAGACCAGCGCCGTGGCCCAACGTGAGGCAGCGACCACGCCAGCCCAGCTTCGCGCCAAGGAGGTAGGCGCGCTTGGCAAGCAAGCGGTTACTGGCGCGAGCCTACCTGAAGCTGCGCCCAGCGGTTTCAACGAAGCAGAGCGCGCCGCAAGCAATGATGTGGCGGCGGCTGAACAGACATTGGCGCAGACGCGGGCGATGAAGGAAGGCATCCGAACGCGCCTTCGACAGGCGCAGGAAGATGGCACCGCCAATGCCAAAGGGGCCGTCTGGAGTCCAGATTTACAGATCCTACTCGATAATCCCCGCGTAAAGGCTGGGATCAACAAGGGTTACGTTATCGAGCGTGACAAAGCTAATGCCGCGTTCAGGCCGATCAACACGCGCGAATATGCCATTGTCGGGATGGATGAGAACGGCGACCCGATCGTCGGCAAAGTGCCCAACATGAAGCTTATCCAAATGGCCAAGGAGGGATTGGACGGGCTTTTGGAGGACGAGAAGTACCGGGACAAATACACGCGGCGACTAACCAAGGAGGGACAGGGCATCGATGATCTGCGGCGATCACTTCTGGCTGAAGGCGACCGCCTCAATCCAGACTGGAAGGCGGCGCGCGAGCAATGGGCTGGCGATACCGCCGAGCTAGAGGCTTTGGCCGATGGCCGAGCAGCTATGGGCCGCGATTGGTCGATCAGGGATTTCCGCTCCCGCTGGGCGGAAATGGCACCAGGCCAGCGCGAGAACTTCAAACTCGGCGTCGCCGACAAGATGATTCAGGATCTCGATTTCGCCCGGCTGAGCGGCGACGAATCGCGGGCGATGATCAATAGCACTGCCAACCGTGAAAAGCTGCGCACCATGTTCGGCCAAGGCGCGGATGGAACTCGGGAGTTTAACCAGTTCATCAAGTTCATCGAGCGCGAGCGGACGATGTGGGAAACCGGCAATGACATAATGCGCGGCACACAGACTGCGGAACGTCGAGCCACCGACGAGCAGTCTAATCAATCTGCGGCTCAAGCGGGGTTACATGCCGCGCACGGTGCCGGTCATCTCAAGGTGGGGAATATCTTGGGTGCCGCTCGGTCGTTTCTGAGCGCTGCGGTCCATCTCGGCTGGGGTCAACAGGATCCCAGCGTCAATCTTCAAGTCGCCAAGTTGCTGACCGATCCCAACATCGAGCTAAGGCAGAGCGGCGACAGGCTACTCATCGGGCCTGCAGCACCACGCCCGCCAGCGACATGGCGCGACTGGCGAGGTGGCGCGGCCCAAGGTCTTGGCGGGGACATCGGCACGATTATCTCGACAGGCCCGGAGAGCATGTTCTACAGCGCGCCAGACTCGTTCTCGCCGCCCTAACGTGCCCTTTTGTTTTCCTCATAAGCGCGCCGCTCTGGCGTTCGCTTGTCCTGTTCGTTGAGGGTGTAGAACAGGAAGCATAATACCGCCGCCGCGATGAACCCGCCGATCACAAGGAGCGTGATGTGCGCCCCGAACAGTAGCGCGCTGGCGATGATGGCGAGCAGGATGGCAATGATGATCAGCATCGCTTGTCCTTACGTGTGAAACAGCGCAAACCGCCCGATGGCGATGCCGACGCCGAGCAGAGCCGCAGACGCTATGATCAGTTGCACGACGAACTTGCGGTTCTCCATGCGGAGTTCCTGTTCCAGCCGCTTGATGTCGAGGCGCGTCTTGTCGATTTGGACTACCATTAGTTCGATCCGTAGGCTGCGTTCCTCGTCGACATCATCGGCGGCGGTCATTTAAAAGGGATTTAGTGAGAAATAATGCGATGGACAAGCCCCAAACCATTGACGAGCTGCGCGACCAATTAGCCGAGCAGATTCTCAAGCTCGCCATCGCGAGCGACAACCCCCAATATAAGGTGGACGCCTTCAAGGCTACGGAAAGATATGGTAAAACCGCCGCTGCGAAGGCGGTAGAAACCCCCTCCCCCGGTGGCATGGCCGTCTTCGCCGCCCGCGTTCGCCGCGCGGAGCAAGGGGTGAACGGCGATGCAGGGGAACCCGACGAATCGGCTACGCTCGATCGGTGAGGACATCCCGGCGTTCTTCGGCGATCCCGAAGCGCCGCAGCAGCCATTACCACCGCCAGCGTCGCCGCAACAAACCACCCAGTCCACGCAACAAGCCGCCACCTCGATGCTACTCCTCGCGCTGCGGGCGCTCTCGCAGCGCACCATCGTCGCGATCTCCAACCTCTTCGTGCTGCTCACCGCCGCGTCGGCCTGGTGGCTGTGGATGGTGACCCTGCCGCAGCCGTCGATCCAGCAGCTGGTCGGGCTCGCGCTCTACGGAGCGCTGATCCTTGCCGTCGATTACCTTGTCCTAACGCGGAGGGCGTGATGCCAGGGCCAGGACCGCACCGCTTTTCCCCTAAAGAAGATCGCCAAGCCCAGCATGTCGCGGCGTCAGAGCGGGCGCGCGGGATGTCGGCCAGAGAGGCGAGATCGGTGGGCTATGCCACTGTGGTCGCCCGCGGTGGCGGCAGAGGCAAGCGCGCCAAGTCGCGCCGCAGCAGCCGTGGATGAGCGAGGAGCATCAGCAGCCAACGACGATGCCCGGTATGGTTCACGATCTCGCCCGCTCGCTTGTAGGGGCGCTGCCGCCGACGTTTCTGCTACTGGTCATCATCAATGTCGTCTTTATCGGACTCGTTATGTGGTTCCTGAACTCGCAACTGAAACAGCGCACCGACTTGGTCAATACGCTGGTCGCGAGGTGTATGGACATTGC
>JASHOE010000103.1 GCA_030041275.1 Streptosporangiaceae bacterium
GTAGTCGCGCGGGATCATCCCGCGCTGGCGCCCCCGGCTGATCGGCGTCGTGAACGGCGCCACTGCAAACAAGTTCGCGCCGCCATAGCCCTGCGCGTTAGGCGGCACCCTGGCGGCGAAGGAGTAGCGGGCTGTGACGTTGTCGTCCATCGGCACGAACATGCCATACCGCTGGTTCCACGGGATGCTCGCGACCAGCGTCGAGTACGGCACGATGTACGCGGTGACGCGCACGTGGGTGTGGCCGTTCGGCGTGGTGCGGATCCCCGCGTACCGGTACCCGTACCAGGTCTCCTCCAGCTCCAGCCGCGGCGCCCGGTCATGCCGCCAGAACGTCCACGACATCGCGTTCGACGGATACCCCGGCTTATCCGACCCGTCATCAGGAATGTCATCGATCCCGTTCCACTGATGCAGGTGCGAGATGTGCGCGGTGTCGATGTTCCCCTCCATCGCCTGCACCCAGTTGCAGTCGGTGATCAGCTTGGTGGCCGAGAAGTCCTCCGGCTCCATACCGTCGGTGCCGAAGTCGCGGAACGGGGTCATGGTCTGCCGCGGGCCCATATAGGTCCACACGATCCCGCCCGACTCGTGCGTCGGATACGCCGTGATCCGCACCTTCTCGCAGAACGGCTGCGGCTCACTCGGCATATCCACGCACCGGCCCTCAACATCGAACGCCCACCCGTGATACACACACCGGATCGCCGCATCCTCATTCCGGCCGAAATACAACGACGCCCCGCGATGCGCGCAGTTCTCCTGCACCAGCCCCGCCCGGCCCGCCGTATCCCGGAACGCCACCAGGTTCTCCCCCAGCAGCCGCACCCGCACCGGCACACACCCCGGCTCCGCGATCTCCGCGCTCAGGCACGCCGGCGTCCAGTACCGCCGCAGCAACTCCCCCATCGGCGTCCCGGCACCAACCCGGGTCAGGATCTCGTTGTCTTCAGTGCTCAGCACGCCGACCTCCGGGGTGAACTCGGTTCGCGTCTGACCAATCTAACGTGCCACCGAGCAATTAATATTGTCAACAATAGTAGTCGCCCTGCGTCCGGCAGCGAGCCGACGGATCTTGACGCGCGAGTGGCACGAGGCCAGCGTTCTCGGCGTGCAGCCTGTTGCCGATGAGACTCGATTGTCAACAATCATTACTGCAGCGCTATCCCTGCTGAATGCCGCGCAGGTCAGCGAATACCGGCGATGAGCGGAACGCCTGCACGTCACCTGAGTACGCGAGGCGACCCTCCACCATGGCCCACACGTGCGTGCTGATGCCGGTGAGCAGGTCGAGGTCGTGCTCGACCACCACCACGGCGCGGTCCGCGCTGACCATGGTAAGGGCCTCGGCGAGTACCGTCCGCTGCGCGGCAGACAGGCCGGAGGCGGGCTCGTCGGCGAGCAGCACCTTCGGATCGCTGACAAGGGCCCTCGCCAGCTCGGTGAGTCGCTGCGTCTCCAGCGTCATCCCGTCCACTAATCGCTCACCGAAGTCGCCGATACCGAGGCGGTCGAGGGCAGCCCACGCCCGCTCCCTGGCTGCAGCCGCCTGCGGTCGCCAGACAGATCCGAGCATCGACTGGCGCGGGTTCCCGAGGCAGGCGACCGCCACGTTGTCGACGGCTGTCCGGCCGTGAGCGAGGCGGACCGTCTGCCAGGTACGCGCGACCCCCAATCGCGCTCGCCGCATCGCCGACCAGCCGGTGGCGTCCTGCCCGTCGATGGACACCGTCCCCGAGTCGACCCTGGCCGACCCCGCCAACACGTTGAACAGCGTCGACTTGCCTGCTCCGTTCAGGCCGCAGAGACCGAACAGGCCCTGCCGTGGCACCTCGAGTGACACCGAGTCGACGGCGCGCACCCCGCCGTAGCTCTTGGTGACGTTGGTGCACGCGAGCACGATCGAGTCGGCGGAGGGCCGGGGTGACGGCTCAGGCAGTGTCGCTGGCACGGCTCCCGCTTTCCCTCGTGCGTATCCGTCTGGCTGCCCCCCGCAATCCCGCCGCCCACCGGTCAGTCCGCCGGCCGAGCAGCCGCGCCACCGCGCCCGCTACGCCGTCCGGTTCCACAATGAGCACGAGGATCAGCACCACGCCCTCGATCGTGGTCAGGTTCGTGCTGATGAAGGACGTGCTTGTGGTCAGGTATTCGATGACGATCGCGCCGATAATGGTGGCGGTGACGCTCTTGCGGCCGGGCACGAACACCATGATCAGCAGCGTGATCTCGGCCGACTCGCTGAGCACGTCGGGAGTGACCAGGCCCTGTGCGCTGGCGAGGATCGCTCCGCCTACCGCGGCGAGCACTGACCCCAGCACGAACACCTCGAGCCGCCGCTGGCGCAAGCTCACTCCGAGCGACTCGCCGAGTCGCTCGTCCTCGCCCATGGCCATGAGCTGCAGGCCGATCCCGGACCGCATCACTCGCAGTACCAGCCCGGTCGCCAGCCCGAGCAGCACGACCGACACGATTCCGGAGCGGACAAGCGCAGACTCATACGTCGCGCCGTTCCAGAACGGCACGACGCCGCTGATGCCCGCGAACGAGCCGAGATAGGTGGAAAAGGTCGCGAGCTGGTAGATGAACAACGGAAGCAAGAGGGTCGCCAGCGCGAGCGCCAGGCCGGGCGCCCTGGTCACGACGGACCCCACCAGGAACGACGCGACGGTCGCGAGCGCGACCACCGCGAGAAAGCTCTCCGCCGAGCTGAAGTTGTACTTGGTCTCCAGAATGCCGGTGCCGTAGGCGCCGACACCCATAAAAACGGACTGGCTGAACGCCAGTTGCCTGCTGTAGCCCAGCTGAAGAACCATGCCCACGGTCACCACCGCGTACGCGACACCTGTGGTGACGGTCAGTCCGAGATAGGAGCCGTTCATCGCGGCCAGCACGAGGCTGCCGACGACCGCGATGACTACGGCCGACGATAGCGGGACCGGATCACGGCGCCGTCCGTTGTGCTCGACGCCCGCACCCGCGACGGTCACCGTCGGGGCGGCGGCGCTGGCCGAAGCGGCCGGATCCGTCATCGCAGCTCCCTAGGCCAGTGCCGCGCTGAGCCCGAGAACTTCGGGCTGCAAGATGATGATGGCGAACAGGATCGCGTACAGCAGTACGTCGTTGTACGAGGTACTGACGTAGCCGCCCAGCATCGCCTCCGCGACGCCAAGCGCAAGACCCGCCACGACAGCCCGGCCGGGCCTGCGGAATGCCGCGAACCCCGCGGCCACCACCCCGATCAAGCTGATCGTCGGGCCGCTCTGGTAGGTGAACCCGGTGAGCGGCGACTCGACAATGCCGAAGAGGGCGGCGAGCACCGCGGTCATGATGAAAATCCGCCGCCGGAACAGCGCACTGTTAATGCCGACGATCCGCGATCCCAGCACGCTCTCCCCGCAGGCACTCGCGGCCCGGCCGGAGACGGTGAAGTGCAGGTACGCCCAGAGCACGAGGCCACTCACCACGGCGAGCGCGATCACGAGGATGCCCGCGCGCTGCACGTGAAAGTCGGCGATAGCTAACGCAGGCCCGGACCAGATCGCCGGGGCCGAGTGCACGTCGGTGCCGAAGAGCGCCCTGGCTGCGCCCTCAAGCACCAGCGACAAACCGAACGTGTAGAAGAACACGCTCACGATGCCGTGAGCGCCGGTCCCACGATCGAAAGCGAAGTGCAGCACCACGCGGTCAAAGAGCCAGGCGACGAGGCCCACCGCCACCAGGTCGATCGCGATGCCGGCCACGAACGGGATGCCATCGTTCTGGACGAGTACCGCGGTGCCAATGGCGCCGAGCATCGCGAAGTCGCCAACTGCGAGGTTGAGGACGTTGGACACCCGGAACCACACCGCCAGGCACGCGCCGAAGATCCCGTAGATAGCGCCGGAGGTAAGCCCCGCGGCGAGCAGGTTGAGGAACTGGCTCACGGCGGCCCCGCGCTCGGCAGCTCGTCTTCCTGTCCATGCTCTGGCTGCGCCACCAGCCCTCGGTACATGCGCACGGCGCGATGGCAGACGCGGAGCGCGTGCACAGGGTTCTCCTCCACGAGCAGGATGGTCATGTCGGTAGCCGACATGGCGCTGAGCCAGTCGTAGACCCGGCGAGTCACCGCCTCGGCCAGGCCAAGGCAGGGCTCGTCGAGCACCAGGATCTTGGGCCGAGCGGCCATCCCGCGGGCGAGGGCGACCATCTGCTGCTGGCCGCCGGACAACGTCCCGGCCTTCTGGTCCAGCAGCGGCACCAGCTCGGGGAACATGTCGAGGACGCCCGCCACCTCTACCCAGGCCTGCCGCGCCCAGACCCGCCGGGTGCGGCTGTAGCCGCCGAGCATGATGTTGTCTCGGGTGGTGAGCTGCGGGTAGAGGTGGCGCCGCTCGGGCACGAGCACCAGACCGGCCCGCACCGCCGCCCGCGGGTCCCCGACCGGCAGCGCTGTGCCGAAAACCCGGACCGTGCCGCCACGGCGCACGAGGCCGGCGACGGCCGTGACCATGCTCGACTTCCCGTGGCCGTTGGGGCCGATGACGGCAACGCGTTCACCGGCCCCGACCGAGAACGTGGCGGACTCGACGGCTACAAACTGGCCGTAGCTGACCGACACGCCCTCCACTTCCAGGGCTACCGAGCCAGGATCGGGCCCCTGAACCGCGGCTGCCGCCGCCGCCACCTCAGGTCCCGACGTGCGGGAGAACGGTGAAGGTTCCGTCCGCGGCGACCGTCACCACGGCCGACTCGATGTTCGTGATGTTGTCGTAGTTGGACGGCGTTCGCTTCCAGAAGTAGCACTGGATGCCACCGGTCACGATGGTCTGGTGCTCCAGTGCGTTCTTCACGTCATTGGGCGCGATGGACTTCGCCGACTCGATAGCCGCGGCCAGCTCCCGGCCGGTGCCCCAGCCGATGCCGCCCTCGTCGATCTGGGTGAGCGAGCCCATGCCCGCAGCCTTCATGGCGGCGATGTAGTTCCTGGTATCGGACAGCGCCGGCGCGTTGGCGGCGGTATTGGGTATGACCGACAACACGTTCTCCGGGGTTCCGATCATGTAGACATCCTTCATCGCCGTCGGGCCCCCGACAGCGTTGACGAAGGTCGAGTTGGCGCAGCCCGAGCACTCGCTTATCGGGATGGTCGGATTCTGCGCGCGGACCGCCTTGAGGAACGTGATGGTGTCAGGTCCAGGGATTAGTCCGAGGACGATGATCTGCGGCTTCGCCTTGAGCAGGTTGAGCACCTGCGGCGTGTCGTCCGTCGCGCCGGGGTTGGTGATCTGCGAGGCGACCACCTGGTAGTGGTACTTCGAAGCCAGCCCCTGCATGTATTGCGTGTTGCCGAGACCGCCCGGCGCGTTGTCCTCGATCACCGCCACCCTGGTGTAGTGCCGCGGCGCGATGAGCTGCGTGACGGTGGCCAGGTCGTCGGCGAAGAATACGTTGCCGACCCCTGGGAACGAGTAGGAGTGGAGGTTGGCGGTGCTGATCCCCTGCCCCGCCCAGCCAGACCCCATGCTGATCGTGACCTCGTGCAGGTTATTCGCGATCGGCACCGCGGCGGCGACCGTCGCCGTTTCCTCGGGACCGAAGATGAAGTTTGCGTGCACCTGGGTCACGCACTTGCGGACGAGGGCCGCCGCAGTGGCCGGATCCGACGCGTCGTTCTCCGGCACCAGCTTCACCTTGTGGCCGAGGACCCCGCCCGTTTTGTTGACGTTGTCGGCCCAGGCGACAGCTCCGAGTTCGTCATTGGTCCCCAGCTGGGCAAACGGCCCGGAGGTGGCGACGATCTCGCAGATGACTAAGGGACTGTGTGAGCTGCTGCCTGAACTGGCGGTGCTGCCGCACCCGGCTACCAGGCCTCCGACAAGGATCGCGCCGGCCGCGGCGAACCCTAACGACCGGCCCAACCTACGCTCTGCGTTGCACGGGAAAACGTCCACGAATAACCCCCTTGGGCTTCGCAAGGAACGGCCGCACCGGCGATCGGACGTTACCCATCTGCTAACGAAAGTGTCAACTATCTGTAGATATCAATACGGTAAGGCTGGCTCGCGGCAAACAACCAGCTAGCCGCCGTAGTAGCGGTCAGCCACTTCAAGGGCCTCGTCGAGGATGGCCAGACCCTCCTTGGCCTCGGCTTCCGAGATCGTGCACGGTGGCACGACGTGCAGCCGGTTGTAGTTGGCGAACGGCACAAGTCCGCGCCGTCGGCACTCCGCCAGCAGTGCGTTCATGGCCTCTGACGACCCGCCGTACGGCGCGAGCATCGCTCGGGTCTCCCGGTTGGACACCAGGTCGAGCGCCCAGAACACCGCGGTCCCGCGGACCTCCCCGATCACCGGGTGCCGTTCGGACAGTTCACGGAGCCCAGGTCCGAGTACCTGAGAACCGATACGGGCGGCGTTCCCCACGATGTCTTCCTCTTTCATCGCGTCGATGGTCGCGACGATCGACGAACACGCCAGCGGGTGCCCGGAATAGGTCAGCCCGCCGGGGAAAACCCGGTCGTCGAACGTCGCCGCGATCGGGTCGGAGATGACGACGCCGCCGATCGGAACGTAGCCGGAGTTGGCGCCCTTGGCGAACGTGATGAGGTCCGGCACGACGTCGTGGCCGGTGAAGGCGAACCAGCGCCCGGCCCGCCCGAAGCCACACATCACCTCGTCGGCGATGTACACGATGCCGTATCGGTCGCACAGCGCGCGCACGCCGGCCAGGTAACCCGGCGGTGGGATGAGCACGCCGGCAGTGCCGACGATGGTCTCCAACAGCACCGCCGCGATTGTCTCCGGACCCTCGAACTGGATGACCTGCTCGAGGTGCGCGAGCGCGCGCTCGCACTCCTCCGCCTCGGTGCTGGCCCAGAACGACGACCGGTACAGGTACGGCCCGAAGAAGTGCACATGCCCGATCGCGAACTCATTCGGCCACCGCCGCGGGTCACCGGTGGAGGTGATGGCCGCGCCGGTGTTGCCGTGGTAGGAGCGGTAGAAGCTCAGCACCTTGGTCCTGCCGGTGTGCAACCGGGCCATCCGGATCGCGTTCTCGTTCGCGTCCGCGCCACCATTGGTGAAGAACACCTTCTCGAACCCGTCGGGCGCGAGCCCGGCTAGCCTGGCCGCGGCCTCGCCGCGCACGTCACTGGCGTGCTGGGGCGCGATAGTGGTGAGGCGGGCGGCCTGGGCCGCGATGGCGGCGGTCACCCGCGGGTGTTGATGACCAATGTTGGTGTTGACGAGCTGGCTCGAGAAGTCCAGGTACCGGTTGCCGTCGTAGTCCCAGAAATAGCAGCCCGCGGCGGACGCGATCGGCAGCGGATCCACCGCTGCTTGCGCGGACCAGGAGTGGAAAACGTGAGCCCGGTCCATCGCGCGGACCTCCTCGCCGCGGGCGGGGCCGGGTGCACTCGTCGTCATGGCTCCTTCTCCTCCAAGTTGGGGCATGCCAGTTGCCCGTCCAATGCGCAAGTCTGCCGCACGCGCGGTTAGCGAGCCATCCGCTCCGGCAGCCGATGACGAAACAGCTCTGCTACCCGATCGCGGGTGCCCCCAGGGAATGAACCGCAGGGTGTCGTAACCGCCACGCGCGCCATCCCGATCCCACTCGCCGAGTGAGATCGCACCTGCGCTTGCGAACCGAGAACGCCAGGAACAGGTCGCCGGAGAAGTGCGACCCGGTGGTCCCGGTCCTGGCCAGCCAGATCCAGTTCGGCCCGGCGCCCGAAGTTGGCCTGCACGAAGACACCAACCACGTGCTCAGTGCCGTCATAGCTGACCAGCCGGGACGACGGTCCCGACCCACCTTTGAACTGGTAGCACGTCATCCCGGTGCTGCCGCCGACCGAGCCCTCAGCCACCGGTCCGCCTGCCGCCGCGGCCTCGAGCGCAGCGATACCGTGCTGCTCGGTGACGTGCCCGCCGTTGACGTCGTTCAGGTAACCATCCCAGGTCTCGGCCGCAACGGGCAGCAGCCAGAACTCGGCGAGGCCCGGATGATGCCGGACAGTCCAGGCGACGATGGCCGCGTGCACGACTCCGACCGCGTGTGTGTTGCTGATCCCGATCGGACCGTTGAACATCCCGGACTCTTCAATCCAGGACACGCCCATCATCTCCCCATTCCCGTTCTGCGAGAAGT
>JASHOE010000104.1 GCA_030041275.1 Streptosporangiaceae bacterium
CGCCCTTGCTCACGGTGCTGCCGGCGGCTACGTGCGCGGTCCCGGCACGTCCACCAGCGACAGCATCCCCGCGATGCTCTCCCACGGCGAGTACGTCCTGAACGCTGCCGCGGTCGACCGGCTCGGCAAGACCAACCTTGACGCGCTGAATGCCCTGGGCGCGCGCAGGTACGCAGACGGCGGCATGGCAGGCGCGCCCGGGATGCTCCCCGCAGTCCTGCAGGCGTCGCTGACCGGCGGCGGTGACACGCACGTCCACACCAGCGTCGACTCCAGCGTGTACCTGGACGGGCAGCGGCTCCAGGCGAAGAACCGCACCGCGATTCTGACCTATCAGCGCCGGAACCCCAGCAACAACCTGAACCTGAAGGTGCGGTGACCCATGGCAGCTGTGCCCGTGATCCCCGAAGCCGAAGCCGACGCGGCAATCACCGCGGTCCGGCTTGCGCTGTGCCGCCTCGACAGCGACAAGAACGCGGGCGCATTCCGGTTCACAGAGGCCACCGTGTGGGCCTTGTGTGACCTTGCCATCATGGCGATGATCCAGGCCGGCCAGGCGCAGTGCCGCCTCACTCCGGAGCAGATCGGGGAAGTAGCGTCGCTGCCGCTTGATCTGGATGAGTGGCGGGACCATGTCCGAGCCAGCCTGCAGGCCGACCTGCAGCTGCTGACGCTCGCTGTCCTCGACCCGGGCGAGCCCGGGTGACCGTCCAGCTCGTCCAGCACGCCCAGCACGCAATCACTACCGCGGCCACCACGTGCACGGTGACCCTCGGAGCCGGGACGACAGCGGGGAACACGCTCATCGTCGCTGTCGCCTACTACACATCCGGCGGGTCCATCACGGTCACCGGCGTGACCCTCGGCGGCTCCGCGGGGAACTTCGTCCAGCGGGCCACCGAGACGCCGTCAGGCGGCCCTTACCTGGCAGTGTGGGAGAACTACTCCATTCCCGGCGGGCAGACGTCAGTCGTCGTCACCCTGTCGGTCTCCGGGTATGCGGCGGTGGACGTGTACGAGGTGTCGGGGCTGATCCCCACCGGGGCCTGGATCCGCTCGGCGGGTGACTCAGGGTCAGGCACGGCGTGGACCTCCGGCACCGGCTACCCGCAGCCCGGCAACACGTTCACCGTCGCCATCGGCGCCGGGCCAGTCACCGTCGCCGGGCCGAGCACCACCGTCGACCTGATCCCGTGGACCAGCTCGGCAGTGCAGACGTGGAACGCCTCCTCGGCGTCCGGCGAGGTGTCCGGCTACATGATCGCCTACCAGCCTGAAACCGCGACACGGCTGTTCACGTACTCGGGGACGTGCGGCAGCGGTGACTGGGCCGGGCTGGTCGCCTCCTTCGAGGCCCCGTTCGTCCCCGTCCTCACCCTGCCGGCGCTCACCGCAGGCGTCACCCCGTCGCAGGGGTACATGACAAGCCAGCTGGTGCAGCCGCTGTCGTTCGGCCAGCAGAAAATGGTGTTCCGCGCCATCTGCGCCACCACGACGCAGACCATCGCCTCGTCGGGTTTCACCCTGCTCAGCTTCGACACCATCCTCGAGGACCCGTGGATGGGCAGCACCAACAGCCCGGAAAGCGTGTGGGCCAACACCTACTCGGGGTTCTTCCAGATCTGCCTGTCGGTGTACACGCAGACCCCGCCGAACGCGAACATCACCCTGCAGATCTGGATCACCTCCGACGTGGGCAGCACGCAGGTCGGCGCCGCGGCGCTCCCCGCGTCGGCGGGCGGATGCGTGCAGGGGTCGATCTGGTACGAGATGTCGCAGATCGATGACGTTGTCGGTGTCTACGCGTCGCTGCAGAACGCCAGCGGCGACGTGACCACGAGCATCACCCCGGGCCAGCAGTCATCGATCGAGATTCTTTACCTGGGCGCCATCGGCTGACCCGGGGTGCCAGCCGCAGCGCGCGGTAACGGATGCGCGACGGACGCTGCGCTCAGCCCGCAAGCGTTTAGGTAGTGACTGGCGGCAGGCGCCCCGAACTCCCCCCGAGCGGGACGCCTGCCGCCCACCGCAGCCCCGGGACTTAAGTCCCTGTTCGCGCATCCGGTGCCCGCGAGACGCTGAAATGTGTTCGTCAGCGAGGAAACCCGGATGCCAGCCGGCTTCGCGGCCGCGTCTGCGCGGCTGGCGAACCTTGTCAGCGGCGGCGGCCTCCTGGCAGCGAGCGAGCACGCCTACCACGAGGCCTCAGGCCTGTTGCGGGTCGGCCCGGCACCCGGAATCTCCCGGCTGGTACGCGTCGAGTTCGGCGAGCTCGCCGTACGGGGAGAGTCGGCATATCTCGCGCTGCGCTGGGAGGCCGGAGGCCCCGCCGGCCTGCTGTTTCCCACCCTGGACGCCGACATTGTCCTGACGCCGGCAGGAGACGAGGCGACGCTCCTGCAGTTCGACGGCGTGTACCGGGCGCCGCTCGGCGTCTTCGGCGCGGGGATCGACAGCATGGTCCTCCACCGGGTGGCGACGGCCACCATCCGCGGGTTCGTCAGCCGCGTCGCCGCGCTGATCGTGGATCCCGCACCCGAGGGCGCTGCCGGTACTGTCCGGCCGGAGTGGTCACCCGAACCCGGCACCAGCTGAGCGGAGGGCATGGCTGCATAAGATTGGACGGCTGCTCCTGTCACGTGGTTTACCGGGCCGCACTAGGCCCAGAACCAGGCATCGGTGTCGCCTGATGCCGTCTGCGGGGCAGCATTCTGCCGTTGTTGTGCGGCAGCCTCGTGCTGCCGTTCCGCCAGGATTGAGTGGCAGAAGCCGACGCAGCCCGCGCAGATGTTCACTCCCGGCCCGGTAACTAAGGCGGCGTCACCGGGCGCCAGGCCGCAGAACGAGCACTCTGCCGCCACGGGCCCGCGGGATGCGGACCGACTCATGCGCCGCCGCAGTCCCATGATTCTCAGACGCGCCAGCGGCCTCGGTGGTGCACAGTGCTCAGCGGGTGGTGGCAGCCGCAGTGCGCACGGTCCGGCTGGCCCGGGCCTGGGCGGTTCGTCCGTCACGCGCGCACAGCGGCCTTACTGGTTGGACGACTGCAACCCGCGCGCGGTTTACGCCGCCCTGTGCGTCCCTGTGAACCTTCCGGCTGCGACGGGTGTCTTCCAGGTATGGGTTTCGCACGACGGGTGGTCCGCAAGACAGTGCGCAAGGCGACGCCGCGCCCGGTACGCAAAGCTATGCACCCGGCCCGGACCGTTAAGAACGCGGTGACACCGAGACCGGTGAAGCAGGCGAGCCGCGCCGCGTACACGGTGCGGCATCCTGTCGGCGCGGCGGAGAACAAGGTGATCGGCTCGGGCGGGCACCGGCGCGGCCGACGGCGCAAGGGCGGGCTGATGGCGTTCCTGTTCGGCAAGCGCTAGCAGGACCAGGCCAGCGGCTCCCCGGGATTGCATTAACTGCCGGATCAGCGGCCGACGTCGAGATTCTCTACGGCTTCGGCGAGCCGATCCAGCGCCGCGGCGACGGCCTTGATCGCGTGGACCTGTGCCTGTGCGACCTGGATCCGGGCGATCTCAGGCTCCTTGTAGTCGAGTTGCTCGATCAGGATCACATCAGCGGAGGTGATATAGGCGTCAGTGTGGCTGGTCATGTCATCGGGTCCTCTCGTACCTAGCAGCCGCGGGGTGAAGCGTTCATGCGGGCCTTGCACGATGACGCGCATCGGCGGTACCAGGTTGTCCCGTGAGCCACCGGCCGTCGTGCGGCATGGCATGCCCGGCAGACACCAGGGCCTCGGGTCCCTCGTACGTCCACCGGAAGTCGGCCTCGGCGACGAGGAGCAGGCGCCCGGCGTCGGAGCACGCCACCGCCCTCTCGTAGGCGATGTCCATCGCCGTCATCGCGTCGGCGAGCATCTGCATGGCCATCGCCCGCGCGGCCTCGTCGCTCGCTGACCGCAGTGCCTCCTGTGCCATGACGGCCTGCTGGTACGCCTCCTCGTAGAGCCGGGCGCACGCGTCTATGCGGAGCTTCAGCCGGACCCGCAGCGCCTCCAGTTCGCCGAGGTACTCGGCGTCGGCCGCGAACGGGGGCCCGGCGGCGTACAACTGGGCCTGCTCGGCGCCGAGGCGCATAGCGGCCTGTGCGACCGATGCGATCGCCTTGATGTCCAGGCCTGTGCACCGGGCACGGCAGAAGCACGCAGCACATCCGGCGGCGATCTCGGACAGGTCGGCCAACTGCTCCGCGCGGGGAGTGAGGGACACGACTCACCAGTCCCGGAATTGACTCACGCGAATTGACTCACGGGTCAATTCCGGGGCCTGTATATGGAGACGATCCGGTGAGTCAATTAGTCGTTTCCGCGCGGCCCCGGTTCTCATGCCGCCGGGTCGTCCTTCATGTGCCACCGGGCGCCTCGGCCGCGGCCCCTGAGCTCGACCACGCCTTCGACGCGCAGCGCGAACATGTACCGCCAGATCGTCTGCCGTGACACGCCCAGGAACCTGACCAGCTCGCCGCTCGAGGCGCCGTCGCGTGCCAGCCGCAGGATGTTCTCCCGGTGCTCTGCCGGGATGTCGACAGTTGCGGCCGCCTGCTTTTCCCGCTCGGCGACCGCGTGCCTGTAGAACTCCTCCTGCTCGGGCGTGAGCTCGGGCAGGGCTGCCTGCGCCGCGTCGATTGCGTCGAGCCGGGCACGGGTCTCGTCGTTGGTGCGCCGGATCCTGTCCATCTGCTCAAACACGTCTTCGCTCACTTGTGAAAGCTCCTTCTCCAGGTCTGTCATCCATGGCTGCCGGGCAGGCTCGTCGCTGACGACGTGCGCGGTCACCTGGCCCGTCTTGAGCCGTTCGTAGGCGTCGCCGAGGTACTCCCGCAGCGCTGGCGGGAGGGTGGCGCGCGGCGGCCGGGCCTCGGCGAGCCGGGTGATGTCGCCGAGGTGCTTGAGGAAGAACGTGCGCCCGGCCTGGTACTCGCCGCCGAGCGTGGCGATGGCCCAGACGCCGGGCTGACCTTCGCCGTAGGTGGTCATGTCGGGGAGGTCGAGACCGAGGTCACCCATCGCGTGCATCATCTCGCTGCGTCCGCGGACCTTGGCGACCGCGAAGGTGTCGAAGTTGGCGCGGATGTCAGCCGACCCGGTGTGGGTGATGACACCGCGCTGCGCAGCCTCGATCAGGATGACGCCCTCCGACCGCTTCTTGCTGTTGATCTTGTTGAGGACTTCCTTAATCGCCATGGAGATCTGGTCGGAGCCGCCCTGCAGCTCGTCCATCTCATCGACTCGGATCACGATGGCCGGGTCGGTTGCGGCGGGGATGTGCACGGCGTCATCGGTTTCGGACATGCCCCGGAACTCGATGACCTTCTTCGCCAGCCGGAGGATCGCGAGCGCGTCCCGCCTGGCATGCGGCCCGTGCGCCGTCAGGTCACACGCGGGTGCCCACCGGCGGTTCTCCTTCGCCTTGGACAGGTTGATGTCCCACACGAGCACGTCGTCGCAGGAGGTCAGGCGCTCCATGATGTCGTTGAGCAGCACGGTCTTGCCCGCGCCGGTGATCCCGACGATCATCAGCCCTTTCGCGCCGTCTTCGTCGTACAGGGTGATCTCCAGCGGCCGGCCGGCTTCCGGGTCCTGGCCCACGACAATCGGGTCGGTGACGGACTGGGTGGCGGGCAGCTGGATCTCCGGGTCGTCATCGAGGACCGGGTGCGGCACCGGGTGGGCCCACGGGTCGCGGTCGCGGATAGAGATGCGGATCCGGCCGGCGATTGCGTCCGGATGCACCTGCACCCTGGATGCGGGGAGCCGCTTGTGCTCGGCGATCCGCTCGGCGGTGTCCCGCGCGGCCAGGTGCGACGCGCGCCGCCCGGTACCGGTGACGTCGACAATCATCGCCCTGCCGAGCCGGGTGGCCTCCGAATGCAGGAGGTGCGAGCCCTGCAGTCCGTAGAGCTTCGACACCGTGTGCCAGCGGGTTTTCTCACCGCGCCAGTCCCGCCGGCCGCGGGTCACGTCATCGGCCCGCACCAGCGCGTACCCGGACGCGGCCAGGACCAGGAACACCAGCGAAGTGATGCACCACGGCCCGGCCAGCACGCCCCAGTGCGCAGCGCAGGTCAGCCACACGCCTGCGACAAGGACGGCCATGGCTGCCTTCGACGCACGCCACGCCGCCTCGTCCCGGCTCTTGCCGTGGCCGTGGGACCGGTAGTGCATCACCGCGTAGGCGACTGCGGGCAGCGCGACCGCGGCCACGGCACCTACGTAAAGCGCGGGGACGTGCGAGGCGCGGAGGATCGTGCCAGCGAGCCAGACCGCGGCGGCTGCCGGGAGCGTGAGCCGGTCGGCGGGTGCCCTGAGGCTCCACCTCAGCCACCTGCCCGCCAGCCGCGCTGCCGCCGCAGCGGCCCCCTCGGCCTGCGGGGAAGGCAGGCCGAGGGAACCGGGCTCTGAGTGCACGTGGATGGTCAGTTGCCTGCGGAGCGGGTTCACGGCCTAGGCGCTCTCGCCGGTGATGAACCTGCCGCGGAACGGCAGCACGGTGCCGCTGGCGGCGGTCTCCCGGACACCCTGGTACAGGGCCTGGAACCGGGCGTCGGCCCTGCTCACCGCCTGCGCCGCCTCGGTGAACGCCTGCGCCGCCTCAGTCACCGCGGCCGTCGCCGCCGGGTCGAGGCCGACACCGCTGGACAGGTGGTCGGCGTGCTGCTCGAGCGCGTCCCCGATCGCAGCGGTCCCGGTCGCGATGCCGCGGAGGAATGCGATCAGGTCGGCGTCAGTCTCGGGCTCGAACTGGGCGATGCGGGCGACGAGGGCAGCGAAGTCGGGAGGGATGGTGTTCCTGCTGATGGTTGCCATGGCTGGCCTTTCTGTGTTCGCACTGACGAGGAGAGGAGTGCTGCTGCCGGCGGCCGCCGGGGAAGACGAGGCCGGCGGTTCTGGTGCCGGGGCGGCGGCGGCGAGCTGGCCTGCGGACTTTCCCGGCTGGTTTGTGATTCCGGGCACGTACTCGGTGGTCCGCGGACGGATGACGGACAAGGCATGCCGTCCGGCCTCCCGGCTGCCGTTCCGCGCGCTCGTGAGGCTGCGCCCGGCAGCGCTCCTGACGGCACGCCCGGTCGACCGGACTGCGGTAGCCGCGCGAGGTGGCCGCGTAGGTGCCGCTGCCTTGCGCTCACGGGCAGCGCGCTTTTTCTCGAGCCAGTTAGCCGACCGGGCTTCAGCCCACGGCTTTGCCCTGATCGCGCGCACCGACTGGCGCGCATTGCGGGCGCTCTGAGTGACGCGCTGCCGGGCGCGGTCGGGGATGTGCTTCCGCGCTTCCCTGGTCACCCGCTCGCTGACCCACACGCCGCCGGAGATGATGACCACGAACATGGCCAGGCCGCCGAGGATCTCCATCTGTCAGCCTCCGATCAGGCGTGTGAGCGCCGACGCCAGGTCCTGTCCCGGCGTCACTGTCGCGACGTACAGCTGGTGGATGAACCCGCCGGTGACCAGGCCGAGGATCAGCGGCAGCACCGCCGCTGTCACCCCGGTGCCCGCGTTCGGCTCCCAGACCAGCGACACGATGACCGCGACGATGAGGACCAGCGACACGATGACCAGTGCGGTCTGCGGGATCGCGCCTCCCAGGCCGCCGTCGATGTCCGCGACGTGCTCGATAAGCCACCGCGCCCACGACCCCAGCTCGGTCACCGCGACCGCCGACCCGCCCGCGTACATCAGCACGATGACGCCACGCTCCACCCACTCGCGCAGGAAGCCGGGGAAGTAGCGGAGCAGCTTGCCGATGATCAGCGCGACGACGATCGCCACGACCCCGGCACCGGATCCGATCAGGCTTGCCAGGGTGCTCACGGCCCGCACCTCCGGGCCCGCACCTGAGCCAGCCACCACGCGACGGCGAGCCACACCGGCCACAGCGCGACGAACACGCCGACCGTCACCGCGGGCATCTGCCACAGCTGAGGCTCACGCCTGACCGCGAGGCCCAGCCAGACGAGGCCGACGTTGACGTAGGTCACCCCTGCGCAGGCCAGAAAGAACCAGGCGCTCACCGGAGCACCCCCGCCACAACCAGCACGGCGATAACCGCGGCAGCGGCCATCGCGATCTGGATCAGCTTGCGCAGGGCTTCGACTTCGGCGAGCTCGCGGCACGCAGGACGGCAGGTGAACGCCCACGCGACCACGTCCCGCCACGCGTCACCGGCGCCAGCCGGGATGGCCACCGCTGCTGCCGGAACGCCGGCGATCGCGGCCTGCTCGGCTGCCGGGGGCCAGCTGGCGAGCATCCGCTCGAGCGCTTCCGGGTCACCGTCACGGACGTAGGCCTCGCGCCATCGTTCGTATTCGGTAATCATTGGAAAACCTTCCTTTCGGGGTTGGTGACCGGCGGCGGGACTGCTCTGGACGGGGAGACCCGCCGCCGGGGCTTGTGTGTTAGGTGCTGGTGAGCTGGCCTGGCCGGCCTCCGTTCCCGTTGGCCCCGGCAAGCACTGCCGCACGGATCTCGCCGGCCTTGTCGCGACCGATGTGGTGGTCCCGGGCCAGTGCCCGGGCCGACGGGACCGGCTGGCCCTGCTGCGCGGCTTCGGTGGCCTTACGGGTGGCCGCGTCGAGTCCGGTGCCGCTGGCCCTGGTCCCGGTCTTACGGGCGGCACTGCCGCTGGCCTTACGGGCGGCCCCGGCAGGAGTGCTCGCACTGGTCTTGCGGGTGGCGTCGGTGGCGGACTTGCGGACGGTCCGGCGGACCATGCCCAGAGCCATTTCCGCGCAGCCGATGAACGCCATCGCGGGCCAGCCGGACAGCAGCGACCACCACGGCCCGGCGGGCCACCCGTAGGCGACGTTCGCGGCCAGCGTCGCGGTGACGGCCAGGCCCAGCATCACCCGCGCCAGCCACGGGGTACGGATGCCCGACCGGGCGGCCTGCAGCATCACCATGGACGCGGCGAGGACCGTTCCGTCGATAGACACGGGCAGCAGCCACGCGGCCAGCACGGTCTGACCGTGGGTGACGGCCAGGTGCTCGATGTGGATGAAGCTCACCATGGCCGCTATCAGCGCGACGCCCAGCACCGCTGCCGCCGCGATCCTGCGTGTCGTCGTGTCGCTCACCGCGTCACCGCCTCTGCAAGGGCGGCCAGCGGAATGAACGTGAGCGCCGCAACGAGCACGGCGCTCTGCCACCGGGCCGCTGGTCTGCCGGAGAGTTGCTGGCCGATGATCACGAGGGCCATCGACAGCACCACGCCGAACGCCGCCACAGCGGCGAGGACAACAATCACGCCCGGCAAGGGCTTGCCGTTCACTGCGCACCTCCGGTCAGCTGGTCGCGGGATGGGATGCGGGCGAAGCCGGCGAGCATCGGCCACAAGACTGAATTTCGACCCCACTCGGGGTCAATGAGCGTGACCTGCCACGCGTCGCAGAGCGCGTCCACTGCGGTGGGGTGGCAGTGGCCCGACCACTCGCCGGCAATGAACCGGCGGGACAGCCAGGAGCCGAAGCGGGTGAACGGCCGGCCGTACTCAAGGGTGACGCAGACTGCAGCGGCGTGGAGTGAGCGCCAGCGCCTCGCGCGGCGGACGTAGCACACCAGGCCCGAAGCACTGGCCGCGCGGGCGAGCCGGTCTGCAGTGACGTCATCAGCGAAGCCGCTGACGCCTGCACGCTGAGCGCAGTCGCTGCCGTCCCGGTAACCGGGCTGCGAGGTTTCGGTGACATACCCCGCACGGTTGGCTGCAGATAGCACAACCGCGATGCACGACGTCTCATCGTTGGGCGGCCCGAGGTAGGTCGGCGTTTCGCCAATCTCACCCCCAAGCCACAGGGCAGTCAGCTCACCTAGGTCGGCGAGAGTGCGGGCCGAGGCCCAGCGCTTACGGTCCTCGCGGTTCACGCTGCACGCCTCCTTTGCCGCAGCAGGTCGCGGCGCTCGTGCTCGGACAGCCCGCCCCACACACCGTGGGAAATCCGGTGCTCGAGCGCGTAGCCGAGGCACAGTTCCTTCACCCGGCAGCCCGCGCATACCCGCTTGGCGGGTGCAACTGGCTCGCCCTTCTCCGGGAACCACTGGTCGCCGCCGACCTCGGCGCAGGCCGCGAAATCCATCCAGCTGGCCTCAGCGGCGCTGGCAGCGGACACGATGCGCAGCAGTGTCAGCGCGGCAGCGTCGCCGCCCCAGGCGGTCACCGTGCACCACCCTTGACGATCTGTTCGATCCCCTCGAGCGCGTACTGCCGGTCGTCTGTCGGCCAGTCAAAAACCTCGAAGATCGCGCGGATCGCAGCTAGCTGGCCCGCGGCGGGGTGCGGCTCGTCCAGCAGTGCCTGCAAGGCGGTGCGGTACTCGATGATGACCGCCATGAGCGTTTCCGCGTCGTAGGGCAGGTCGATCAGCGAGGTGGCCAGCAGGCGCCGTGCCTCAATCTCGGCGCTCATGACTGCACCGCCCCGGCGTGCTCGGCCGCGCGAAGCTCCCGCTGCTGTGCGAACCGGCGCGCAAAGGCGCGGGATGCCTGGCGGTATCTCCATGCGCGGATCAGCCGCTCCAACTCGTCCAGGAACGTGTAGTCGCCGGCGTTCATGAGGCACCGCCCCCGGCGATGAGACGCAACCCGCTGGCCTCGATCCGCTGCCGACGCTCCTCGGCCTTACGCCGCGCCTCCTGCATCCTGAGCGCGACCGGGTCGGAGTAACTGGCCTGCACGTCGTCGGTTGCGCCGTCGACCCCGGCGGCCTTGAGTGCGATCGAGATCATCGCCTCGAGAGCCTCGGTCCGGGCGAGTGCCCGGCTGGCGACTACACCGGTTTCGACTACGGCTTTGTCAAAGCAGTCCAGGTCGATTTCGAGGTGCTCGAGCCGCGTCGAGATCTGTTCATTCGTTACTTTGGGTGCCATGGTTCCGTCCTCCAAGGCGGGGATGGATGCCTAGGCTCGGCCGCGTGCTGACACACCCGGCCGAGCCGCTTGCGTAAGGGAAGTTCTGAGCCGCCGTGTGGCCGTGGCAGGTCACACGGCAGCACCGGACGGCAATTAGTGGCAGATAGTGGTTGCGCAGCTCAGAGGCGCTGTAAGGGGTTCCGGCCCAGGTGGGGGAGGGGGCGGTAAAACTTACTCGCCATGATGCCCGATTTCCGCGCCATCCCACACCGATGGCGGCGACCCGCCCGAATACGCTGATCTGCAGGCCAGGGTCCCCTCCTGGCCGTCGTGCCGCTGCCGCGGTACAGAGAGGACATAGGCCATGCCGCGTTCCACGGACCCAGCGCCGACCGACCTGCTCCGCATCGACGACGAACTCAACGAGGAGGAGCGCCTCGTCCGCGACACGGTGCGGCAGTTTGCCGCAGACCGGATCCTGCCGAACGTCGCTGACTGGTTCGAGGCGGGAACGCTTCCGAAGGAGCTGATGCCCGAGCTTGGCAAGCTCGGCCTGCTCGGCATGCACCTCAAGGGCTACGGCTGCGCGGACACGGGCGCGATCGCCTACGGCGTGGCGTGCCGGGAGCTGGAGGCCGCTGACACCGGGCTGCGCAGCATGGTCTCCGTGCAGGGCTCGCTGGCGATGTTCCCGATCTGGAAGTACGGCTCGGACGAGCAGAAGGAGGAGTGGCTACCCAGGATGGCTGCGGGCGAGGCGGTGGGCTGCTTTGGTCTGACCGAGCCCGACCACGGCTCCGATCCATCCAGCATGTCGACCAGGGCCCGGCGGAACGGGCCCGACTGGGTTCTGTCCGGCGCCAAGATGTGGATCACCAACGGCGGGATCGCGGATATCGCCGTCGTCTGGGCAGGGACCGAGGACGGAATTCGCGGCTTCATGGTGCCGCGCGGCACGCGAGGCTTCACCACCAGGAACATCCACAAGAAGATGTCCCTCCGCGCCTCAGTCACCTCCGAGCTTTACTTCGATGACGTGAAGCTGCCTGGTAATGCCGTCCTGCCGGGCGTGCAGGGCTTGCGCGGTCCGCTGTCCTGCCTGTCCGAAGCTCGGTTCGGCATCGTGTGGGGAGTCACCGGGGCTGCCCGCGCCTGCTTCGAGTCCGCCGCCGCATACGCGAGGACCCGCGAGCAGTTCGGCCAGAAGATCGGCTCGTTCCAGCTCACCCAGCGCAAGCTCGCCTGGATGCTGGCCGATCTGCAGCGGGCTCAGCTGCTCGCCCTGCACCTTGGCAGGCTCAAGGAAGCCGGGACGATCAGGCCGGAACAGGTCAGCCTCGGCAAGATGAGCAACGTGCGGACCGCCATCGACATCGCCCGCGAAGCCCGGACGATCCTCGGTGCCAACGGCGTCACGCTGGAGTACCCGGTCATCCGGCATGCCAACAACCTGGAGTCCGTGCTCACCTACGAGGGCACCGAGGAGATCCACACCCTCGCGCTCGGCCAGGCCATCACCGGCATCTCCGCCTACCGGTGACGGCCTGGGGCGCTCAGCCCACGACCGTGGATGCCGCTTTGGTGTACCTGACGCACCAGACAGGCATCCATGCGTGATCACAGCGCCGCACGGGCTGCGAGCCGCGCCAAGCTCGCCGGGCTGCTTGACGCTCTGGCCGCAGGGACGTATCCGGCTCCCGACGGCACCGTGACCATCTCGAGCCAGCCGTCCGACCGGGACGCCGGCGTGCTGTCGATGACCGGCTGCGCCGTAGTGTTCGCCGACACCGATCCGGACTGGATAGCTGCGCAACTGCCGCCTGGTGACCTGTCCGCCCCGCTCTCGGGCACGTTCCTCGCGGCGCTCAGCGAGCGGCTCGGTCGCCGTACGCACAGCGTGGACATGCTCACCCGCACCGCGGCGCTCCCTGGTCTGCCGCCGCCCGACCTAGCACTCGAGGAACTGCCGACCGCCCCGGCGCCCCATCCCCGCATCGCGCGCGCACTGCATTATCGCGATGAGGTCAGGGCCTGGCAGACGAGCGGTGGCGTGGTGCTGCTCGGGCGCGGGCTGGCCGGCCGCCTCGAGGTCGCGGTCGAAGTAGACCCTGAGCATCGTGGTCACGGCCTGGGTACCCGGCTTGCGACGGCAGCCAGGCACCTGGTCCCGGCCGGCGCAACACTGTGGGCCCAGATCGCGCCAGCGAACGCCGCGAGCGTCCGCGCCTTCCTCCGGGCTGGGTTCCGGCCAGTCGGCGCGGAGGCGCTGCTCGGCCGCGACTAGCGCCGGGTCTGTGAGCGGCTCCGCTTCAACCAGGCCGATCCTATGCTGTGAATGGACCGTGATCGGCAGCGCCGACGAAGCGGCCGAGAACGCGTGAAAGACTCAGCCAGTGGCCGCGATTCCGGAACGTGACGGCGCCGGCCCGCAGCGGCAATCCCGACCGGCCGAGAGCAACCGGGTCGCGACGCACCAGACGAGCGCCGATGGCGGGCGTTCCGTCCTGACTGTCCTGATGGTGCTGACGCTGCTCAGCGGGCTGATCGACGCGGTCTGCTATCTGGGGCTTGGTCGGGTCTTTACCGCCAACATGACGGGCAACGTCGTCGTCCTCGGCTTCGCCGCCGCCGGCGCGCCCGGATTCTCGGTCGCCGCCACCCTCACCTCGCTCGGTGTCTTTCTGGTCGGCGCCGTGATGGGCGGCCGGCTCACTGTCCACATGACGAGCCGAGGCCGCATGCTCGCGCTCGCGATCGCGCTCGAGGCCGTCTTCGTCGCGGCCGCGGCGACCGTCGCGTGCACGGCTGCGACGGTGGCGACCGGCTGGGGCCGCTACACCACGATCACGCTGCTGGCCTTCGCCATGGGCATCAGGAACGCCGTCATCCGGCGCCTGTCGATCCCCGACATGACGACGACGGTGCTGACCATGACTCTGACCGGACTCGCATCCGACTCTCCCCTCGCTGGCGGGAACAATCAGCGAGCGGGCCGCCGCGCAACGTCCGCTCTTGCCATGCTCGCGGGCGCCGTTATCGGTGCGGTCCTCTTCCTGCACCGCGGGCCTGGCCTGCCGCTCGCGATCGCCGCCGGCGTCGCCGCCGCGACGGCGATTGTTGCCCGAACGAGCGGCGCGGTTCGCGGTTACCTTGACCGGAAACGAGGCTGAGATGAATGCTGCAGTGACCGACAACCGCGATGAGTCGCGACTGGAGATTCGAGCGGACGGCGAGCTCGCCGAGCTGGTTTACCGCACCCGCGCCGGCCGGCTTGTTCTTGTGCACACGGAGGTGCCGGACGCCCTCGGCGGCCGCGGCCTCGGTGGCCAGCTGGTGCTTGCCGCCATCGACAAGGCTGCCCAGAGCGGCATGACCGTGGTGCCGCTGTGCCCGTTCGCCCGCAGCTGGCTGGAGCGGCACCCGGCCGAGGCTGCCAAGGTTTCGATCGACTGGGGCACGCCCGCCGGCACCTGACCCAGCCCGCCCATCGCGGTCGTGGATCACAATCACCAAAAGGATGGGAACGGGCACGTTGTCGCTAGCCGTACTGGCCAGCCCGCGGTCAGCCCACGGTCAGCACGCGCCGCGGAGCAGGCGGTCATGCCAGGCAGCCGCGCCAGCGATGATCTCAGTCGTGCCCCGTTGAGCGCGCTGTCGCGCGCCAGCCGCCGACGCGAGCACGCTGGCGCGGCAGCCGGCCACCATGAGCACCCGCGCGGCGACCTCGGCCAGCCATGACTCCACGCGTGCCGGGCTCAGTTCCGCGGTGCCCGGCTGTAGCAGCGGCCGGCCGAGCGCGCGGGCCGCGCGCGCGGTCTCCCGGCAGCCCGCGCCTCCGGCCGGGTCAAGCAGCACGACCGCGTCGGCCAGGTAGGCGCAGGTCCAGGTGCGGTAGCGGAAGCTGGCCGAGCCGAGCTCGTGCACCGTGGCCGCGGCGAACTGCCGGCGGCGCGCCGTGGTCAGGCTGCCGTCTTCCTGCCGGAGCCCGCGCGGGAACACCAGGTGCACGGTGAGCCCGGCCCGCACGGCGGCGCGCGCCGCCATGGTGTCCACACCGGTCTGGCCGCCGGTCAGCACGGTGAGGCCCGGTGCTGCGCGCACGAGGCGGCGCAGTTGCGCTTCCGCGGCCGGGCTGTTCCCGGCCCTCGCGCGCGCGGCCACGCCCGGCACAGCGCGCTCGCTACCTCGGCGCGACGAACAGGGTCTGAACGCCGATCCCGAACACGCCGTTAGTGTCCGACAACTGCGTCTCGGCAAGCCCGGTGCCTGTCCCGCTCATCGTCGACACCGCATCAAGGAGCACAAACTCGCCCACCGGATCGCGGTGCACCACGACCGTCAGGTCGACGTTGATGAAGATGTACCTGGTGGGATCCAGCGCCATGCTGACGCCGCTGCCTGAGTCGGCCACGAGCAGGGTGCGGCACACCGGCGAGAGCTCCTCAGCCGGCACCAGCGGGAGCCGTGGCCTGGCCCAGACCTGGCAGGGACCCGGCTCGTCGAGCTGTCCGGCGACGAACCGCCAGTCGATCGCGGCAAGGTACCCGTCGTTGTGCCCGCCGGGAAATCGCGGTTGCCGTCCGGCTGTCGGAATCGGCGGCGCCGGGCTGCTTTTTTCGACGACCGGCGCCGACTCCGACACTGCGATCCGCCAAGCCCTGGCCACCAGGACCTCCTGCCCCGCCGCGGTCACGACAGCCTCGAGCAGCGCCACTTTCTTGCCCGGACGTACGGTGCGGGTGCGGACGACCAGCTCTTCGACCGGTACCGGTCGAAGGATGTCGACGCTGACGCGGCCTAGGCGCATGTCTGCGCTTGGCTCGTGCCGCTCTAGCTCGCGCACGGCTAGGGCCGATGGCGGGCCGCCATGCTGGGCCTGCGCGCTCCACGGCCCGGCCGTCGCGGCGGTAGCGCGGTAGCGTCCTGGCCCGGTCGGCTCATAGAAGGCAGCGTCCACGGAACCGGATGTTACCGCCCGGTCTTGTCGCAATCTGGTGCCGCGGCGGGCTCGACGGCGAAGGCACGGCACACGCTCACCGATTGGTAGCCGGGAGTCGGTACGCTTCGTGCGACGGCGCCGATAGCCGCGCCGGGGGCGTTAGCTCAATGGTAGAGCAGCGGACTTTTAATCCGTGGGTTCTGGGTTCGAGCCCCAGGCGCCCCACCCGTTTTATCTGGAGGTTCTCGCCTCTCGCCGGTCAGCTTCCGGCCTCTGGTTGCAGTTGGCCCGCATCGGGCCACAGAGCTTTGCCGATCAAGCCGGCGGCCTCGCGGGTGAGCGGGTCGGTCGGGTCGGTGTAGATCCGGGTGGTGGTGACCTGGGCGTGGCCGAGAATCCGCTGGATGACGTGCATGTCGACGTGCTGTTCTCCCAGTAGCGTCCCGGCGGTGTGCCGGGCGTCGTGCAGCCGCGCGTCCTTGCTGATGCCGGCCTCGGCGAGCAGGGCCTTCCACTCTTCCCAGTCGTCGTGCGGGTCGACCGGCTGGCCTTGCGGCCCGCACCAGACGAGATCGCGGTTGTCCCAGCTATGTCCGGCAGCTTGCCGCTCGGCGTCCTGGCTGGCGAGGTGCTGGCGAAGCGGCTCGATCAGCTGAGGCGGGATCGGTACCGCGCGCTTACGACCGCCCTTTGGCCGGGCGAATATCCACCCACCGGTACGTTCCGGGCACGATGACGCGTGCTTAGTACAATCCGGTGCGCAGAACGTCGGGCACTTCGCAGCGTGGGCACTGCAGTCAGGCGGGCACGGGCGGCTGCAGATGTGCCTGCGTCCAGACTTCCGCCGGGCTTTGTCGCAGTTCGCGGGACAGGGGTAGCGGTGGTGCGACTCGCCGCAGCTGTGCGGGTCTTCGCAGCCGTGCCGGTATAGCTGGCGGCGAAGCTGCCAGTGCACGTAGATGACTGCATCATCGAGATCGACGTACTTCTGGCGCAGGCCGAGCGCCTCACTCTGCCGAAGACCGAGCGCTAGTGCCACTGACCACCTGGTGCCGTTGCGCCGTCCGGCCGCCAGCGCGAGCAGCTTGCGCGCCTCGGCTGCCGTGAGGGTCTCCGTCTCTGGTTCCTCCTTCTGCGGCGCGTCGATGAGCGTGCACGGGTTCCTGAAGATCACTTCCTGCCGAACGGCGATGGTCAGCGCGCGCGACAGGATCCGGTGAACCTGCACGATCGTGTTCGGAGCGAGGCCGTCAGCTTGCAGCGACGCGTAGAAGGAGTTCAGATGCTCGGGGTAGAGGCGGTCGAGCTTGTGCTGGCCGAGCCGGGGGATGATCCAGCGCTCTATCTTCGGGCGGTAGGTGCTGTCGATGGTGCTCTGGCTGACCCTTCGCGGCGCAACGTCGTTGATGTAGATGCGCATCCACTGGGCTACGGTCGGAACCTTGCCGGTCCGGCTTGTGATATCGGCATCCCGCTTCCGCTCCAGCTGGCGGACCTTGCGCGTGACCTCGGCCTCGGTCCGCCCGGTGCGGTGCCGCCGATCGGCTCGCCCGTCGGCCTGCGTGCCCATGGTTACGTAACCGTGCCACCTGCCGTCGCCGCCGAGATAGATTGACGACCGCAGATTGGGCTTGCGGCCGCCGTCGGCAGCTTTCTTGCTCATCGGACCGCGGCCGCGGCTTCTCGTTCGAGCAGCAGGACGT
>JASHOE010000105.1 GCA_030041275.1 Streptosporangiaceae bacterium
GCCGCCCCGAGCAGTGCCGCCGCGGGCAGTGCCGCTCTGAGCAGTGTCGCCATGAGCAGCGCTATCCCGAGTGGTGCCCGCAGTGGATGTCCCTGCCGCCACATCACCGAGCGGCTGGCCAGCCCTGGTGCGACGCCGGGGTCGCTCGCCGTGGCCGCCGGCGTCCCGATGCCCGCCCGCTGCGGTCCGGTCTGGCCCGGCGCCGGTCGATCGCCGGCTCCGAGTCTTCGAGCGAGTCTTACCGGTCTCGCCGATGTCTTCGAGCGTCTCGGCCTCGAGACCGAGACGCTCCCGCTGGCCGCGCGGCAGCGTGCCAGCCACACCCGCCGGGATGTTGAGGGCCGCATAGAGGTGTTCAGACGTGGAGTAGGTCTCCACCGGCTCGTCGAACCCCAGCTGCAGCGTGTCGTTGATCGTCTTCCAGCGCTGCAGGTCGTTCCAGTCCACGAATGTGACCGCGACACCGTCCCGGCCCGCCCGACCGGTGCGGCCGATGCGGTGCAGGTAGGCCTTCTCGTCCTCCGGGCACTCGTAGTTGATCACGTGCGTCACATCGTCCACGTCGAGGCCACGCGCCGCGACGTCGGTGGCGACGAGCACGTCGACCTTGCCGGACCGGAAGGCTCGCATGGCGCGCTCGCGCTGGCTTTGGCCGAGGTCGCCGTGCACCGCAGCGGCCGCGAAGCCCCTGCTGGAGAGTGCCGTCGCGACCTGATCTGCCGACCGCTTGGTCCGGCTGAACACGATGGTCAGGCCGCGACCTTCGGCTTGCAGGACCCGGGCGAGAACTTCGATCTTGTCGAGCTGATGCGCGCGGAACACGTGCTGCTCGGTGGTTGGCACGTGTGCGGGCTCGTCGTGCTGTTCGGCCCTGATGTGCATGGGGCGGCTCAGGTGCCGCCGGGCGAGCGTCACGACCTCGCCGGGCATCGTCGCCGAGAACAGCATCGTCTGCCTGGCGGGCGGCGTGAGCTGCAGAATCCGCTCGACATCGGGCAGGAAGCCGAGGTCGAGCATCTTGTCGGCCTCGTCCAGCACCAGGTGGCGGACCGCTCCGAGCCTCAGGTGGTGCTGGCGGGCCAGGTCGAGCAGCCGACCCGGCGTGCCCACGACCACGTCCACATCGGCCAGCGCCTCGATCTGGGGCTCGTAGGCGCGACCGCCGTAGAGCGTCACGACGTTGGTGCCGATCCGCGCGGCGGCCGCGCGTAGGTCGTCGGCAACCTGGATGGCGAGCTCTCTGGTCGGAACCACGACGAGCGCACGCGGTGCGTTGGACTCGCGGGCTTGCTCGCGCAGCCGCTCGAGGATGGGGATGCCGAAGGCAAAGGTCTTCCCGGTGCCGGTCCTGGCCTGGCCGATCAGGTCGTGGCCGTCGAGGGCAATCGGCAGGGTCAGGGCCTGGATGGGAAACGTCGTCGTGATGCCCTGCGCCTCTAGGGCGGCGCAGATGGGCTCGGCAATGCCGAAGTCACGGAAGGTCTTGGCGGTGCTCGCGAGATCTGGGTCGTCCAGGCCGGCAGGCGGCACGTCCGCCGCGGCGCTGGAGTCCACGCTCGGTGTGTAGGTGCTCAGGGTCACGCCTCCAGTAGTGGCCGACTGGGCTGGCTGTTACCAGATCCAGCGCCGTCGGCGGCATATGACTTCTCCAGCGGGCTGTCTCGCCTACGCGAACATCTGCGTTGTGCGCTGGTGAAGGAAGGGCGAGTCGAAGCCGGGCATACCTACGGACTTGCGCTCGGCGATCGACACGCCTGACATTGCTTCTAACAACGGCCGGGGGCACCGCATTCCAGCTGCGGATCGGCAGCCAGCCTAGCAAGGCCACCCTCGTGCGGCCCCGCGCCGGGCCGGCGTCGGCCTATCGGCCGGCTGGCGCTGCGGAGGTTGTTGTTACGCTGCGCGTGTGAGCAGCGGGTCAGCAGGCGCGTCGGCTGCGCCAGACGGCGTGCTTGACCTGCTTGGGCTGCTGGCATACGCGTCCCTGACCGCCTTCTTCCGGCTAGCAGACGACGCATCGCTCGCGCTGGCCCTCTCCGACAAGAGCGCGCTGGCCGAGATGGCCGTGGCCGAGTTTGGCCACTATCAGCTGCTGCGGGCGCGCATCGAGGACTCCACTGCCGACCCGGAGGCGTCGATGCAGCCGTTCGTCGCGGCGGTCGATGCCTTCCACGCGAGGACGGCGCCGTCAGACTGGCTCGAAGGGCTGGTGAAGGCCTACGTCGGTGACGGGATCGCGGCTGACTTCTATCGCACCGTGGCCGCGGTGCTCGAGCCGAAGACCAGGGATCTGGTCCTCACCGTCCTGGCCGACACCGGTCACGCTGACTTCGTGATCGCTCGGGTCCGTGCTGCCATCGCAGCCGACCCTCGGGTGGCAGGGCGGCTGGCGCTGTGGGCGAGGCGGCTCGTGGGCGAGGCGCTCGGACAGGCGCAGCGCGTCGCGGCGGAACGCGAGCCGCTCGCGCGGCTCCTGGTCGGCGGCGACGCTGACCAGCTTGGCGACATAGGCCGGATGTTCGCCCGACTGACCGATCAGCACGCAGCCCGGATGGCGGCGCTCGGTCTGGCGACCTCGTAACCGCTAGAGGATGTTTCCGAAGCCCACTCGGCGGGGTTCGCTGCTGCCGAACTCCACGTAGCCGATCTTGTCGGCGGGCACGAGCACCTTGCCGCCCTTGACGTTGGAGAGCACGAAGACCCCTGCGTCGGCTGCCACCGCTGCCTTCAGCGCGCTTTCTACTTCCTCGGGGGTGGCCGCGGTCTCGACCAGCAGCTCACGCGGCACCGACGGGATTCCGATCTTGACTTCCACAGCTCTCCTCGATCGTGCCGGGCATGGGCGGCTGGGGTTTTTCCTCGATGGTGCCGGGCAGGGGCGGCTAGGTCACGAGCTCGAGGCGTCTGGCGTCTTGGGCCAGTCGCTGATGCCGCGCCAGGCGAGCCGTGCGAGGAGCTGCTCCGCCGCGTCCTTCGGGATCTCCCTGCCGGTTCTCAGCCAGTACCGGGCGCTGACCTGCGCCATGCCGACCAGGGCCATCCCGAGCAGGTGTGCCTCGGCGTCGCTTACTCCGGCGTCCTCCCGGATGAACTGGCTCACCATGTCGGCGCAGTCGTACATCATCTTGTCCAGGCGGCCGCGAACAGCAGGCTCGTTGCTGAGGTCGGACTCAAACACCAGCCGGAACGCCTCGCCGGTGCCAGCCACGAAGTCGTAGAACGCCTTGAACGTGGCCGGCACGCGCTGTCGGTTGTCGGTCGTCGACGACAGCGCTGCGCTCATCATGCCGATGAGTTCCTCGGTACTCTCGTCGAGCAGCGCGAGGTAGAGCTCGAGCTTGCCGGGAAAGTGCTGGTACAGCACCGGCTTGCTGACGCCGGCCCGCTCGGCGATCTCGTCCATGGCGGCAGCGTGATAGCCCTGCGCGACAAATACGTCACGGGCAGCCCCTAGCAACTGCAGCCGGCGGGCTGGGCGCGGCAGTCGCGCGCTACCGGGCTTGGCCTGTGGCGAAACGGTCAACGATGGCTCCGGATGG
>JASHOE010000106.1 GCA_030041275.1 Streptosporangiaceae bacterium
CGAAGACTTTGGTTAGCACGTAGACCTTGCGTGCTATGTGTACGCAAGGTCTACGTGCAGACACCAACTCGTCGTAGTCACGCCGGGCCCCGCGCGTAGGTCAGCTGACCACGGCTTCGGGTCTGTCAGCGGCCCTGGCTAGTACGAACCGCGGATAGCCGCTGGCCGCCTCCTCGTCGCAGATGCGCCGGAACTCACCCACGCCACCGATGTAAGGCAGGAACGTGCGCGGCTTGCCAGGTACGTTCGCGCCCATGTACCACGAGTCAGCCCGTGGGAACAGGGTCATCGACGCCACCTCGGCCACGTGCTGCACCCAGGCCTCCTCGGCCTCGGCGGTGGCTTCGATCGTGTCGCAGTCCGCCTTGCGCACGTAGCTGATGCAGTCGGTGATCCACTCCACGTGCTGCTCGATGGACACGACCATGTTGCTCAGCACCGACGGGCTCAGCGGCCCGGTGATGGTGAACAGGTTGGGGAAGCGAGCCACCGCGACCCCGAGGTAGGTCCGCGGCCCGGCGGACCACTGCGAAGAGAAGGTAACCCCGTTCCGTCCCCTGATGTCGATCGCGGCAAGCGCGCCGGTCATCGCGTCGAATCCGGTTGCGAACACGATGGCGTCGAACTCGTAGTGCGCGCCAGAGGTGCGCAACCCCGTCTCGGTGAACTCAACCAGCGGCGTTTCGCGCACATCCACCAGGTGCACGTTCGGACGGTTGAATGTCTCGTAATAACCGGTGTCGAGGCACGGCCGCTTGGTTCCGTACGGGAAGGTGCGCGGCGACAGTTTCTCGGCGACCACCGGGTCGGTCACGACGGCACGGATCTTGGCCCGGACGAACTCGGCGGCCGTCTCGTTCGCGGCCGGGTCGACGAGCACATCGACGTACTGTCCGGTCATCGAGTAGAGGTCGCCCTGCTCCCAGCCCCACTGGTAGGCAGCGTTGCGCTCCTCCTCGGTCACCGCGAGCGCCGAGAGGCTCGCCTCCGGCGTTGGCACGCCGATCCGGGACGCTCGCTGCGCCGACCGGTAGGCCCGGTAGTCGGCCTTCATCGCCGCGATCTCAGCGTCCGTCAGCGGGCGGTTCCCGGCCGGCATGGAGAAGTTCGGGGTGCGCTGGAAGATCGTCAGATCAGCCGCCTGCCCGGCGATGATGGGGATCGACTGAATGCCCGACGACCCCGTTCCGATCACCCCGACGCGCAGGCCATCGAACCGGATCTCATCCCTGCCCCACCGCGCGGTGTGGTGCGTCCGGCCCCGGTATCGCTCCAGCCCTCCGATCTCAGGCAGCTTGGATGCGGACAGGCAGCCAGTCGCCATGATCAGGAACTGCGCTGTCAGCTCGCGGCCCGCATTCGTGCTGACCCGCCAGCGGCCGGCCGCGTCGTCGTAGTGCGCCGCGGTGACCGTCGTCTCGAAGCTGATGTCGCGTCGCAGGTCGAACCGGTCGGCGACGTGACCGAGATAGCGCAGCACCTCAGGCTGGGTCGGATACTTCTCGGTCCACTCCCAGTCCTGCTCGAGCTCGGGGGAGAACGAGTAGGAGTACGACAGGCTGTTGATGTCGCAGCGCGCGCCTGGGTACCGGTTCCAGTACCACGTGCCGCCAACGTCCTCGCCGGTTTCGAGTACCCGGCAGCGCAGGCCGAGCTCGCGCAGCCGGTACAGCTGGTAGAGCCCGGCGAAGCCGGCGCCCACGATGATCGCGTCCAGGCCTTCGCTGTCTGACAACGTGCCCTCCTACCGGCTTGTGCTGCGAGGCCCCGCCACCACTCCGCGGTCGGGGACGGCTGCGGCTGCGGTCGCGGTCACGGCTGCGGCTGCGGTCGCGGTCGGGTGCGCCTGCGGTCGGGGACGGCTGCGGCTGCGGTCGCGGTCACGGGTGCGGCTGCGGTCGCGGTCACGGGTGCGGCGGCGGTCACGGCTACCGCTGCGGCTATGGCTGCGGCTGCGCGCTGAGCTGGCGGTCGAGCTGCTCAGCGACGTAGTCGATGGCGGCCGCGCTGCCCGGCAAGACGCCGACCATGGTGAAGAAGGCGTGCATTTGGCCGGCGAACCGCTGCTGCGAGACCGGCACGCCCGCGAGCACGAGCTGCTCGGCATACGCCTCGCCCTCGTCGCGAAGCGGATCGTGCTCGGCGGTCAGCACGATCGCGGGTGCCAGCCCGGCCAGGTCGCTGGCCTGCAGCGGCGAGGCGTCCGGGTGCTTGCGGTCGGCTGGGTCTGGTGCGTAGTGGTCCCAGAACCAGATCATCCCCTCGCGCGTCAGCAACAGCTGGTTCTCCGGGTCGAGACAGGACGCGGTGTCGAGGTCGGCATCCGTCACCGGATAGATGAGCACCTGGCTGGCCAGCTGCGGTCCGCCAGCATCCCGCGCCCGCCGGGCGACGACCGCGGCCAGGTTGCCGCCTGCGCTATCACCCATCGCCACGAGGGGAACGGGGTGGCCGGCGATCTCGGCCATCTGCTCGTTCGCCCACTGCAGCGCGGTCCACGCGTCCTCGACTGCGACCGGGAAGCGGTGCTCGGGCGCCAGCCGGTAGTCGACGTTCACGATCGCCACCTGCAGCCGGTTCGCCAGGACCCGGACGATGTGGTCATGGGTGTCGAGGTTGCCGATGACCCAGCCGCCGCCGTGGTAATACACGACGAGCGCTCGTATCTCGCCGGCCGGCACGAAGACGCGCACCGTGAACTGACCGTCGTCTGAGGCCGCCAGCTGCTGGTCGTAGACCGTGGCCACCTCGGGTCCCGGTCCGGACACCGCGCTCAGCGCGGCCATGACCTCGCGGCCCTCTTGCGGTGTCATCTCCCACAGCGGCTTGGCATCCGCCTCTGCGAGTCCCGCGAGCAGTCCAGCTGTCGCCTCGTCTATTGCCATTGGCTTCCCCTCTCCGGGCGACTAGCCGGTAACTACGCAGGCCGCGTCCCGGACGCTACTACGCGCCTGTTGGCCAGGCAATATGTTCGGTTCGGCACCCTGAGTGATGCCGTCGGCGCCGCTTGGCGCGGGCTCGGGACCTGAGTCACAGTGCTGGCCGGGCGGCAGCCGGGCTTTGAGCAGCCGGCTGGCGGAAGCTAGCAGCGGGTTCCCTCGGACGGAATGCATGCTGGTCGCGGCGTGCTGAACCGCAGGCGAGAAAGCAACGACGAGCTTAGTGCTCGCGAGGCGGTGCCCTGGTGGCCCCGGTAATCGGAAGGCGGTGCCCTGGTGGCCCCGGTAAATGGGCAGGTGCCTGCGCTGCGATTGGTCGGCCTGCATAAGGCTTTCGGCGCCGCGGTAGCCGTGGATCATCTCGACCTGACGGTGCCGGCCGGGTCCTTCTTCGGTCTCGTCGGCCCCAACGGGGCGGGCAAGACGACTGCGCTATCGATGGCAGTCGGGCTGTTGCGCCCCGACGCTGGCCGATCGGAGGTCCTCGGCGTCGATGTGTGGGCGGATCCGACCCGCGCCAGACAGCTGATGGGTGTCCTCCCTGACGGTCTGGCGATGCCGGAGCGGCTCACCGGCAGGGAACTGCTGACGCTCATCGGCCAGCTGCGCGGCATGGACCCGGAGGTCATCGTCCGTCGCACCCAGGACCTGCTTGACGTCATGGGCCTGACCGGTGCTGAGCGAACGCTGATCGTGGACTACTCCACGGGCATGCGCAAGAAAATCGGCCTTGCTACTGCCCTGCTGCACGCCCCGCGACTGCTCGTGCTCGACGAGCCCTTCGAGGCGGTAGATCCGGTATCGGCGGCGACGCTGCGGGCAATTCTCGTCAGGTTCGTCGCCGACGGCGGGTCCGTGGTGCTCTCCAGCCACGTGATGCCGCTGGTCGAGGAGTTGTGCGACACCGTCGCGATGATGGCCCTTGGCAAGGTAGTCGCCGCCGGCCCGCTCGACGAGGTGCGCGCGGGGCACAGCCTCGAGGAGACGTTCATCCGACTGGCCGGTGCTCAGGTCGGCGCTGCTCAGGGATTGTCGTGGCTAACGTCCTGATCCTGGTAAGGCTGAAGCTGAGGTTGCTGCGGCGCTCGATGACAGGTGGCCGCGGCGCCTGGATGGTGCTGGGCGCGGCTCTCGGCGTCTTGCTCGCGGTCAGCACCATACTGCTGGGCGCGCTCTACGACGCGAAGCCGCCCGTTCTCGGCGACCTGCTCGGCGTGGTCTACGCGTTGTGGATGGTCGGCTGGATCGCGGGCCCGGTGTGGAGCGGCGCGCCGCTAGTCCGAGCTGAGCACTTCGCCCTCATACCGCTGCCCCGAAGGCGGCTTGCCCTCGGCCTGCTCGGTGCGGCATTCGCGGGCATCACCACGGCGGTAACCCTGCTGGCATTCAGCAGCCTGGTGGTCTTCGGCGCGCGGCTCGGGGTGGTGCCTGCCCTGATCGCCGTTCCGGCTGCCCTCCTGGAGCTGGTGGTCGTCGTCTTGCTGTCGCGCCTGGCGGTCACCGGGTACGGCCAGGTGTCCAGGAGCAGGGCGGGTGCCGCGCTGATCGGCGTGCTGCTCGCGGGTCTGCTCATCCTCACCCAGTCCGGGTGGATGCTGGCCGTTGCTGTCCGCACCTCAGGGCTGGTGAGCACGGGCGTAACGCCGGTCTTCGCCGCCGTAGTGCGGGCGCTGCCGTCCGGGTGGGGACTCTATGCCGTGGAGTCAGCAGGACGGTCTGACTGGGCCGCGGCGATCGGTGCGCTGGCCGGCCTGGCGACCGCGATTGCGGTCCTGTTGCTGGTCTGGAGCTGGCGCCTGGGTTCACCGCGCGCCGCCCGGGCGACCATCCGGGGCGGCGGGAGCGCCCGGATCAGACGAACCGGCCCGCTGTCTGGGCCCGTCGGCGCCGTGACAGTCAGGGAGCTGCACACATGGTGGCGAGACCCGCTTCGGCTGCAGGCGATCGCGGTCGCAGTGACGTGGGCGCTGGGTACGGTTCTGCTGCCGCTGTCCTTCGGCTCCAAGATTCTGCTCCCCTGGGCGGGGACAGCGCTGGCGCTGACGGCAGCCGTGTCGTCCGTCAACCTGGTTGGCCTGGACGGCACCGCACTGTGGCTGACCCTGCTGATTCCCGGCGCAGAGCGGCATGACGTGCGCGGCAGGCAGCGGGCGCTGCTGTTCGTCTTCGGACCGGTCGTAACCGTGACCGCAGTCGTCCTCGTCACGCTGGCCGGTTCGCACTGGACCTGGCCGTGGGTGCTCGCGCTGACCCCGGCCTTGCTCGGCGGTGGCATCGGACTGCTGGCACTGGTCTGGATCGCCGCGCTCGTGCCCGGCCCGGACCCGCACCGCCGACCGGACAACCCGCTCGAGAATGCAGACACCACCGGCCCCGCCTACCTGGTGTTCTTTGCCGGGTTGCTGCCTGCGCTGCCGGCTGTCGGCCTGCTAGTGGCCGGTACCCTGCTGCACGATGCGCTGTTGCGCTGGTCCGCGATACCGGTGGGTGTCGCGGCCGGGGTTCTGCTGTATAGCGGGCTTGGGCGCGCTGGCTACCGTCGGCTGGAAGCGCGCGGACCTGAGCTGCTGCTTCGGATGCGCGCCGGACGCAGGTCCGGCAGCAGTGCACCGCGATCCGCGGCCGCAAGCCAGTTGGCGGCGGCGCAGCTGCCCAGGAAGCAGGCTGCGATCATCGGCCTCGGCATCCCGCTGGGCGCCATCTTGCTCTTCCCCCAGGGCATCGTTCCCCTGGTGTTCAAGCTGGTTCACGCGCGCGGTCGGCTTTGGTTTCTCCCGCTGTACCTGCCAGGGCCGCTTCAGTGGTCGGCTTGTGTTGTGATGATCATCCTGGGCGTGACGGTCTATTCGGTTGTCCTCTGGACTGCGCGGGTGGCAAAGAAATCCGCCCAGCGTGCCGTGCCGCAACCGGCAGCCGAGCAAGCAGGCATGGTAGGCGATCGCGCCTGACCGCTACTGCTCCGCAAGGATCGCCTCCAGCTCGGCGAGCGGGTCGCGGATGACCGGGCCGGTGGTCTGCACGACGGCCCGCCGGATGACGCCGCCGAACGTGAACGGCGCGGCGTATCCGTCGCCGACCGCGGGCCCCCATTCGTAACCACACGTCAGGCCCACGCCGGTGCCGGTAAACCCGGACGGCGTGAACTGCGGTATCACTCCCTGACCGACTTCGAGCGCGTCGCAGCGCAGCACGCCAGTCCCGCCGGGGGATACTCCGCCGCCCTTGGTGAACGCGTACTCGAGCCGGTGCTCGCCCGGCGTGATAACCGCGGCCGACGCAATCACGTGGCGCTCCTTCCCGTACAGGTTGTGCACGTAGCGCAGCCGTCCGTCGAGGATGTGCAGCGACCAGCCGCCTAGCGCGGAGCCGAGGGCCAGCAACACGCCGTCAGGCTCCGCGCCGACGACAACGTCGACGATCAGCAGATGCGAGCGGTTGCGAACGTTGACGGCCACCGACTCGGGCACCGGGGCGCCGCCCTGGGTGTACCGGTACTCCGACTGCGGGCGGCGCCGGTCCGGCTTCGGGTGCACCAGCGCCCACAACGGCCTGTTGTCCAGCGGCAGCACCTGATTGCGGCTGGCCTCCTGCCACCAGAGCGCCACCAGCTCGGCCAGTCGTGCGGGTTGTTCCGCCGCGCGGTCGCGGGTCTCCGACAAGTCCTCGGCGACGTGGTACAGCTCCCAGACATCCTCATCGAACGGGGCGTTCGGGTTCTGGTCGTCATACAGCGGCCCGACCGGGTGAAAGGTGACGGCCTTCCAACCGCGGTGATAGATCGCCCGCGAGCCCAGCATCTCGAAGTACTGCGTCTCGTGCCGCTCCGCGGCGCTGGCCCCGTCGGCACCTAGCAAATACCCGAAGCTGACCCCGTCCAGCGACGTCTGCGCCGTGCCCTGCAGCGCGGCAGGTGCCGGTACGCCAGTCAGCTCGAGCACTGTCGGCAGGACGTCGATCGCGTGCGCGAACTGGTGCCGCACGGCACCAGGGTCGACCAGACCGCGCTTCACGCCGGCCGGCCAGGACAGGATGCACGGGTCGGCGACGCCGCCCTCGTGTACCTCGCGCTTCCACCGGCGGAACGGCGCGTTGCCTGCCATAGTCCAGCCCCAGGGATAGTTGTTGTGGGTCAGCGGACCACCGATCTCGTCGATCCTGGCTGCCATCTCGTCGCGCCCGGCCGGGTCCAGGTTCTGCAGTCGCATGTCATTGATGGATCCTTCGGCGCCGCCCTCGGCACTGGCGCCGTTGTCCGAGACGACGCACACGATGGTGTTGTCGAGCTCGCCGCGCTCGGCGAGGAAGTCCAGCACGCGCCCGACCTGCGCGTCGGCGTGCGACAAGAAGCCGGCGAAGCACTCCATGAAGCGCGCCGCCACGGCCTGGTCCCGCGGGCTGAGCGAGTCGAAGGACGGCACCCAGGGCGGCCGCGGCGACAGCGCCGTTGCGGGTGGCAGCAGGCCGGACGTGAGCTGGCGCTCGAACACGGCCGATCGCCAGGCGTCCCAGCCCAGGTCGAACTGGCCGCGATAGCGCGCCAGCCAGGTCGGCGGCGGCTGGTGCGGGGAGTGGCACGCGCCGGTGGCGAAGTACAGGAAGAACGGCCGGGCTGCGTCCGCGGCGCGCAGGTCGCCGAGAAATTCGATGGCGCGGTCCGCGAGGTCCTCGGTGAGGTGGTAGCCGTCGGCGATCGACCGCGGTGGCCGCACCGCGTGGTTGTCATGGAACAGCGCGGGCACGAACTGATGTGTCTCGCCGCCGTGGAATCCGTACCAGCGGTCGAAGCCGCGGGCCAGCGGCCAGGTCGCGCGGGACGCGCCCATATTCGTCTCGTCCTCGGGGGACAGGTGCCACTTACCGACCGCGTAGCAGGCATAACCCGTGGCTTGCAGGATCTCTGACAGATAGCCGTTCTCCCGCGGCGGCGTGCCCCAGTAGCCGGGGAAGCCGATGGCGAGATCGGCGACCCGCCCCATGCCGCTGCGGTGATGGTTGCGCCCGGTCAGCAGGCAGACGCGGGTCGGGGAGCACAGGGCCGTGGTGTGGAAATTCGCGAGCCGGACGCCCTCCGCCGCCAGGCCGTCCAGCACCGGCGTCCCGATGTCAGACCCGTAACAGCCGAGTTGCGCGTAGCCGACGTCGTCAAGAACGACGAGCACGACATTGGCCGCACCGTCTGGCGGCGCCGGCGTGGGCGGCCACCAGGGCTGCGAATCGCGCCAGTCAGTACCGATTCGGCCGCCGAAGTATGGTGCCACGTCGGGTTCTCCCTTCCGTCGGCTGGTCGCCAGGCCCGTCGGTCCATCATCATGGACCGATGGCGGAAGATCTCGCCGCTGCGGGGGGTCCGGGGGAGTCGTCCCCGCCTGCACGCACCGAGGCGCGGCGTACCCGGGGCGAGTTGGTGCGCTACGCCGTCGGCGTCGTGATTGGGGTCGTCGTGCTCGTGCTGCTCGTCGGCAGGCGCGGGGAGCTGGCAGCCGCAACGCGGCAGATCAGCCACGCCAATCCCGGCTGGGTCGCGGCAGCGGTCGGCGCGGAGTCGTTGTCCCTGCTCGGCTATGCGCGGCTCCAGCAGCGTGTGCTTCACCACGCAGGTGCCACGATCCCGCTGGCGGGCCTGTTCTTGCTCTCGCTGGCCAACGACGCGGTCAACTCCACGGTGCCTGGCGAGCCCGCGGTGTCCAGCGCCTATCGGTACCGGTATTACCGGCGGCGCGGGGCGAGCGCTGCGAGCGCCGGCTGGACCATCTTCACGATCCTGATCGCGCAGGCGGTGGGCATGTCGGCGGTCCTGCTGGCCGGCGTTCTGATCGCGCTGGTGGCGAGCGCAGCGGCTAGCGGCGCAGGCGCGAGTCCGGCCGGCATCGGCGTCACCGCGGTCGGTCTGGTGATCGTCGTGGCAGCGGGCGCGGTGCTGGTGCGCCGCGATCTGGTGCTGAGGCTGGCGAGCCGTCTCGCCGGCCGGCTGCAGCGGCGAGCCGGCCGTCGGCCGGCTGGGCCGCTCGCGCGGATCGAGACGACCCTGGCCCGGATGCGGGAAATCCCGCTGTCGCCACGATCAACGATCGGCATTGTCACCCTGGCTACGGCCGTGTGGCTCTGCGACTTCGGTTGCCTGGTCTGCAGCTTTGGCGCTGTGCACGCCGCAGTGCCGTGGCGCGGCGTGCTGCTGGCCTACGGCGCGGCGGTAGTCGCGGGCTCGCTGCCGATCGTGCCGGGTGGTCTTGGCATCGTGGAAGGCAGTCTCGCGGTCGTGCTCGTCGCCTACGGCGCGAGCCGTGTGCCCGCCGTCGCCGCCGTGCTCGCCTTCCGCATCGTGAATTACTGGCTTGCCATCGCGGTCGGCTGGGCGAGCGCCGGGCTGATCGCGTTCCAGTTGCGGCGGCGGCGGACCGGTGACCCGAAGGTCGAGCCCGACGTCGCCGGGTTAATACCCGCGCAACGCAAGGAACGGGGTCGCACGCCATACGGCCCGCACAGCCTGCAGGGTGCGGCGACCGGCGCCGGCAACCGGGACGCAATCAGCGAACAGGTCGGCAGGCGGGCGGCCGGCCGCCATCGCGGGCAGCACGCAGCGCGGCCGCGCGGGTCGGCCGGTCAGTGACGACGACGTCCACGTCCGTCCTGGCCAGCCACCGCCGGAGGCTGGAATCGGCGGTCACCGTCCAGACCATGGTGCGCAGGCCGCGCCGGTGGCATTCGGCGAGAACGCCGGCCCTGGCCAGCCGGTGGTGTACGGCCACCCAGTCGGCGCCGGCGGCCGCGACCGCGTCGGCCCAGAGCGCCGGGCGAGGCCAGCGGACCGCGGCCCGGACGGATTCAGCCGCGTCGCCGCCGATGGTGAGGGCCGCACCCACGTCCGGGTGATACCGCTTGACCGCCCGCACGGCCGCTGCGTCGCGGCTGGTGACGACCACGCTGGCGGGCGTGAGCAGACCGAGCGCCTGCGCGACCACAGCGGGGCCGGCCGCCGCGTCCTTGAGGTCGATGTGCGCCCCGGCCCGGTCGGCCATGAGCTGGAGAAGCTCGCTTGTCGTGGGTACCTCGTAGCCCGCGACCCGGCACAGTTCGCCGTAGCTCGTGGCTGCGACCGCCGCGCCTGACGGCAGCAGGGCGTCGTGATAGCCCACGAGCACGCGATCTGCGGTCACGCGAACGTCGAACTCGAGGTAGTCGGCGCCGGCCGCGATCGCGGCGCGGTAGGCCGCGTACGTGCCCGCGGGCGCCGTCTCACAGCCGCCGCGGTGAGCAGAGATCAGGGGCGTTAGGCCCGCCGGCCTACCGGCCGTGCGGGGTGTCACCGCCGCCTCGACCACTGGAGTCAGCGTCTGGCAGCGCGCAGGTTAGCACTGCGCCGTGTGGTTCCACGGCTGCGGCGTGCGGTTCCACGGCTGCGGCGTGCAGTTCCACGGCTGCGGCGTGCGGTTCCACCACTGCCGGGGACGGCCCGTACCCCGCGCGGGCGGCGTTGTGCGAGTACCCGTTGCAGCCCCGACTGGCCGCTCGGGGAGCCGGCGCCCAGTATCCGCTGACCGCTGGGATGGCCGAGACCCCGTTCCCGGTGCGGATAAGCCGGGGTGTCCAGGTTCTGGGTCCTGAGTGCGCCGCGGCTGCCTGCCGCCCGGCGAGGTAGTTGCGAGCGCGGTCAGCAGCCACTGCGAGGAGGTAGCCAAGCAACAGCAGCCCGATAGCGGTGACGGCATCGAGCAGGTAGTGATTCGCGGTCGCCAGCACGTCGACGAATGTGGCGGCCGGGTAAAGCCAGAGCAGCGCGCGCAGGGCCGGCTGTCGTACCAGCGTCATGCCTGCGATGGCGGCCCACAGCGCCCAGGCGACGTGGAGCGAGGGCAGCGCCGCATACGTGGCCGACCCGTTCGGCTCGACGACCCTGGCAAACGTCGGCAGCGTGGACGCGATGACGTCGTGATAGCCGGGCAGCATCCGTGGCGGCGCCACCGGGTAGTTCCAGAACGCGACGAGGCCGAGGGCTGTCATCGCGATGAGCGCGTTGCGATGCAGGGAGAAGCTCGGCACTCGGCGCCAGATGAGGAGCGCGCCGAGAACACCGGTCAGGGCTCCCTGCATCACGATGTAGTACCAGGTCGCGGCCATCGCGCCGATGTGGTGCGTGGCGAGCCAGTTGTTCATGACGTGTGCGAAACCGCCCCCAATGTCCATCGTGACCGAGTTCACCGTCGTGGCGTTCCGAAGCCCGTCGGCCGCGGCGCCGGCCCGAAAACTCGCCGCATAGTCGAGGCCGAAGAGTACGAACGCGATCGGGATGATCTGGGCATACCGCAGGACCGGATGGCGGGCCTCGGCCGACTGCCAGGCTCGGGCCAGGGCGTCCCAGCGGGCCTGACCGCGATGCCAGCCGCACCCGACGTGCCACCCGACCAGATGCCAGCAGGCCACCCACCAGGCCAGCCCCGGCTGGCGGCGGGTCTGCGTCGGCGGGCGCTCGGTGCCGCACTGGACTGGCTGACGAGACCGCATCGGCGTCACCTCCCGGTCGGCGTTTCGCCCGAACGCACGCGCACCCCACAGCGACAAAAGCGCAGGCCAGGGGGCTGGATCCAGATGGAGGGAAGTCTCCGAATAAGTCTAACTCGGCCACGCTGGCGGCGGCTGGAGCGCTCCGACCCGGCGCTCGGCGGCCAGCCGCGCCATCCCCTGGCTCAGCTCCGCCGCCGTCGGTGCGGTCGGCAGCCACTCGCCGCCGGTGTGCTGGAACGCGTCGAGGAACAGCGCCACCAGGCGCTGCCAGGCTCGCGGCGCCTCCGGTCCGCTGACGTGCGCGACCGCTGCGTTCGCGATCAGGACGAGCAGCAGGTCCTCGGGCGCGAAGTCGGGCCTGAGCCGCCCGGCGGCCTTGGCTCGCTCGGCCAGCTCGGTGACCTGCTGGTATACCGTCGCCCGGAGTCGCTCGACCTCCTCACTGGCAGGCAGCGTCATGGAGAGCAAGTCGCTCAGGCCCCGGTCCATCGCCTGCAGCGCGCAGCTGCGGCGGACGAAACCGGCAAAGCCGGTCCAGGGATCGGGGTCGGCTAGGGCTTCGCTCGCGGCGTCAGCGTACTGGCTGACCTTGTCAAGCAGCGCAGCAGCGACCAGGCGCTCGCGGCTCGGGAAGCGGCGATAGAGCGTCGCGATTCCCACGCCCGCCTGCCTGGCAATGTCCTCCAACGGTGCCTGGAGGCCCTGACGGGCGAAGACATCCCTCGCGGCTGCGAGGATCGCGTCCCGGTTGCGGCAGGCATCCGCGCGCAGGGCTCGCGGATGCGTCCTGATCACAGGCGCAGGACCAGCGCAGACGCCAGCCGTTGCGGACATGTGCCCATGCTAGGGGCACCGCCCGCGGCTGGCCATAGCGCCAGTACCCGGCCGGTCATAGCTGAGGTTTGTCCCGACCGTGCTCCTTATCCTGCAAGCCGCCCTACTGCCGACCGGTAGAGTGCTGTCGACTTCAGGACCAGAAGGGGAACGGGGATGACCCACGCCGCGGCCGGGTCCAGGCTGGAGCCGATCGCCGCCAAGGTGCCCGAGGTGACCTTTCTCTTCTGGGTGATCAAGCTGCTGACCACCGCGGGGGGCGAGGCGGTCTCCGACTACCTGGCGCTGAAGGGCTACACGCTGGCCGGCGTGGTCGAGGTCGCGATCTTTGTCGTCGCGGTCGCGATCCAGTTCAGTACCCGCCGCTACATCGCCGGTGCCTACTGGTTCCTCGCCCTGGCCATCGCGATCTTCGGCACCGGTGCGGCTGACTTCATGCACCTGATCCTCAAGATCCCTTACGGCGGCACGACAGCGTTCTGGGCGGTCGTCCTCGCAGCGGTGTTCTGGCTGTGGTACCGGAGCGAGCGCACGCTGTCGATCCACAGCATCGTCACGACGCGCCGTGAGGTGTACTACTGGGCGACCGTCTACGCAACCTTCGCCCTCGGTACGGCGCTCGGCGACTTCACCGCGCAGGTCCTGCACTTCGGTTATCTCGGCTCGATTGTGCTGTTCGCGATCGTGATCATGATTCCGGCGGTGGCGTGGTCCCGGTTCGGGCTGAACTCCGTGTTGTGCTTCTGGTTCGCCTACGTGGTGACCAGGCCGCTCGGCGCCTCCTTCGCAGACTGGTTCTCCAAGCCGCAGTACCTGTCCGGGCTGAACTACGGCGATGGTCCGGTCGCCGTCGTGCTGCTGCTCATGATCGCGGCGTTCGTGGTCTACACCGCGATCGCGCGGTATGACATCCAGCAGCCGGCCACCGTCGGCGGGCTGCCAGGCGACGGCGAGCCAGCGAGAACCCCGGGGCCCCGTTACCCGAAGCTGAGGCAGCTGGCTACTGCGGCGGGAAGACATGGCCGACCAGCTACGAAGAGCCTTACTGGGCACCCGCCGGACCTAGGCAGCTCGTCGGCGCCGCCTGGCGCCGGACCGTCCTACCGCGCGACAGGCCCCGGCGGTTTAGGCAAGGGAGCCGGCGCATGCTGCTCGAACCGACCGCGGGTCGACGGTAACGTGACCAGGGGAGGATCGGTTGTCACAGTTTGGCGATAACAGCCGTCATGTTTCGACAGTGACGACCGTTAGACATCCTAGCTAGAAGGTGGCACAGTAGGGCCGTGGGTGGCCTGACGATAGGGAAGCGGAGGACACGGTGAGTGCGAGCGCCAGTGCGCTGTTCATTGCGGTGTTCCTGGCCTGCGCCGTGGAAGCCGTCGAGGCAACGACGATAGTGCTGGCCGCGGGCACTGCCAGGGACTGGCGTTCGGCCGGGACCGGGGCCGTGGCCGCGATGGCCGTCCTGGCTGTGATCGTCGCGGCGCTCGGTCCGGCAGTGACGGCGATCCCGCTCACCGCCCTGCGCGTGGCCGTCGGCGCCCTGCTGCTGGTGTTCGGCCTGCAGTGGCTGCGCAAGGCGGTGCTCAGGGCGAGTGGTCTTAAGTCGCTACACGACGAGGACAAGCTGTACGCGGAGCACCTTGCCGAAGCTCGGGGCCAGACCGCCCGCCGGTTCCTGCTAGCCCCCGACTTGTACGGTTTCCGGCTGGCGTTCATGGGCGTGCTGCTGGAGGGCCTCGAGGTGGTCTTCATCGTGCTGACGTTCGGCGCTAACGCCAAGAACGTCAGCCTGGCCAGCCTCGCGGCCGGGTGCGCGATCATCATCGTGGCGGCGGCGGGCTTCCTGGTCCGGGCGCCGCTGGCCCGGGTTCCGGAAAACACCCTCAAGTTCGTCGTGGGCATCATGCTGACGAGCTTCGGAGTGTTCTGGGGCGGTGAGGGCGCTGGGGCCTCCTGGCCAGGGTCGGACGCTGCCCTGCTCGTGATCATTCCAGCGGTGGCGCTGCTTGGCATCGGCCTGGTGTGGCTACTGCGCCGGTCGGCTGCCCCTGGGTCCGGCGCTGGGATCCGCGGCGCCGATGCCGACCTGGCTGCCGCTGGGGGTGTCCGATGAGCGCCTCTGCCGACGCGAGGCCGCAGCGCCGAGGCGCGTCCGCGCGGCTGCGCTCGTTCGGCGCGTCGTGCTACGACTTCGTGATCGGTGATGACTGGGTCGCGGCAGTCGCGGTGGTGATCGGGCTGCTTGGCACGTGGGGTCTGCACTCCGCCGGGGTCGCCGCCTGGTGGCTGCTGCCACTGGTCCTGGTCGTGCTGCTGCCGGTGAGCCTGGCGAGGGCGGTCAGCGGCTCTCTCCTTCCTCGGCGTAGACGCGCACCGCGTACGCCTCCAGCTTCTCCTCACACTCGGCCAGGCAGCTGACCGCCTGCTGCAAGCCGTCCGCGCCGAAGGCGTCGCGCTCGCGGACCCTGGCCAGCCAGGTCCGCAGTTTCACGAGGTCCACCTCGTTCTCCTCCAGCTCGGCGTAGCTGAAGTGTTTGTCTGCGTACTCCTTGTCGATGCCCGCGACGAAGTCGGCGCACTTGTCGACGATCTCCTCGTACTCGTCGTTGCGAGCCGCCTGGAACTGCGCCACGATGTCCGCCCGGCCGGCCAGTACCTGGCAGGACATGAGGATGGCGGTGCCAGACATGTCGACGACCTCGCTGCGCAGCTTGCGCAGCGCTCGCTCCGCCGAGTTGGTGGCCGGCAGCGCAGCCACCGAGGCCTGCAGGTAGATCGCGCCCAGGTTCTTGACGCGCCGCCAGACCGCGGCGCGCAGCCTGGTTGGCTCCGACGGTACGTGGTACACCAGCACCAGCCAGCTGTCCGGCGACGGGGCTGGTGGCGCGGCCGGTGGCTGGGCCGGTGGCTGGGCTGGGGCTGGCTCGGCGTCTCCCACCAGGGCCGACGGGCTGTCGCCACGCCGCGGCCGGTGGGAAGGAGGGCTGGCAGGCACGCCGCTATTGTGGCCCACCGCGACCGCGCGGTGCGAATGAGCCCGCGGCCAGTCGACCCCGTTCCGTCTTGATACCGATTTTTTGTCAGCGGCGCATGTCGACGGCGTTGACGCGCGCCGGCTTGATCCGCACGACAACACGCTTTTGTCCTGGCTGATCCATCCGGCGCACGTCGGCCTCGTACTTTGCGCCCAGCTTGTCGGCGAACTCGTAGTCGTCATCCGGCGTGATCTCCGCGTCGCCGCGCACCTCGAGATACCGGAACGGTCCCGCCGGGTCGAGGATGAATAGCGTGCACTGCGGCCGTTGCATCAGATTCTTGACCTTCTGCCGCGCCGTGTTGAGCGACAGCGCCAGGCCGTCGTCGTCGGCCAGGAACCAGACCTCCGTGAGCTGCGGGCGGCCACTCGAGTCGATGGTCGCCAGCGTGCAGCATGGGCTGCTGAGGAGGTCGCGGAAGTCTTCCGGGATCGTCGTCGCCATGTCCCTATCTATACCGCGAAAGGGCTTTGTGCGCGGGTGCAACCGGGTGAGCAGCGCCAGCGCGGCGAGGCCCGCGAGGACCGGGATCGCCGCGACCGCGATCGAGTACGCGCGAGCGAGCAGCGACCCGCAGAAGGCGGCGTACGCGGCGATCACGACGGCGCCGACGCCGCGGGTCAGGCCCGCGTGCCGCCAGGCCAGTAGCAGCACCGCGAGCGTCAGCCCGGCGTACCACGCGGTGATCAGGCCGGCTGCCGCCGTCGGCGGGCCGAGCCCGAGGACAGCACCCGGGATCAGCAGGCCGACGACCACGTTGATGGTGTTGCTGTTGAGCGCGGTGCTCAGCGTCGCGTGCCCGCGGCCGCGGCCGGCGAGGTAGATCGCGGCGACCGCGTTCGGCAGGCTTGTGGCCGCGGCCAGTATGAGCCCGCCGACGATGATCTCCGGAACCCGAAAGCGTCCGCCGAGGCTGGCCGCCGCGCGTTCCATCGCCACGCTGGCCGCGACGACCACGACCAGGATGACCGCGGCCGCCGCTGCGTCTGGCCACCGGCCGGGGCTCGGCCGGATAGCGTCCTCGAGCTCAATCTCCTCCTCAGTGACCGCCGACCGCAGCCATGCCTGCCAGCGCCACGGCACACCGATGGCGTCCATCGCGCGGGCGGCGCTGCCGCGGCCTTCGGTTCCCAGCAGGACCAGGTACGCCGCAAGCACCGCGACGGCGAGCACCAGGCCGATCGCATCCGGCAGCGCGCCGCTGACGACGGCGACCGATACCACCGCCACCCAGATCGCGATCGTCCCGCCCAGCGCGATGACGCGGCGGTGCAGCCGGATGCGGCCTGCTACAACGGCACCGAGGCCCAGCAGCGCGGCCAGGTTGAAGACGTTTGAGCCGAGCACCACGCCCGCGCCGACGGCCTGCTGGTGGCCGGCCAGCGCACCGATCGCGGCGGAGATTTCCGGTGCGTCCGCGGCCAGGGCGGCCACCATGCCAAGCCCGGCCTCGGAGATGCCAAGCCGGGCGCCGATGCGCTCCAGCCTGGACACCAGCAGCTGACTCGCCGCCAGGCTGACAGCGACGCCGACCGCGAAGACCGCAATCGTGCCCGCTACCCCGCCCAGGACGCGCTCCTGGCTCGCCGACGGGCAGCGGTGGCGGCACGCCCAGTTCCCTGACCACGCTGATGGCGGTCCGCCACCGGAGCTCGCGCTGATGGGTGGAAGGTTGCTATCGCTCCAGCGATAGCAACCTTCCACCCATGAAGATCATCATGCCGGATACAGCGGTCTGGGACCCGTTGACTAGGCGGCGAAGCGTACATAACGCACTTTCTGGTCAGCATTAGACGGACGTGCCGACCAGGCTTCCCGGCTCACCTGGGCGTCAGCGTAACCGGCGCGGCGGCCGCGGCGGACTTAATACGCGAGGAGATCGCGGATCGCCCTGATGACCTTCGGCGCGGTCGGGATCATCTCGTCCTCGAGCGCGTCGGCGAACGGCAGCGGAACGCACTCCGCCGCGACCCGGCGGATGGGCGCATCCAGCAGCTCGAAGCCCTCGTCGGCCACGATCGACGCCACCGTGCCGCCCCAGCCGCCCTGGTAGGGGTTCTCCTCGACGATGAGCAGCCGCGAGGTCTTCCGCACCGAGGCGAGCACCGTGGCCATGTCCAGCGGCACCAGGCAGCGCAAGTCGATGACCTCGACCTGCGCGCCGGAGCTGGCAACCTCGTCCGCAGAAGAACGCCATCAGCACGACCGCGAGGTCGAACAACGGGTCGAAGACGAACTGGGGATACGCCTGCCCGATGAAGTAAACCCAGACCGCGCCCGCCATGCCGGTGATGAATGCGGAAAGCACCAGGGCAGCCAGCTTGACCGGCATGGCCCGGACCCTAGGCCGGCGGCACGATCCTCGTCGTCCCTGATCGCGCGCAGCTGCAGCCCGAATCGCGACCGACGCACCACGACCGAGAGGGCGATCGCGGCAACCGCGATCAGCAGGGCCAGGTAGTAGAACGGGTTGTTGTAGGTCGCTGGATTCCAGTTGTTGGGCACCGGGACCAGCAGCCCGCTGGACCCACCAGTGACCGACAGGTTGGACGCCGACAGCTGCGCGATGAAGAACAAGGCGATGGTGACTACCACGAACGTATGCCGCCGCACGCGGAGCGCGACGAGGCCGAGCGGCACGGCGATCACCGCCGCGACAGCGCCGGCCAGCGGCACCAGCCAGAAGATCGTCGACCCCGCCAGGTGCCAGTCCTTAGCTGCGACCACCAGAAAGTAGGCCCCGGTGCCGTAGAAGACGGCGTGGCCGAGGGAGAGGTAGCCGGAGTAGCCGGAAAAAATGTTCCAGGCCGAGACGACGGCGACGAAGATGAGCGTGACCACCCCGAAGTTGGTGGCCGTCGCGTTGGGGAACATCGGGGGAAACAGCACGGCCACGACGAGGAGCGCGACCACTCCGCCCAGCTGGAGCCCCTGCCCGGCCAGCCGCGTCCGGGTCCCCGGAGCCCGAGCCCCGGTCGCGGGAGCCCCGGTCGCTCCGCGGGGGAACCCCGGAGCCCGGCGGCCCGTCGCCCGCCGCAGGCGGGTCGAGGCCGTCAGGCACTACTGCGTTCTCGCTGACCAGCTGGAGGCCGGACGCGCGCGCCTGCAGCTCGATCAGCGTGGCGAAATCCTGCTGTCCGAATCCGTTTCCGACCAGGCTCTGCACCAACTGGTGCACCAGTGACGCCACGGGCATCGGCACCTCGTGCGCACGCGCCGCGGCGAGCCCGAGGTCAAAGTCCTTGCGCAGCAACTCGGAGGTGAACGTGGCGTGGTAGTCCAGGTTGACGAGCGCCGGCGACTTGTACCTGGTGAACATCGAGCCCATGACGCTGGAGTTGATGCAGGCGAGGAACGCCTGTCTGGTCACGCCGGCTTTCTCGGCCAGCACCGTCACCTCGGTCAGCGACTGCATCACCGAGCCGAGCAGCAGGTTGTGGCACAGCTTGACGGTCCTGGCGACCTCGCCAGGCCCGACATAACTGGCGCCGGCTCCGAGCACATCCAGGTACGGCCGGATCTCGGCAGCGGCTTCCGGCGGTCCGGACACCGCGAAGGTGAGCTTGCCCGCGGCGGCAACCCGCGGGTTACCCATCGCCGGTGCCGCGAGAAAGCGTGTCCCGCGCTCGGCCAGGCCCGCCCGCACCTGTGCCGAAGCCTCGACGGATACCGTCGACAGATCGACGACGACGCTGGGCGCCAGTTCGCCCGCCAGCAGCCCGGCCGGCCCGAGGATGGCCTCCAGCAGGTTCTCCGACGTGCCCACCATCACGAAGACGACCGGCGTCGCTGCGACGTCAACGGCCCCGTCTGCTAGCTTCGCGCCGTCCGCGGCCAGCGGCTCCGCCCTGGCCTTGGTCCGGTTGTAGACCACCACGTCGATGCCCGCCCCGAGCAGTCGCCGGACGAGCATCGAGCCCATCCGGCCCGTTCCCAGCCAGCCCACCTGACTGTGCGGGACGTCGCTCATCAGGCCTCGCCGTCATGTGTCGCGGTGTCAGCAGTCGGTTGCCCACAATCGTTTGCAACACAGACTGGCACGAGAGCGGCGCACGGGCAATACGGTTGTCAATGGCCGAAATGAGTACGGACGGATCCCGCGCTTGATCGGCACCGGCCGGGGCATTTGATCGGCACCGGCGGGGCGCAAGGCCTCACGAGGAGCGTCCGGTCGAGCCCCGAATGACGAGCGTGGGCAGCACATAGATGACCTTGGGTTGGCTCGCGTGCCCGTTGAGCCGGTCGAGCAGTAGGTCGGCGGCGTGGGCGCCGACCTGGTAGTGCGAGAACGCGATCGTGGTGAGCGGTGGGCGGAGCATGTCGATGAACGGCATGTCGTTGAACCCGACCACCGAGATGTCAGCCGGACAGCTGAGCCTGGCCTCATCCAGCGCCTGATAGCAGCCAACGGCCAGCATGTCGTTGCCGGCCGCGACGGCCGTGCAGCCGCTGTCTGCAGCCAGGATCTCGCGGGCGCAGCGGTGCCCCTCCTCGATGGAGAACGAGCGAGCGAAGGCGACCCGGCTGTCGGGCACGGCCAGCCCGGCGTCAGCCATGGCCGAGCGGAAGGCGCGGTAGCGCGCGAGCCCGGTCGACACGTCCTGCGGCCCGGCGATGCAGGCGATGTCGCGGTGCCCGAGCGCGACGAGATGATCGACAAGCAGGCGGATCCCCGCCTCGTTGTCGACCGATACCGACGGAAAGCTGTCGTCCGCGGCGATCCGGTTCATCAGCACGACCGGCACGCCCGAATGCGCGGCGTCGTCCAGCAGTGCATCGCGCAGACGCGCTGTGGCCAGCACATACCCATCCACGTGGCGGGCCCGCATCTGCTCGAACACGCGTCGGCCGCGACCATCGTCGCCGTCGGTGTTGCCGATCAATGCCACGTAGCCGTGGTTCTCGAGTCGATCGGCCAGCCCGCGCACCATGGGGGGAAAGAGCGGGTTGTTCAGGTCGGGGATGAGCACCCCGACCGTGTTGGACCGGCGGGTGCGCAAGCTGCGGGCTACCGCGTTGGGGTGATACTCGAGCTCGGCTGCTGCGGCCAGGACCCGGTTGGCCGTCTCCTCGCTGACCAGGAGCCGGGTCTCGAGGTTGAGCGCCCGCGAGGCGGTAGCCGGATGGACGCCGGCGAGGAGCGCGACGTCCTTGAGGGTGACCGGGGAGTCTGGCATGCGGTGTCGCTGGTCAGCTCTCTGGGGTGAGGTCACGGGCGGTGACCGGCGCTGCCTGGGCGGCACCGCGCCAGTATGGCACCTCGTCCCGTTTTAGTGCACCAATGAGCCCCGGTGCGCAGCTGGCAAGAACTGGTCCTGCGGCGCCTGCCCGGCTGGGGGCGGAACGGCTAGCTGGCGGTCGTCGCCCGGCCGCGCCTGCCGAGGAAGCGGGCGAATTCGACGCCCTCGCGCAGCCGTCGGCCGGCCATATCTGGGTGCCGGAACATCTCCGCCGACATCTCGGCCAGCTTGCCGGCCCGGAAGTAATAGCGCCGGTAGAACGCGTCGACCGAGTCGAGGATTTCGGTGTGCCCGAGGTCGGGATAGGACAGCGCGGCGATCTGAGTGCCGTCCGCGCTCACCAGCGCGGAGCTGTCGTTGTCGGCGGGCAGCCAGCCGTTCTCGAGCGCCTGCCGATACAGCTCCGTGCCCGGATAGGGGGCTGCCACCGAAACCTGGATCGTGTGCGGGTTGACCTCCTGGGCGAACTTGATCGTCTCGCGGATGGTCTCCGTGGTCTCGCCCGGCAGCCCGAGGATGAAGGTGCCGTGCACGGTGATGCCGAGGTCGTGACAGTCGGCGGCGAACCGCTTGGCCCGCTCGACGCGCAGGCCCTTCTTGATGTTGATGAGGATCTGCTGGTTGCCCGTCTCGTAGCCAACGAGCAGCAGCCGCAGGCCATTGTCGCGGAGTACCTGGAGCACGTCACGCGGCACGTTGGCCTTGGCGTTGCAGGACCAGGTCCAGCCGAGTCTGCCGAGGCCGCGGGCGATTTCCTCGGCGCGCTCCCGGTCGTCGGTGAACGTGTCATCGTCGAAGAACAGCTCCTTGACCTGCGGGAATAGCTCCCGAGCGAGGGCCGCCTCGGCTAGCACGCTCGCCACGCTGCGAGTCCGGTACAGGTGGCCGCCGACGGTCTGTGGCCACAGGCAGAAGGTGCACCGGGACCGGCAGCCGCGGCCGGTGTACAGCGAGAGGTACGGATGCTTGAGGTAACCGATGTAGTAGTTCTCAGGTTGCAGGTCGCGCTTGTAAACCGGGACTACCGACGGGAGTCGGTCCATGTCGGTGAGGGTCTCGCGGTCCCGGTTGTGCACGATGCGGCGGGCCGCGTCGCGGTAGCTGAGCCCGTCTACGTCAGCCAGCGGCCGGCCGTCCGCCACCTCGGCGATCGTGAAATCGAACTCCTCTCGCGCGACGAAGTCCAGGGCTTCGCAAGCCTGCAGGGAGCGCTCCGGCTCCACGGCAACCTTGGCGCCGACCATCCCGACGAGCAGCGCCGGGTTCTGCGCTTTAAGGGCGGCCGCCGCCGCTGCGTCACCGGTGAAACTCGGTGAGCTCGTGTGCAGCACGGCCAGCTCGAACTCACGCGCCAGCGGTGCCACGTCAGCGAGGGTGAGGCCGTCTGGCGGTGCGTCCACGAGCTTGCTGTCCGGGACGAGCGCCGCCGGCTGAGCCAGCCAGGTCGGATACCAGTACGAGCGAATCTCGCGCTTCGCCTGGTAGCGGGCACCGGCCCCGCCGTCGAAGCCCTCGAAAGAGGGGGGATGCAAGAACAGCGTCCGCATCATCGAGATCTCGCCTCCGCTAGCTCATGGCGGTCCAGGTCGAGGCCGATCTGCCGGCATGCTGTCTCGAAAGCTGGCTCCCACCGGCGAGCCGAATGGTTCGGCGATGCCGGCGGGGGCCCGTCCTCGAGCAGCGCCAGCGTCGCAGCGGTCACGGCTGCTGGTGTCGCCCCGCATACTCCTGCCCCGCCGAGCTCCAGCTCATGCAGCAGGTTATCCCGGCCGTGCCCGGGCATAACGTCGAGCAGCATCAGGGGCCTGCCCACGGTGCGCGCCTCGGCGCAGGTGCTGGCTCCCGGCAACGCGATCACCACATCGGATGCCGCCATCAGCTCGGGCACCCGGTCGCTGAAACCGAAAGGGTGCACCCGATGCGCGGCGCGTGCGAGGGCACGATATTGCGTCTCCAGCGCGGGCTGGCGGCCGGCCACGGCCAGCACGTGCACGCCGGCCGCGGCGAGCTGCGCGACGCTGTCGGCCACCCGGCCAAATCCCCAGCCGCTGTCAATGACGAGCGCGCACGGCGCGTCCCAGGGAATTCCCAGCGCCGCCCTGGCCTGCTCCTTCGACGGCGCGGCGTAGAACTCGGCGCGTACCGGCATCGGGATGACCGCGATGCGAGCCCTGGGGAGAAAGCGCCGGACCGACGCGGCGGCAGCGCTGGAGGTCACCAGGAACAGGTCGGTTCCCTCAGTGACCCAGAGGCGATGCGCGCCGACGTCCGGACACAGCACCACCGTGCGCCGGGCCGGTGCCTCGCGCTTGAGCCGCGCCGCCGCAGCAGCGCCGGTGGCAAACACGCTGACGACAAGGTCGGCTGGCGCGCGGTCCAGCTCAGCCCGCAACGCGGGCACTACCCTCGCACTGGACCAGCGGTCGAGCAGGCTCGCCACCCGGCTGCCAGATCGCAGGTGAGCGAAGTGCAGGCCGTCGTACAGGCCGGGCACGGCGATGAGGCTACCGAAGACGCGCTGGCCCGCCGCGCCGTAGCTATGCCCGAGCAGGGACATGCTGTTGAGCGACCTCGTCTGCCAGCCATGCCGGCCCAGAAGGCCGGCGATGCTGAGCGCCGGCATGTCGTGACCGAGCCCCAGGGAACCGGTCAGCAGAACCGCGCGCCCACTCATACCCCCCTGTGTGCCCCCCGGCTCCGCCGCTCAACCGATGACTGATACGAAGACAATATTGAAACAATGTCTCAAATAAGAGTCACTCCAGTAATGGGGTGACCTGCCGGAGGTGAGCATGCGCCTGATGCTCGTGCATCCAAGCGCGCTGATGTACTCGGAGATCTTTCTGCGCCTCGAGCCACTCGGGCTGGAACGGGTCGCCGGGGCCGCGCTGGCGGCCGGTCACGAGGTGCACGCACTCGACCTGCAGGTGTCCAGCCGCCGCGATCTCGATCGGGACCTGCTGCAGTTCCGGCCGGAGGCTGTCGGCATCTCGCTGAACTATCTGGCCAACATCCCCGAGGCAATCGACATCTCGCACGCCATCAAGCACGTGCTGCCTGGCTGCTTCGTCTTCTTCGGCGGGCACAGCGTGTCCTTCATCGCGAGCCACGTTCTCGACCAGGCGCGCGGTGCCGTCGACGCTGTCCTTCGCGGCGAGGGGGAGACGTCGATCGTGCCGTTGCTGACGGCGATTCGGGACGGTGGTATCGGCGGCGTGCCTGGCATCGTCACGGCGGACGGGTTCGGTCCCGGGCCCCGCCTGATGGAAGCCATCGACGCCCCGCGTCCGGCCCGGCACCTGATGCGCAACCGGCGGCGGTACTTCATCGGCGAGCTCGATCCGTGTGCGTCGATCGAGTTCACCCGCGGCTGCCCCTGGGACTGCTCCTTCTGCTCTGCCTGGACCTTTTATGGTCGCAGCTATCGCAAGGCATCGCCCGAGGCGGCGGCCGATGAGCTGGCCTCTATCGCCGAGCCAAACGTCTTCATCGTGGACGACGTGGCCTTCATCAAGGCCGAGCATGGCGACGCGATCGCTGCCGCGGTAGAGAAACGCGGCATCCGTAAGCGGTACTACCTCGAGACCCGCAGCGACGTGCTGCTGCGAAACACCGACGTGTTCGAGCGCTGGGCCGGGCTCGGGCTCAAGTACATGTTCCTCGGCATGGAGGCGCTAGATGCCGACGGCCTGGAGTTGTACCGCAAGCGCGTCAGCCAGGACCAGAACATCCAGGCGCTCGAGGCAGCGCGCAAGCTCGGCATCATGGTCGCGATCAACCTGATCGTCGACCCCGCATGGGACACCGATCAGTTCCGGATGGTCAGGGAGTTTGCGCTGTCGGTGCCAGAGATCGTGCACCTGACCGTGCTCACGCCTTACCCGGGCACCGAGATCTGGCACACCGAAGCACGCCGCCTCACTACCCGCGACTACCGGCTGTTCGACATCCAGCACGCCGTGGTCCCCACCACGCTGCCGCTCGGGCAGTTCTACGCCGAGCTCGTCCGCACCCAGGCCGTGATCAACCGCAAGCACCTCGGCGTGGCCGCGGTCACTGGCGCCGCACGGGTGCTGGCGCGCAACCTCGCGCACGGCCAGACCAACTTCGCCCGCATGCTGTGGCGGTTCAACCGCGTCTACAACCCGTCCAGGCAACTGGCCGACCACAACCGGCCGGTCCGCTACGAGTTGCCGCTGCCGGTGCACTCGACTGGCGGCTCTGGCCAGCAGCCGCTGTTCTTGCACACCCGCGCGCCCGCGCACGCACGCCAGGCAGGTACCGCGCCGTCCGGATAGAGGCCCATCCGATGGGGCTACGCGAGCTGAAGAAGACGCGGACGCGGCAAGCGGTGCAGCAGGCAGCCATGCGGCTGTTCGACCAGCACGGATACGCCGCGACGACGGTCGAGCAGATTGCCGCCGCGGCCGAGATCTGCACGGCAACCTTCTACCGCTACTACAGCGACAAAGAGGACATTGTCTTCGGCGGCGACGACGGGGCCGTAGTCGAAGAGGTCCTCGCCGCGCGACCGCCGGGCGAGACCGTCGCCGCCACCATGGGCGCGCTGTTTCAGCGGCTCGCGGCCGACTTTGAGGCCGACAAGGACGCGGTCATCGTTCGGCTGCGGCTGATGCACGGCGTGCCGGGCCTGCAGGCACGGCGGCGGGCTACCAGGCAGAAGACTGCGGACCTGATCGCCCGGCTGCTGGCGTTCCGGATGCCCTCCGACCCGGAGGGCCGATCCGGCCTGAGCCGAGGCCTACGCTACTGGCGTGCAGCAGATTGACCACCTCATCGCCGCGGCGCTCAACGGTGACGCGGAGCAGGTGCGCGCGTGGCTGCGCGCCGATCCGACGCTGCTCAACGCGCGCAACATGTTCGGCGCTGGCGTGGCACACGCCGCGCAGTACGGCGGACATCCGGAGCTGCTCCAGCTGCCCGAGTTTGCCGGCTGGGCACCGGGGATCGTGACAAGCGCGCAACTCGGCGACGCGGACGCGGTCCGGCGGGTGCTCGCCGCTGATGCTAGTCAGGCAGTGCAGTTCTTCGGAATGACCACTGCGCTGCACGCCGCCGCCTACTGGGGCCAGCGCGAAGTCGCTGAGATGCTGCTGTCGGCCGGCGCCGCAGCGATCATCAACGAGCCGAGCCGGGATAGCTTCCTGCAGATCACTCCGCTTGGCTCAGCCGTCGCGACCACGCCAGGCATCCCGCAACCGAGCGACGACGAGGCTGTCGTGGTCGCGCTCGTGCGGCTGCTGGTTGAGCACGGAGCCGATGTAGGGGCACGGCGCAAGGACGGAATGACCGCCTTGCACGGCGCCGCGTGGCGCGGTCACGCTGCGGTAGTCCAGGCGCTGCTGGACGCCGGCGCGGACCCGGCAGCCACGGCCAACACCGGCCCGCACGCCGGGCAGACCGCTGCGGACACCGCGCTGAGCCAGGGTCACCTAGTGCTCGCCGCGCGCCTGGACCCCGACGCATCGGGTATCCAGGCGCGCGACTAGCCGCAATTCGGCCTGCCAGCTTCTCAGCCGGCAGCCGCTTCCGCCGTTTCCTTCTGCTCGACCAGCTCACCCTCGATCGTGATCTGGATCTCCTCGCTGACCACAAAGCGGCCGTCCAGCATCATGGCGAAGCTCAGCCCGTAGTCCTTGCGGTTGATCTGGGTGGTCGCGCCGTAGGCGATCCGGTGGCCCATCATCGGGTCGCTGAACTCGCCGTACTTGGTGACGTCCAGGGTGACCGGGCGGGTGGTCTCCTTGATCGTCAGGTTGCCGGCCAGCTTGAAACTGCTCTCACCGGCCGCCTGCACGCCGGTGCTCTTGAACGTGATCACCGGGTACTTCTCGACCTCCAGGAAATTCCCTGACCGAAGGTCGTTGTCCCGGGCGGGATTGTTGGTCTTGACGCTGACCGTCTGAATTGTGACTTCGACAGACGCGGCTTCCGGGTTGTCCGGGTCGATGTCGGCGACGGCGCTGACATCCTCGAACTGCCCGCGCACCGTCATCATGCCGAGATGCTTGGCGGAGAACTCTACCTGCGTGTGGTACGGGTCGAGCTGCCAGTTGCCCATGCTGACCTCCGTAGTCGGGCAGGCGGCGGCCTGGGCCGCCGCCCCGTCAGGGTGTTCACTCCGACCCTAGCCACTTCGAGGCGCCGGCGGCCTTGTGTCCGACGCCAGCCGTGCCTAGGGCCGGCTCGTACGGTTCGTGCACAATGGGCAGCGTCCGGGGCGTCAGACCCTGGACGCAGCGTCCGTCGTACGCCAGGAGACAGCCGTGACTGATTACGAGGAGATTCGCTACGACGTCGACGACCCGGTGGCCACCATCACGCTGAACCGTCCCGACGTGCTCAATGCCTGGACCGACCGGATGGCAGCCGAGGTCCGGCACGCAGTCGCTGCGGCAGAGTCAGACCGGCGCGTGGTCGGGATCGTGCTCACTGGTGCCGGGCGCGGATTTTGCGCTGGGGCTGACCTCCGAAGGCTGTCGGCGATCGGATCCGGCGATCGCAGCTTCGTGCGGCCGTCCAGCGAGCTCACTTCGGAGCCAGGCGATGCGGCTTTCGGCGATGACCTGCACCTCGGCACCTACACCTACCTCATGTCGGTGCCGAAGCCGGTGATCGCGGCGATCAACGGGCCAGTGGCTGGCATGGCCGTGCCTATCGTGCTGGCCTGCGACCTGCGGTTCATGGCCGAGGACGCGGTGCTGACCACGTCGTTCAGCCAGCGTGGCCTCATCGCGGAATGGGGCATCAGCTGGCTGCTGCCACGCCTGACCGGCACGGCGGTGGCATTGGATCTGCTGTTCTCGTCCCGCAAGATCTCCGGAACCGAAGCAGCCGCGCTGCGCGTGGTGAACGCGGCGCTGCCGCGCGAGCAGGTGCTGGCGCACGCGCAGCAGTACGTGCGCGATCTCGCCGCGACGACGTCGCCCACGTCCCTGGCGATCATGAAGCGCCAGGTGTACCAGCAGGTGCATCCGGGCCTGCTCGCCGCCGAGCGCGAGGCTTACCAGCTCATGCTCGAGAGCTTCGGTCGACCGGACTTCCGCGAGGGCGTCGATTCGTACCTGGAGCGCCGACCGCCCTCGTTCGAGCGGGTGTCTGGGCAGGCACCGGCGGGGAAGCCTTGATCGGCGGCGGTCGCCGGCAGCGAGAACGACACGTGCCGACCGCTACCGGCAGGCCGCGGTTCCCGACCGCGGCTAGGGCGCTGCGCGGGCAGCTCGCACGCCCCTGACGCCGCCCACGACCAGGACCACTGCGGCGATCACGACGCCGGTCAGGAGGACGGTGGAGGCGGTGTGGAGCGGTACCACGGCCGAGACCACGCCGGTGACGACGAAGAGCAGCCCGCCGACGAGGGAGAACGGGGCTGCCGCCTTGTTGGCGATCCGGAACGCCTCGTCGCTGCGCATCGTGGACGGGGTGCGGACGCCTGCAACGTAGTTGCGGGTCAGCCGTCCCTGCCAGCTTCGGATGGCCAGCCAGATGATGAGGAGGCCAGCCAGCATGATGGCGATCGCGGCTCCGATCATAACGGCGCCTCCTGGTTGAATTCTGGTCAATACGTACGGTACTCGGTCGGCCGCGCCGCGGCCAGCGGACGAGCGGCCGCGACGAAGAGCGGCCTCGTTCCCACTCGATTTGTCGACCAAGCGCTTGCTACGCTGAGCCAGGCTGCGCGGCGGGCGATCGACGACGGGACGGCTGTGGCTGACAAGCGGATGTCGGCGGACGAGGCGATCACCCGGCTGCGGTCGGGGATGACGATCGGCATCGGAGGCTGGGGGTCCCGTCGCAAGCCGATGTCACTGGTCCGCGCGATCCTGCGGAGCGACCTGCGCGACCTCACGGTGGTGAGCTACGGCGGGCCGGATGTGGGGTTGCTGTGCGCGGCGGGCAAGATTCGCCGGCTCATCTACGCGTTCGTCTCGCTCGACTCCATCCCGCTGGAGCCGCACTTCCAGGCGGCGAGGCAAAACGGCGCCATCGAGGTGACCGAGTATGACGAGGGCATGCTGCAGTGGGCGCTGTATGCGGCGAGCTGCCGGCTGCCGTTCCTGCCCAGCCGGGCCGGGCTCGGCTCGGACGTGCTGACGGTCAACCCCGAGTTGCGGACCGTCCGCTCGCCGTACGCCGACGACACCGAGCTGGTCGCGGTGCCGGCGCTGCCGCTCGACGCTGCGCTGGTGCACCTGAACCGCGCCGACGCCGCCGGCAACGCCCAGTTTCTCGGCGACGACCTGTACTTCGATGACCTGTTCTGCGCAGCGGCGGAGCGGGCCTACGTCTCCTGCGAGCGGGTTGTGCCCACGGCCGAACTAGCGGCGGGCGGCCTGACCCGGATGCGGGTCCACCGGTGGATGGTCGCGGGCGTGATCGAGGCGCCCAACGGGGCGCACTTCACGTCGTGTGCGCCTGATTACGGCCGGGACGAGGCGTTTCAGCGGGCGTATGCCGCCGCGGCGCGCGATCCGGCGGAGTGGTCGCGGTTCGTCGCCACGTACCTGAGCGGCGACGAGGCCGCCTACCAGACCGCGGTTGCCGCGCAGCCGGCGGCTACGGCGTGACCGCGAGCCGCGCCGAGGTGTGCGTCGTCGCCTGCGCCGAAGCGTGGCGCGGCGACGGCGAGATCGCCGCGAGCCCCATGGGGCTCGTGCCGACAGCGGGTGCCCGGCTGGCGAGGGCCACGTTTGAGCCGGACCTGCTGCTGACCGACGGCGAGGCCAGGTTCGTCACCGGTACCTGGGCGCTCGGCGCGATTCCGGGCGACCCGGTTGAGGGCTGGATCCCGTTCCGCTCGGTATTCGATCTGGTGTGGGCGGGTCGCCGGCACGTCATGATGAGTCCCGCCCAGATCGACCGCTACGGGAACGCCAACATCTCTGCGATCGGGGACCACGCGAGGCCGACCAGGCAGCTGCTGGGCGCGCGCGGCGCGCCAGGAAACACCGTCAACCATCCGACCAGCTACTGGGTGCCCAGGCACCAGCCGCGGGTGTTCGTGCCGCGGGTCGACATGGTGTCCGGAGTCGGCTACGACCGTGCATTCGCCGCGGGCGCGGTCGCGGCGGCGTTCCTCGAGCTGAGGCGGGTGGTGACAAACCTGGCCGTGCTCGACTTCGGCGGGCCAGACCGTAGCATGCGCCTGGTCTCGGTGCATCCCGGCGTGACGGTCGAGGATGTGGTCGCGGCGACCGGGTTCGAGCTCGCGATCGACGGTGACGTGTCGCAGACCAGATCGCCGACGCCGGACGAGCTGCGGCTGATCCGTGCCGTCATCGACCCGTCCGGGCTACGGGACGACGAGGTGCCATCGTGAGCGAGCCGCTGACCGAGCCGCTGGGTGAGTCGCCGCGCGAGTCGCCGCGCGAGTCGCCGGGTGGGCCGCGGAGCGAGTGGCCCGGTAAGCGCGGGCGGCATCAGCGGCATCCGGCGTTGCGCACGCCGATCTGCGAGCTGTTCGGCGTGGCCTACCCCATCGTGCAGACCGGCATGGGCTGGGTGTCGACACCGGAGCTGACCGCCGCCACGTCGAACGCCGGCGCGCTCGGCATCCTCGCCGCGGGCACCCTGACGCTCGGCGAGACCGACGCCGCGATCGCCAGCACGCGGGAGCTCACTGGCCAGCCGTTCGGGGTCAACCTGCGCGGCGACGCCCCGGACCTGGCGGAGCGGGCGAGCCTGCTGGTGAAGCACGGCGTGCGGGTCGCCTCGTTTGCCCTGGCCCCGAACGAGCGCGTCATCCGCTCGCTGCACGACGACGGTCTCGTCGTGGTGCCGACTGTCGGGGCGCGGCGGCACGCCGAGAAGGTCGCCTCCTGGGGCGTCGACGCGATCATCGCGCAGGGCGCGGAGGGCGGCGGGCACACCGGCGTCGTTCCCACCTCGATCCTGCTGCCGCAAGTGGTCGACGCCGTCGACCTGCCGGTCATCGCGGCCGGGGGCTTCTGCGACGGCCGCGGCCTCGTTGCCGCGCTCGCCTTCGGCGCGGCCGGAGTCGCCATGGGCACCAGGTTCCTGCTGACCAGCGACAGTCCCGTGCCTGAGTCGGTGAAGGCCGAGTACCTCCGCCGCACGGTGACCGACACCGTGGTTACGACGGTGCTCGACGGAGTGCCGCAGCGCGTGCTGCGCACCGAGCTGGTCGACCAGCTGCTCCGTGGTGGCTCGTTCGGCAGGCTGCGGCGGTCGGCCGGGCACGCGATCGCGTTCCGCCGGATGTCGGGCGCATCCTGGCGTGACATTGTCGCCGAGGGCCTGGCCATGAGGCGCAGTCACGAGATCGGGTGGACACAGTTGCTCATGGCCGCCAACACGCCCATGATGCTGCGGGCCAGCATGGTCGACGGACGGACCGACCTCGGCACGCTCGCCAGCGGTCAGGTCGCGGGCGTCATCGACGACCTCCCTAGCTGCGCCGAGCTCGTGGAGCGAGTCGTCGCGCAGGCGGGCGAGATACTCGACCGGCTCACCCTGGCCACGGACGGCACCTCGTGATCGCGAAGACCTTGCGTATGAAGAAGACTTTGCGTGCTATGTGTACGCAAGGTCTACGCGATCATGCGGAAACCGATGGGACGGGTGGCTTTGGCTGACATGGTGGCGCCGCGGCCGCACGAGAGCCATGGCCTGCTGGCCGGGCGCACGGTGCTGATCACCGCCGCGGCCGGCACGGGCATCGGCTTCGCGACCGCGCGCCGCTGCGCCGAGGAAGGCGCGCGGGTGGTCATCAGCGACCGCCATGAGCGCCGGCTGGCAGCGGCGGCGGAAGAGCTAGCCGAGATCGGCGGCGAGCGGCCGCTGGCCCTGGTCTGCGACGTGACATCGCAGGAGCAGGTGGACCGGCTGTTCGACACCGCGGTCGGTGAGTACGGCCAGTTGGATGTCGCGGTGAACAACGCCGGCCTGGGCGGGGACACGCCACTCGTCGAGATGACCGACGAGCAGTGGCACACGGTGCTTGACGTGACTCTGACGGGCACCTTCCGGTGCACGAGGGCCGCGTTGCGGCACATGATCCCGCGCGGCCGCGGCGTGGTGGTCAACAACGCGTCGGTGCTCGGCTGGCGGGCGCAGGCCGGTCAGGCGCACTACGCGGCCGCCAAGGCGGGCGTGATGGCCCTCACGCGGTGCGCGGCGATCGAGGCGGCCCCGGCAGGGGTTCGGGTCAACGCCGTGTCGCCGAGCATCGCGATGCACCCGTACCTGGCGAAGGTGTCCAGCGAAGAGGTGCTCGCGGAGCTAGCCGCGCGTGCGGCCTTCGGTCGCGCGGCCGAGCCGTGGGAGGTCGCCGATGTGATCGTGTTCCTCGCCAGTGACTACTCCTCGTATCTGACCGGGGAGGTCGTCTCGGTCTCCAGCCAGCATCCGTGATGGAGGGCAGCATGATCACCAGGACGCTGGCGACGGACGGCGTCGCCGAGGTCATCGTCGACCACCCGCCGGTGAACGCCCTGCCGGTCGCCGGCTGGTTCGAGCTGGCGGAGGCGGTGCGGGCGGCCGGCAACGACTCGCAGGTCCGGGTCGTCGTGCTGCGTGCCGAGGGCCGCGGCTTCAACGCTGGCGTCGACATCAAGGAGATCCAGGCGGACCCTGGCTTCGGCGCGCTCGTGGGGGCGAACCGCGGTTGTTTCGCGGCGTTCGCGGCCGTATACGAGTGTGCGGTCCCGGTCATCGCCGCGGTGCACGGATATTGCCTCGGCGGCGGCATCGGGCTCGTCGGCAACGCCGACGTGATCGTGGCGAGCGACGACGCCACCTTCGGCCTGCCCGAGGTCGACCGCGGTGCGCTCGGCGCCGCGACCCACCTGTCGCGGCTCGTGCCCCAGCACAAGGCCAGGGCCATGATGTACACCTCGGCGACCGCGACCGCGGCCGAGTTGCACGCGTTCGGGTCGGTGCTGCGTGTGGTGCCGCGCGCTGAGCTGCGCGACACGGCGCTGGCGGTCGCCGCGCAGATCGCCGCTAAGGACCCCGTAGTCATCCGGCTCGCCAAGGAGGCGTTCAACGGCATCGACCGGTGGGACGTCAGCCGCAGCTACCGGTACGAGCAGGGCTTTACGTTCGAGCTGAATCTGCTGGGCGTGTCCGACCGGCTGCGCGAGTCGTTCGGGCCGGACGGCAAGGAGTGAGGCGGTCGATGGCTGAGGATGTCGTTCAGTACGCGGTCGATGGCTCGATCGCGAGGGTGACCATGAACCGGCCCGAGTACGGCAACGCGCAGAACTCTGCCATGACGTATGCGCTGGACGACGCTTTCTACCGGGCCGCGGCCGACGACGGCGTCGCCGTCGTGGTGCTCGCCGGGGCGGGTAAGCACTTTTCCGCCGGGCACGACATCGGCACTCCTGGCCGGGACATCGATCAGTCCTTTGACCGCCGCGCCGGGTTGTGGTGGGACCACGTCGGCAAGCTCGGCGGTGACAGCAGGTACGCCCGCGAGCAGGAGGTCTACCTGGGCATGTGCCGCCGCTGGCGGGAGCTGCCGAAGCCGATGATCGCGCAGGTGCACGGCGCCTGCATCGCTGGCGGCCTCATGCTCGCGTGGGTCTGCGATCTGATCGTGGCCGCCGACGATGCGTTTTTCGCCGACCCGGTGGTGCGGATGGGCATCCCGGGCGTGGAGTACTTCGCTCATCCGTGGGTGATGGGACCCCGGCACGCAAAGGAGTTCCTGTTCCTCGGCGAGCGGATCGGCGCGTGGCGCGCCTATGAACTCGGCATGATCAACCGCGTGGTGCCGGGCGCTGACCTGGCAGCCGAGGTGACCACGCTGGCCACCAAGATCAGCGCGATGCCGCGGCTCGGTCTCGCGCTCACCAAGAAGGCCGTCAACCAGGCAGAAGATGCCATGGGTTTGCAGGTCGGCATGGACTCGGTATTCGGTTTGCATCACCTCGCGCACGCGCACAACGCGGAGGTTGGCGCGGACTCGCTGGCCGGCCACGACGCTCGGTCCATGCGCGATGCCCGGCGGCAGGACGAACAGGGCAAACCAGACGAGC
>JASHOE010000107.1 GCA_030041275.1 Streptosporangiaceae bacterium
CGATCGCGCGTGTCGATGGCTCGTCCTCGGCCATCACCACGTTGAAGGAGCTGCCAATCGCTCCCGCATCGCTCGTGCCCGGCGGAGTGCGCAGCCCGCCGACGTTCCGCAGGAGCAGGCGCAGGAAGCGCCCGATGCTGGTGTTCGCCTGCCGGCCGACGCGCATGGCGCCCGTCCCGGTGTTGAAGTCGAGCGCCTCGACGACCGGGCCGCTCACGACAATGAGCGGCTCCAGGCCGAAGGTGGACGTCAGGTCTGCCATGCGGAAGCGCGGATCGGCGAGGCAGCGGGCGACCGCGACGAGCACCGGCATGTACTGGGCACGGCATCCGGCCATGACGCCGTTGACCGCGATGTTCGTGATCGTGATCTCCCGAAGCTCTGGCGCAAGTACCCCTAGAACGGTGTCGGGGTCCTCGTTGGTCGCCGCGAGAAGGCGATCGACCCGGTCGGGCGTCGGCGGGACGATCGGCAGCCCGTCGCTCCAGCCCCTGGCCAGGAAGTGCTCCTCGACCTCGTCAAGCGACCCGGTGAACACGACCTCTCGGGGCCGGGGCTCTGCCCCGGTCTTCTCGATCTTCGTGCTCTGCCTGGCTCGCTGAAGAGCCTCCTCGATCTGGTCGAGGACGACGGCGCGGACCTTGTCCCTGAAGATCTCCTCGGTATCGGTCTGGATCGCGCCCGGGTACACCGCCAGACGAGGCTCGTCGTCGCCGTAGATCGACGCGATCGTGCGAGCCATCGGCTCGAACCCGCTGGACACCACGCCGACCGCCGGGAGGTTTGCCTCCTCCGCGACTGCGACCGCTCGCATGACCCCGGCCGTGCACCGCCCGCATGCTCCCACCGCCACGACGGCGGCGTCTGCCCTGGCCCGGGCTAGCTGCTCACGCAGCGTGTCGAAGACGGAGTAGTCGTCGCCGAAGTCGCCGACGAAGTGCGTGTGATCAATGAACTCGGCGCCGGCCGCTCTGGCGCCAGCTCGGTCCTGGAACGCGCGCAGGATCTCGTCGCCTTTGAAGAGGTGGTCCCAGATCAGCGCGATGCGTGCGCCGGACAGCCCCGCGAGACCTGATTCGCTGCGCTGGCCGTGCTGAGTCGACCGGCCGAGCGGCCACAGGGTCGCATAGGAGGGCTCAGCTCCGGCCGTCATTGCTCACGCCTCCATCGTGGTCAGGGCAAGGATCTCCGCGGCCGTGAAGCCGGGAGCGACCTGCTCCACGACAAGCTTGCCGTTGCGCCGGCGAAACAACGCCAGATCGGTCACAAGCATGTCCACGCAAGCCTTACCGGTGAGCGGGTAGGTGCACTGCTGCACGACTTTAGGCCGGTCCTGGCTATCGCGGTGCTCCATCATCACCATGACGGTCCGGCCCGACGCGACCAGGTCCATGGCGCCGCCGATCCCGCCGCCGATCATGTCGGAGGTCCGCCAGTTCGCGAAGCTGCCCTCTGCATCGACCTGGTAGGCACCGAGGACAACCACGTCCACGCGGCCTGCACGAATCATCTCGAAGGCTGTGACGCTGTCGAAGTAGGAGATTCCCGGACTGGGCGTGACGGCGAATCCGCTCGCGTTGAAGACGTCCGGGTACATCAGGTCGTCCGCGACCACCTCGCCGTACCCGAGGATCCCGTTCTCGCCATGCAGGACGATGTCCCGGTCACGGATGTAGGACGACAGGTAGCTCGGGATGCCGAGGCCGAGATTGACATAGGCGCCGTCGGGCAGAAGCGACGCGGCCAGTTCGGCCATCTGCGGGCGCGTCCATCCCGGCTTGCCGTTGTAGCTGCGTGGCGCGTCGAGGTTCCGGCTGCGGGGACGGTGCCGCGGGCCGGAATTGGCCACGGTCGCGCGGACGACGCGCGAGACGAAGATACCCGGCAGTCCGATCCGCTCCGGCGGGATCTCCCCGGCATCGACAACCTCGTCGACCTCCACGATCGCGACTCGCGCCGCCTTGGCGAAGCTCGGACCGAAGTGCTGATTCGCGCCGCGGAACTCGACGTTTCCCAGCCTGTCGGCTCGGTGTGCGGCGATGAAGGCGTAGTCCACGGGCAGGGCGGTTTCCAGCAGATAGGGCTTGCCGTCGAAGTAGCGCAGTTCCTTGCCGTCCGCGATCAGCGTGTCGACTCCCGTCGGCGTGTAGATGGCCGCGAGTCCGGCGCCCGCCGCTCGCAGCCGTTCCACGAGCGTGCCCTGCGCGACCATCTCGTAGGTCATCTCGCCAGCGCGGATGCGCGCCTCGGCCGGAGACAGGCCGCCTGGCCGTGCTGTGAACGACACGATGAGGTGCCGGACCTGTCCGGCTTCCACCAGCGCCTGGCCGGCCGCGGGGATGCCGTTGGCGACCAGGCAGAGGTCCTTCGTCCCGCGCTCGGCCAGCGCGGTCAGGAGGCTGACGGGTGCACCCGCACTCGGTCCGAAGCACGTGATGGCAACCGTCGCTCCGTCGGGCAGGTCGCTGATGGCGTCGGCAGGCGAGGCACTGAGCTTGTCCATGTTCCCAGCCTGCGTCGCAGGATGGCCGGTCACAACGAGAGTTGCCGCCATCCGGCAGGCTACTTTGCGACGGCGCACCGACATGCTTTCTTGGGATCTGTGGACCCCGATGCGCTCGTCGATCCCACCGCGGCACCTGGTCCGGCGGCTGCCCGCGGCGCAGCCCGCGCCCCCGCCCTGGGCTCGCTGGCCGGGCGGAAGCTGGCGCTTGTCAGGAACGCATGGCCGTCCTGGCACCGGATGACCGACCGCCTTGAGTTCCTGCTCACCGAGCGGGCGGAAGGCGTGGCGACGACGCAGTACCTGGTGCCCAACGGCTCGGCCGCTGATCCTGCGCTGCTCGCCGAGATTGCCGGATCGGCGGACGCCGCGGTGGTCGGACTGGCCAACTGCGGGTCGTGCACCGCCTGGAGCTACCACGACGCGGCCTGCCTGTCGCAGCTGGGACTGCCGGTTGCGCTCGTCGTCAGCAGTCAGTTCACCGGACTGGTCGAGGCTCTCGCCGCGGCCAGAGCGGTCGCCATTCCGACTGTCGTGCTCGACGTGAATCCAGAGACCGTCGACGCCGAGTCCGCGCTGCGCCTCCTCGACGCTGCGTACGACCGCATCGTCGCTGCCCTGCTGACCCCGGCCGAGAACGGCGAGCCGGCACCGGCCGAGGTGACCACGTTTCGTGCCGTTGTGTCTTCTGGCGACGAGGACGCGGCGCTGCAGGCTTGCCATGACCTCGGCTGGACCGACGGGCTTCCTGTGGTCCTGCCCACCGCCCGGCGCGTGGATGCCCTGCTGGCCGCCCTCGGTGACCCGGACGCGGTCGTCGCGGCGATGCCGCCGACCGGCTTCGGCGTCACCAACCGTGCGCTGGCCGCCAACGCCGTCATGGCCGGGTGCGCGCCAGCGCATCTGCCGGTGCTCACCGCCATGGTGCGCGCCGTCTGCGCGCAGGGCTTCAACCTCAACGGCATCGCGACGACGACAGGTCCGTCGACGCCGTTCGCTGTGGTCAGCGGCCCGGCTGCAGGGCAGGCCGGGCTCAACGCCGGCCGCGGGGCGCTCGGCCCTGGCTGGCGCGCCAACGCCAGCATCGGCCGCGCGCTGCGCCTGCTGATCGCGAACGTCGGCGGCGCCCGGCCCGGCGAAGTCGCCAAGTCGAGCATGGGTCAGCCCGGCCGCTACACGATGTGCATCGCCGAGAACGAGGCGGACTCGCCATGGGAGCCGCTGCACGTCACGCTCGGTGTGCCCGCCGGCGAGAGCGCGGTCACGGTGCTCGGCGCGACCGGCACCATCAACGTGCTCACGCCGCGAAGCGACGTGGAGGCCATGCTGACCCTCTTCGGCGACTCGCTGGCCTACCTCGGCAACCCGAACGTCGTGATGGGCAGCGGAACCGTCGCCGTCCTCGTGTCGCCGGGGCACGCGCGGGCCATGTCCCGGGCCGGATTGTCCAAGTCCGACGCGGCCGCCGAGATCTGGGCCAGGTCATCGATCCCGCTCGGGCGGTTCCCGGAGTCCGCGTATCCGGATCCTCCGTACGAGTTCATCGAGCGCGACGGCCGCATCTACCCGGTGGCCGGGCCCGCGCAGGTCTACCTGATCGTGGTCGGCGGCCCGGAGCCGACGCACGCGACCGTCATCCCGAGCCATCCGAGCTGCCGCCCGGTCACCGAGCGGATCCCGGTCTAGCCAGGGCGCCGATGGCATCCTCGAGGTAGGCGCGCCGGCCGGCCCTGGTCGCGGGCAGGACTTCGGGGGTCGATCGGGCGAGCTGAGCGTGTCCGAGGTAGGCGCTGTAGGCCAGGAGGGCGCGCCGGCGCGCCTCGGCCGGAGCGAATCCGAGGCGGCGGAGCACCGTGGCGATCAGGTCGAGCCGGGCGGAGGTGACGCGCTGCAGCGCAGCGGCGACGGCCGGATGGGCGGCGCCGGCGAGCAGCGCAGGGCCCACCCGGTCCTGCTCGGCCCGCTCGACCACGCCGTTCACAAGACGCCGGAACTGGCTGGCCGGCGCGTCGCGGGCGGCGATGATCTCGTCGGCGACGTCGGTGGTCGTCTCCTTTTCCCAGCGCCTGATCGCGGCATCGATCAGTGCGTCCCGGTTCTCGAAGTGCCAGTAGAAGCTGCCCTTGGTTGCTCCCAGGCGGGCGGCGAGCGGTTCGACGGCCACCGCGGTCAGGCCGCCGTCCCCGATCGCAGCGAGTGCGGCGGTGATCCAGTCGTCGCGGCTCAGCCGGTGTCGGCCGCTTGACCTCTGCTCCGTCATAACCATACGCTACCGTATGTATGGTCCATACGGAAGCGTATGGAGATTCGGCTCAGGGAGCGGCCAATGCGTGCTGCGGATCGCCACGACGTGATCGTCGTCGGAGCCCGGATCGCCGGTGCGGCCACAGCGATGCTGCTCGCCAGGCAAGGAGTGCGCGTGCTTGTGGTTGACCGGGTCTCATTCCCCAGTGACACCATCTCCTCGCATCAGCTCCAGGTTCCCGGCGTCGCACGGCTGCGCCAGTGGGGGCTGCTCGGCCGGCTCACGGCCGCCGGCACGCCGCCGGTGCGCCAGGTTCGCCTGGACGTCGGCGATGGCCTGGTCCTCGACGGCCAGTTCCCGGCGTATGGCGGCGCGGACACGCTGCTGAGCCCGCGGCGGACCCTGCTCGATTCCGTCCTGGTCGACGCTGCGCGCGAGGCCGGCGCCGAGGTTCGGGAGAACTTCCGGGTGACGCAGCTGACGACCGCAGGCGACCGGGTCACCGGGCTGCGGGGGAGCGCTCGCGGCGGCCCGGCCGTCACCGAGACGGCGAGCCTGGTGATCGGCGCCGACGGGAAACGGTCGCTGGTGGCGGGCGCAGCCCGCGCGCGCCGGTACCGCGAGCGGCCAGTCCGGTCATTCGCCAGCTATTCCTACTGGGCTGGGGTCCCTGTCTCGGGTGGCGAGCTCTACCAGCGGCCAGGACGCGCGGTCGCGGTCTTCCCCACCAACGACGACCTCACCATGGTCTACGTGGCGGCGCGGATGACCGAGTTCGCGCTGGCGCGCGCCGACCTGGAGGGCCACTACCTGCGCGCCCTCGACCTGTGCGGCGACCTGGGGGAGCGCGTCCGCAGCGGCAGCAGGGCGGAACGGATCCGCACAACGCCCGATCAGCCGAACGCGTTCCGGTGGCCGTACGGTCCGGGCTGGGCACTCGTGGGCGACGCCGGCGTCGTTATGGACTCGGTCTCGGCGCAGGGCATGACCAGCGCGCTGCGCGATGCCGACTACCTGTCCGCCGCCGTCATCGCCGGGCTTGGCGGCAGGCGACCGCTTGATGCCGCACTGCGCGACCACCACTCCCGGCGCGACCGGGCGATCCGCGGTATGTACGACTTCACCCTCCGGCTCGCCGCCCTCGGGCCAGTCACCTCGCGCGAGCGCCGCTTCCTCGCAGCGGTGACCGCCGATCAGCACGAGACGGATCGGTTCCTCGGCGCCTTCGCCGGCATCGTGCCGCCGGAGCAGTACTTCACTCTCGGCGCGGCGGTGCGTATCCTCGGCCCGCGGATCAGCCGCGACCGCACGGCAGCGCTCGCCCGGTCCTCCGAGCGAGCGCTGGCGCGGGCAAAGGTGTCGGCTCGCTGAGTGGCGGCTACCGGTGAGGAAGATGACGGCCAGCGTCGGCACCGCGGCATTCCTCGTGGTCGCACCTGGAGCAGTTGCCGGGCTGGTGCCGTGGTGGCTGACCGGATGGCGGCCGGGCGGCGCCTATCCGGCAGGCGTGAGGGCCGTCGGCGCGGTGCTGATCGCTGCCGGGGCCGCGGTGCTGCTCTCCGCGTTCGCTCAGTTTGCGATCCAGGGCCAGGGCACCCCGGCGCCGCCCGCGCCTACCGAGCACCTGGTGATCAGGGGACTCTACCGGTATGTGCGCAACCCCATGTACCTCGCGGTGCTCGCCGTCATCACCGGCCAGGCCCTGCTGTTGAGCCGCCCGGTCCTGCTCGGCTACGCCGCCGCCGTGACCGCCGCGTTCGCCGCGTTTGTCTACGGATACGAACAGCCCTCGCTGACCCGGCGCTACGGCGCTGAATATGAGGCATACCGCCGGGCCGTACCTGGATGGTGGCCCCGCCTGCGACCGCCGCGCGATACGACCCGTCTGTCGCGCTAGGCCTGGCCGGTGCCACTACCAGGCGCTGGCCTGCTGTCCGCTGATGCCAGTGCTCGACTCGCTCGGAAAGCCCGGCAGTGACGTGAACCCATCGCTGCCGACTCGGCCGAAGGAGAAGCAAGAGACCAGCACGTTGATGCCGACTGGGCTGAGCGACAACACATTGCAGTCTTGGTCAAGCAGTTCAGTCGAATCTGCCCCTAGGGAGCCCAGCGAGGTTCCCAGCGCGCTCGTCGTGCTCAGAACCCGAAGCAGCCTGCCAGTGCGCGCTGACAGCTCGACGATCTTCGCGACCACGGTATCGGTCCCGAAGCCGTCGGCGATGTTCTGCATCGTCGAAGTGACAACCGCCTGCTGATCCGCCGTGACGAGCTCGCTGGGGACGGAGCCGGACGGTTGCACCGACGGCGAGGCGATCGGGCGGGACCCGAACAGGTTGCCACCTGACCCGGTCACGTTCAGTAGCCGGTACCCAGTGTGCTGGCCTGGCGCCGGCGACCGGCTGTCGCTCTGCCACTCGAAGGCAACCGCGGAATTGCCCGCCCAGGACACGCTGAACGGCGCTCCGGCGAACCGGGTCGTCCAGGTACGGACTGCACCGGTAGCGATCGTGACTACCCGGATGCCGCTGTAGTGGCAGCCGCCGCGGTAACACGACTGCACATCGGTGGCCAGCCTGGTGCCATCCGGTGACAGCGCGGCAAAGTCGGGTGTAAGCGACGTGGGCACGTTGATCGGCAGCCTGCTGACCGTCACTGAGCGGCCATCGGCAGCGATCCGGAGCAGGTAAAACCGGACCAGATTGTTGTCCGGCCCGTTCCCGCCCAGCTCAGTGACGAGAAAAGTGCGGTCATCGCCCGCTGCGCTGATGCCGGGGCCCTCCGTGCCGCCGTCCGAAGTGAGCGTAGGAATATGAGCAGCTGACAACGCCGCGCCGGTCCTCGTATCGTGTACGACCGCCGTCGTGCTGATCCGCTGTCCGCCGTCGACATAGCTCTGGAAGACAGTCACGTAGTACCGCGGCAGATCGTGCGCGGCTGACGGCGCCGCGTTGGTCGTCCGCGTGGGCAGCGTGAACCCCGTGGTCGCATCGTGCCCGTCGGCCAGTGATACTCCGGCAACGACGGCGACCACAGCCGCCAGCACGGCCGCCGGCGCCAGCCAGCGCGATAGCCGGGAGGTCTTCCGGACTCTGAGCACGCGGACCGCCCGAGACTGGCTCGTGCTGCTGGCAACCTTCCGCGGTCCGCGGCGCATCCGGTCGTCGAGGTCGGTCACCAGGCCTCCTCAAGAGCCTCGGCACACGGGCCGGTCCCAGCGACATCGCGTGACTCACATTAAAGACATACCTCCCGTCTTGCTAATGCCATCGACCAGCAAGTCGTCGGCGGCCACTGTCGTAGCCGTACGGCCGGCTCGCGTGGTCGGAGGCGGCCTCGCCACTCAGCTCGGATGACGTTGCCGGCGGAGTCGATTCCGCCCGGGCCAGGCTCGGCGTAAGCGACCATGGGCCGATGAGCGCCAGCACCGCAGTCGCCGTCGTGGGCGGTGGCGTCGTCGCCGCCAGCGTTTCCTATCACCTCGCCCGTCGGGGGGTATCTGTGACCGTTGCCACCGGCCGGCACGTCGGCGCCGCGACGGACGCGGGCGCCGGGATCGTCTGTCCGTGGCAGGACCCGGTTGACGACGCTGCCTATCGGCTGTCAGTCGAGGGAGCCCGTTACTATCCCGAGCTCCTGGCGATGCTCGCCGACGACGGCGAGACGGAGACTGGATATGCCCGAGTGGGAGCGCTGTGCGTGGCCGAAGACGCCGAAGCGCTTGAGGCAACGAAAGCCCGGCTACGGTCGCGGCTGGCGACGACTCCGGAGATCGGTCAGGTAGCAGAGCTCGATGCGCCGGAGCCAAGCCGGATGTTCCCGGCGCTCGCCAACGACCTCGCAGGCCTCTGGATCGGCGGCGGAGCCCGGGTCGACGGCCGAGCCATAAGGGACAGTTTGTTCCGCGCCGCGGCGCGCCGCGGCGCCCGCCAGCTACCAGGGAATGCGGTGCTGCGGCAGAGCGCGAGCCGGATAACGGGCATGACGGTCGGCGACGAAAAGATCGATGCCGACACCGTGGTGGTCGCGGCCGGCGCGTGGACGGCGCAACTCTGTACTGGCCTCCCCTGGCAGCTTCCGATCGGCCCGCAACGTGGCCAGATAGTGCACGTCAGGCTTGCCGATGCGGACACGAGTTCATGGCCGGTGATTCTGCCGTCCGGCGACCCGTACCTGCTCGCCTTTCCGGCGGGGCGGGTAGTGTTCGGCGCGACTCGGGAGAGCGCGGGCTTTGACTACCACACGACGCTCAGCGGGGTCAGCTGGCTTATCGCGTCAGCCCTCCGGCTGGCACCAGGGCTAGGGCAAGCTTCCATGATGGAGACGCGGATTGGCTTTCGGCCGACCACAAGCGACGGGTTCCCGCTGCTCGGGCGGCTCTGCGATGGTCTAGTCGTGGCGGCGGGCAACGGACCCGAAGGCCTGACGGCAGGCGTCTCGACCGGATTGTCGGCTGCCATGCTCGCACTGGACGAGCGGCCCGGCACCGATCTGTCACCGTTCGATCCGGCCAGGTTCGGCGCAGCGCCCCCATCCGCGGTCAGGTAGCCCGAAGCCCCGGGCGGGCGGTGCCCAGATTGACTGCGCGAAGATCCATGCTGAGGGGCTGACCGAACGCCCCCCGGCTGGCCAGCCCCTCGGCAGAGGCACAGCTGCTCAGCCCGGCTTCCCCCAAGGCCGGAAGCGCTTCGTGCCGCCGTTAGCCGGTCCCCCGAGAACCGGCTCGCCTCGCTGCGGCTGCCCCTGCAATCGGATTCACGACATCAGCGGTCGGTGCAGCCGGCGTGCCGACGTCATGGAGACGGCGTGAAGACCAGCTGCGCCGGATAGGCCTCCTGCTCTGGCCCACGGCCTGATCCCGACCTGGTAGCCCCGACACCGTCAGCGCACTTTGGTGCCGCCGGAGTACACAGCGCGGATATTCCCTTTCAGGTTGGTCAGATCGAACGGATCACCCGCCAGGACCACGATGTCCGCTCGCTTGCCCGGCGCGATCGTTCCCGTCTCGTCGGCGACCTGCAGCAGCTCGGCGGCTGAACTGGTCGTGGCGGTCAGAACCTGTGCCGGAGTCAGCCCGCCCGCAGCCATCAGCGGCAACTCCTCGAGGTTGCTACCGTGCGGCCCGACGCCGCTGTCGGTTCCCATGGCGATCTTGACTCCGGCTGCGACCGCGCGCGCGAAGGCATCGGCGTGCGAGGCCACCACATCCTGAGCCTTGGCGAGCACCCCGTCGGCCAGCTGACTGCCCGCCTTTGCCGCGCTCACGACCGCGTGCGGAGCGACCAGCGTGGGCACCAGCCACGTCCCGGCGCTGAGCATCATCTCGATCGCCTCGTCGTCCAGGTAGATGCCGTGCTCGATGGACCGCACGCCGGCCTGCACCGCATTCTTGATGCCATCCGTCGCCTGCGCGTGCGCCATCACGGGCAAGCCCGCGGCGCTCGCCTCGGCCATGAGCGCAGCCAGTTCATCTGGCCGAAACTGGGCGTGCTTAGGGCTGTCACGGGGCGACAGGACGCCGCCGGAAGTGTGCACCTTGATGACATCGGCACCAGCGCGGATGATCTCGCGCACCCGCTTGCGCATTTCTTCCGGACCGTCGACGAGTCCGGCGGGGCGGCCTGGGTGGGCAGTGATCAGCGACGTCGTCATTCCCGACGGGAGCCAGCCGTCGCCGTGGCCGCCGGTCTGGCTCAAAGCGCTGATCGCGATTTTCATCCGCGGCCCGGCAATCAGGCCGTCCTCAACCGCACGCTGCACGCCGAGATCGGCGCCCCCTGCGTCACGCACGGTGGTGATGCCGCAATCCAGCGTCGCCGACAGATTGCGCGCCGCCTGAAAAAACTGGTAAGAGAAGGGACGCTGCAGCCGTCGCACCAGGTCCACCCCGGAGACCATCACGTGGACATGGCAGTCGAAGAAGCCAGGCAGCAGGGTAAGGCCGGAGACGTCAATCTGCTCCTCCCCGTCCAGCCCGGTTCCCACGTCAACAATCCGGCCGTCCGACATCACCACGTCCGCGTCGGCTAGCGGGCTGCCCGTACCGTCGAAGACCCGCCCGCCGCTGAGGACTGTCCTAGTCATCTGCCCGCCTCCAAGGATGTGGCCGGATTGCCGACACTGGGCCGGGACCGGGGGCCCGCTACGCCATCATTCCGTATCTTTCGCCCAGGCTTGGCGTCAATACATCAACGGCGACCACTCGCCTCATATCCCTCGTCTAGCACCGGCTGGGGACTGGCGGCGGGTCCGTCATCCGCTGCCTTCGCCGCGGCGGCCGACGCCACGAGCGCGACAACCGAAGGGCTGCTGCTCACCACGGTCCCGCTCGGCTGCGAGCCTGCGCCGCACTGCGATCAGCGGGCCGCAGCAATGGCCACTAGCGGGCGATCTCACCCGCACAGACGCCCTGAAACCTCGCCTCGCTGGTCGGCTGTCGGTCGTCGCTACCCGGCGGGACCGCGCCGCTGGGGGCGAAGATAGCTTGGGCGCTGGCACGGAACGCGAGCGCCGAAGCCCCCGGTCGCCTTGGAATCCAGGAGGCAGGTCATGCAATTCGGGATCTTCTCGGTCAGCGACATCACCAGAGACCCGGTGTCGGGGGACACGCCGAGCGAGGCGGAGCGGATCGACGCGATCGTGCAGATTGCACAGAAGGCCGAGGATGTCGGTCTGGATGTGTTCGCGATCGGCGAGCATCACAACCCGCCGTTCTTCTCATCCGCGCCGACGACGCTGCTGGCCTTCATCGCGGCGACGACCAAGCGACTGATCGTGAGCACGGCCACGACGCTGATCACGACCAACGATCCGGTCCGCATCGCCGAGGAGTACGCGATGCTGCAGCACCTGGCTAAGGGCCGGATGGACCTGATGCTGGGACGCGGCAACACAGCGCCGGTGTACCCGTGGTTCGGCCAGGACATCCGGCAGAGCCTGCCGCTCGCTCTCGAGAACTACAACCTGCTGCACCGGCTGTGGCGCCAGGACGTCGTGGACTGGAAAGGAAAGCACCGCAGCCCGCTGCAGGGCTTTACCTCCATCCCGCGACCACTGGACGACGTCCCGCCGTTTGTGTGGCACGGCTCCATCCGCACCCCGGAGATCGCCGAGCAGGCCGCGTACTACGGCGACGGCTTCTTCGCCAACAACATCTTCTGGCCGAAGGAGCACTACGTCCGGCTCATCGGCTTCTACCGGCAGCGCTACGCCTACTACGGCCACGGGACCGAGCAGCAGGCGATCGTCGGCCTCGGCGGCCAGGCCTACATCGCCAGGAACTCTCAGGACGCCAAGCGTGAGTTCCGGCCTTACTTCAACGACGCGCCGGTGTACGGGCACGGGCCGTCGATGGAGGACTTCATGGCGATGACGCCGCTGTCGGTGGGCAGCCCGGCCGAGGTCATCGACAAGACGCTGACGTTCCGTGAACACTTCGGCGACTATCAGCGGCAGCTGTTCCTGATGGATCACGCGGGCTTGCCGCTGAAGCGGGTGCTGGACCAGCTCGACATCCTGGGCGGCGATGTGGTGCCCGCGCTGCGCAAGGAGATTGCCGCCCGGCAAGACCCAGCCATACCCGACGCCCCGACTCACGCCAGCCTGGTCCAGGCTAAGTATGGGAACGAGGCACCACGGCAGCCCCGGCCGAACGCCAACCGCGGGGACAATGTCACCGGCGGATCCCCGTATCAGGACACCGATAGCGAGTCCAGGGCGGACTTTCCGGAGCTGTGACGCCGGACGGCAGGCGGTGACCGGCTACCAGGAGGAAGCGCACATGACCAGTCCCGATCACGAGCCATTCGCGCTCACGATCATCAGCGCCGGCACCAGCGATCCGTCCTCGACGAGGCTGCTCGCGGACCGCATCGCCGACCGCACCTGTGAGCTGGCGGCCTGTCATGGCCGGACCGTGACGTCGAACGTCATCGAGTTGCGGGAGATAGCGGCCGACGTCTCTAGCGCGCTGGTGTCGCAGCTGATTTCGCCACGGCTGCAAGCCGCGATGACGGCCCTCGGCGAGGCCGACGGGATCATCGCCAGCACGCCCGTGTACAAGGCGTGCCCCAGCGGTCTCTTCAAGTCCTTCTTCGACGTGCTGGACGATGACCTGATCGTCGCCAGGCCCGTCGTGCTGGCGGCGACCGCCGGGACGGCACGGCACGCACTCGTCGTGGATGAGCAGATGCGGTCCATGTTCGCCTACTTGCGTGCACTGACGATTCCCACGTCGCTGTTCGCCGTTCCTGAAGACTGGGGTGATCCGGCGCTCAACAACCGCATCGACCGGGCTGCGGTGGAGTTCGTGCTGCTGATGGAGAGCGGATTTGCCCGCCAGATCAGGGACGCGTCCTGGGAGAGCTACCGGCACGAGTACGGCAGCGCTGGCGATACTGAGGTCGACTTGGACACCGACCTGATGCGCCTCGCGGCCGGCGGAACTTCGACCTGATCCGCGCGGCCTACCTCGCCGCCGCCGCCAGGTCGGCCGGAGCCTGGGCCTGGCGGGCGAGTGGCCCGGAGCGGAACAAGAACCCGCCGATAATGGCGCCGCCGAGGAAGATGGCAGCTGTCCACCAGAACGCGATGGTGTAGCCGTGGACAGCGGCGGCCTGCTGCAGCGCCCCGCGGGCCGCCGGCGAGGCGGCGATCGCCGAGGTGACGTGACTGGCTGCGTAGGCAGCGGCAGCGCTCGTCGCGATCGTGTTGAGCAGCGCGGTGCCGGTGGACCCGCCGAGTTGCTGACCGACGTTGATGGTGGCCGAAGCCACCCCCGCGTCACTCGCCGCCATGCCGAAGGTGCCGGTATTGATGGCTGCGGGCACGGTGGTGCCGAGGCCTGCGCCGGTCACGAGCAGCGGTCCGAGCACCACTGATGCGTAGGAGGAGTGGATGCCGATGCGCGTGAGCCACGCCATTCCGGCCGCAGCGACCACAAGTCCGACGGCGACCAGCGGCCGTGGCCCGATGCGCGGCATCAGCACGATGTTGGAGACCTGGCCGAACAGGATCAGCATGAGGATGGCCGGCAGAAACGCGACACCAGTCGTCACGGGCGAGAAGCCGAGGATGGTCTGCAGGTAATAGGTGAGGAACAAGAACAAGCCGAACATCGCGGCGCCGACGACCAGGATGGTGAGGAATGCGCCGCCGCGGTTGCGGTCGAGCACAACTCGTGGCGGCAGCAGCGGACTCGGCGCGCGCACCTGCCAGGCGCCGAAGGCGATGAGCAGCACGCCGCCGGCAACGAGGAAGCCCCACGCAGACACGGCGTGCCAGCTGTGCGTGGCGGCATTGGCGAGTCCGTAGACGAAGCAGAACATCGACCCGGACACGAGCAGCACCCCGAGGACGTCGAGCCTTGTGCGGCCACCCGACGGCCGGGCGGGCGACAGCAACATCGACGCCCCGACCGCCGCCGCCGCGGCGAAGAGCAAGTTCACGTAGAGGCACCACCGCCAGCTGAGGTACTGGGTCAGCACCCCGCCAAGTAGCAGCCCGATGAGCCCGCCGCCCCCTGCGATAGCCCCGTACACGCCGAACGCCCGGCCCCGCTCGCGCGCGTCGCTGAAGGTCGTGGTCAGCACCGACAGTGCCGCCGGGGCCAGCAGTGCGCCAAACGCCCCCTGGCACGCCCGGGCCACGATGAGCATGACGAAACTGACCGACGCACCGCCCACCGCCGAGGCCACCGCGAACCCGGCCAGCCCGGTCAGGAACGTCACCTTGCGCCCAAAGAGGTCGCCAAGTCGGCCGCCGAACAGCAGCAGGCTGCCAAACGCCAGCGCGTACGCCGTGATCACCCACTGCCGGTCCGCGTTGGAGAAGCTCAGCGCCCGCTGGGCTGACGGCAGGGCAATATTCATCACGGTGATGTCCAGTACGATCATCAGCTGGGCGAGCCCGACGACGCCCAGCACGTACCAGCGGCGGCGGTCCGGCGGGCCTTCCAGGCTGGCCGGCGATGTCCCGCCGGGAGTGCTGGTAGCTGACATCAAGGCCCCCAATCTGGACATGACGTACCCGCTGGGCAACGCCACGATAGATTCTGCCCTGTGCGCGGGACTGTGTCGCTCGAGGAGACGCGCCCCGCCGCGGTGGCCGGCCTGAACCGGGCCGATGTGCGCGGTTCCGGACTGACCAGAGTGCGCGACGGCGGGAGCTTCCGATACGTGGATGCCGCCGGGACCGCTGTCGTCGATGCGCCGACGATCGCGCGCATCCGGGCGCTTGCACTGCCGCCGGCCTGGACGAGTATCTGGATTTCGCCAGACCCGCTCGGCCATATCCAGGCGACCGGGGTCGACAGCCGGGGGCGGAGGCAGTACCGGTACCACGAGCTATGGCGACAGCAACGCGACGCCGAGAAATTTGACCATATGGTGCGCTTTGCCGCGGCTCTCCCTGGTCTGCGTACGTCAACTCTGCGTGACCTTGAGCGCCGAACGCTAGATCGCGCCAGAGTGGCCGCGGCCGCGGTACGGCTAATCGATCTCGGGCTGTTCCGGCTGGGCGGGGAACGCTACGCCGAGCTCGATCATCACTACGGTGCCGCGACGCTGGAGAAGCACCATGTCAGTGTCCGGCGCGATGGTCTCCATTTCGACTACGTCGCCAAGGAAGGCCAGCACCGGGTCATCACGGTGACTGACGATGCCGTGCTGCCGACCGTACGCGCCCTTGCCCGTAGCGCTAACGGGCGGAGCGAGCTGTTCTGCTTCCGCGGCGCGAGTTCTGTCTGGCATCCGTTGCACTCGCACGATGTGAGCGCGTACATCGCTGACAACTCGGGCGGCCACTTCACCGCCAAGGAGTTCCGCACCTGGAATGCCACGACGCTGATGGCGCTGCTGCTGGTCGCGGCCGGACCGCCTGCGTCCGAGCGGGCGGCCACCGCGGCGATCCGCGACGCGGTCCGGGGAGTAGCGCGGTGGCTGGGCGATACCCCGGCCGTGGCCAGGGCGTCGTACATAGACCCGCGGATCGTCAGCCGCTATCAGTCGGGCGGCCTGGCCGGGATTCCGGCACTGCCCGCCCGGCTACCGGTCGACCACGTTGCCGAAGAGGCCGTGGCTGCCCTGCTGGCATCTTCCGGGTGACATTGCTGCCGTCCCGGAAGGTGCGAGCATTCCGAGACTCAGCGCGAGCTGGCTGCCGACGCATACCTCGGCGTGGGCTCAGCTGCCATCGCCGACGCTTCCGCGGATCCGGCGGCAGAAGTGTGCGCTGGCCGCGCGGGCAGGAAGATGAGCGCCGCAATCGCGGCCGCTCCGGCCGCTCCGGCCGCCACCAGCGAGCCCTGGTGCAAGCCGGCCACGTACGCCTGCCGCACGGCAGCGATCGCGGGCCCGCGGAGCCCGGCCGGCAGGTGAGCGGCAACTGCGAGGCCCGCCGCAACGGACTGCCGCGCCGCCGCTGCCGCCGGCCCTGGCACGCCGAGCCGCGTCAGCGCGGTCCCGAGGTGGCTGCCGTAGGCCGAGCTCAGGACTGAGCCCACGATCGCCACCCCGAGGGTGCCGCCGACCTCACGCGTGGTGTCGTTGACGGCGGACCCGACACCCGCCTTGCCGAGCGGCAGCGCGCCCATGATCGCTTCGGTGGCCGGACTGGAGGTCAGGCCCAGGCCCGCAGCCATCAGCGTCATGCCCACGATGATCCGGCCCCAGTACGAGGAGTCGACGGCGATGCCCGCGGCAACCACGAATCCCGCGCTCATGAGGGCGAGGCCCACAGCGACGATGGCCTTGCTTCCTACCCGCTTCATCGCCGCGATTGCCGCCGGGGAGACCACCCCGGTCACGATCGCGAAGGGCAGCGTCGCCACGCCAGCGCGCAGCGGATCGTAGTCCCGGACGAGCTGGAAGTACTGCGTGATGAGGAAGATAAACCCGAAGAGGCCGAAGAATGCCAGCGCGATCGCGCCGCTCGCAGCGGTGAACCGCATGTTGCGGAACAGCCGCACATCGAGCATCGGGTCCGGCCGCCGCCGTTGCCAGCCGACGAACGCCGCCATCGTCACCGCAGCTCCCGCGAAGCCACCGATCGTGGCAGCGGATCCCCAGCCGTGCCGGGGCGCCTCGATCACCGTCCAGGTCAGCAGGCCCACCCCGGCCATCGACAGCACCGCGCCGAGCGGGTCGAAGCGGCCCGCGCGCCGGTCTCTTGACTCGGGGAGCAGCCACATGCCGGCCGCGAGGGCGACGACGACTATGGGCACGTTGACCAGAAAAACCGAGCTCCACGCGAAGTGCCGCAGCAGCAGGCCGCCGGTGACCGGTCCGATGGCCACGGCCAGCCCGGACACGCCAGACCAGGTGCCGATCGCGGTCGCGCGCTCGCGGGCAACGGTGAACGCGTTGCTCAGCAACGCGAGGGTCGCCGGGTAGATGAAAGCCGCGGCTGCGCCCATGGCTGCGCGGGCGGCGATCAGCTCCGCGGTGTTGCGGGAGAGCGCCGCGGCCACCGAGGTAATCGCGAACATCGTCAGCCCGCCTTGCAGCGCCCGGCGTCGGCCGAGCCGGTCGCCGAGATTGCCGCCTACGATCAGCAGCCCGGCGAAGACCAGGCTGTAGGCGTCCACGACCCACTGCAGGTCCTGGGTTGAGGCCGACAGCCGTCGGCTGATCGTCGGCAGCGCAACGTTCACGATGGTGTTATCAACGACGACGAGGAGCACACTGAGGCAGAGCACCGCAAGAATCCACCACCGCCGACTATCTGGTTTGCGCCCGAGGATTGCTGTTGCCACGAGAACTCCTCTGTAGAGTGGTGTACTATTACTATGTAACAACGTTCTATAGATGTCAAGGGACACGGGCATGGCCGAGACGAACGCACCGAACACCACGACGGGGCGACGGTCACGCACGCCCAGTGCGGATGTCGAGCGGGAGCTGATCGCTGCGGCGGAGACCGTCTTGGTCCGGGACGGGCCAGGCGGCGTGACGGTCCGCGCTGTCGCGGCCGAAGCGGGCATCGCTCCGATGGGCGTCTATAACCGGCTTGGCGGCAAGGAAGGGCTGATCGACGCCCTGCTGATCATCGGCTTCGATCGGCTGCGGGCAACTGTTGAAGCCGCCGATGAGCCCGACATGCTCGAGCGCCTCCGGGCCTGCGGCATGCGGTACCGCAGCTTCGCGCTCAGCAACCGGCACTTCTACGCGATCATGTTCGAGGGCGCGATACCGCATGAGCGTGGGTCAGCCGCAGTGGCCGAGCACGCCGCAGCGGCATTCGGCGCTCTCGTGCGGACTGTCGAGGCTGCGGCGGCAACCGGCCGCATCGCCGGCCCGGATCCGCGTGACGTCGCGCAGCAGATCTGGAGCGCGGTGCACGGTGCCATGGCGCTGGAATTCAGGGAGCTCGTGCAGACGCCCGACCCGGCGAAGACCTACCGCGCGGCCGTCGACACGATGCTCCGCGGCCTTGCGAGCCCTGACGCGGACTGACGAGGTCCCAGGACTGCCGTCGTGGAATGCGCACGCCGCGGCCGTACAGCCTGCAGCGCCGGCTGCCGGCCCGCAGGAGAGCGTTGCGGGCAGCAGCCGGCGCGCCCCGGTAGTTAGCTGGTGAAGTACCAGTACTCAGGGAGCAGGGTGAACATCGGGCTGAACGTGACGCCGTGCAGCTTGCTAGTGACGGCCTGGATCAGGTACGGATTCGGGTTCGGGACCCACATGAACGGCAGCTGCTGCGCGCCGTAGGTGGCGTACTGGTCGAAGACCGCCATGCTGCTGCTGGTGTGGGTTTCGTTGATGAGCTTGTTCATGGTGGCATCGGAGTAGTTGCCGGAGTTCGACCCGGCGCCGGTAGCGAACAGCGGCTCGCCGGTGGGCTCCATGCCGGGGCCGTCGAAGCTCCAGCCGCCGTAGGCAAAGACCTGCACGTTGCACTTCGGGCCCATCGGCGCGCACGGCGCGCTCTGACCGATGATGGAGTTGAACGACTCCCCGACCAGGGTCACGTCGATGCCGACCTGGGATTCCTCGGACTTGATGGCCTGATAGGTGGCCGTTGCTGCCGCGACGCCCGTGGAGTACAGGAAGGTCAGCTGCAGCTTCTGGCCCTTGGGAATTCCGGAGCCGCATTTCACAGGGTCCTGACAGGTCATGACGCCGCCGACCTCGGACCAGCCGTGGCTGGTGAGCAGCGCCGTCGCCTTGGCCGGGTCGTAGGGGTAGGGACCTTGGCCGCCGTTCTCACGCTGGATGGCGGGCACAAACGGGTTGGCTGGGACGGTCGGGACCGGGCCCGAGACCGGGGTCGCGTATCCGCGCCAGATGGCTTTGCTGATACCGGGCTGGTTCTCGGCGTACTGCATGGCCTGCCGGATGTACAGCTGCCGGACCAGATGACCCACCTGCGGGTTGTTGAAGTTCGGCTGCGCGTACTGGATGCCGTAGGAGAACAGTGGCTCCAGATAGTAGGAGCTGCCGAGCGGGTTGGTGGCCGGCAGCGGTGAGGTCGCCGGCTTCTGCGGAAGGTCCTGGGTCGGGATGTAGCCGATGTCGAGCTGTGCGGTCTTCAGCGCCGTGTACTCGGTCGTGTCATCGGTGAACGGCACGAACTTGACGGCTGAGAGCTGCGGCTTGGGGCTGCCCGAGTACTTGGTGTTGGGCACGATCGTCACGTTGCCGTTGGTGTTGAAGCTGGACAGCTTCCACGGCCCGTCGACCACCGACCACAGCGGGCTGGTCGCGTACGTGCTGGCCGACTGCGACTGCGCGGTCAGGAAGGTGTAGACCGCCTTGCACTTGGCCCAGCCGTCGGCCGCGCTGTCGGTGGTGCACCCGCCGCTG
>JASHOE010000108.1 GCA_030041275.1 Streptosporangiaceae bacterium
CAGTCGGTCGGCCTGCGCGCCGGGGAGGCCAGCGAACGTTTCTAGCCGGGCTGCCCGGCGCGGAGGCGGACCTGCTGCTGCAGTCGCTGCCTGGCGTGGGGCCATGGACTGCGGCCGAGGTCCGGCAGCGAGCGTGCGGCGACGCGGACGCGGTGAGCGTGGGCGACTATCACATTCCGTCCCAGGTCGGCTGGACCCTCGCGGGTGCGCCGACCGATGACGCGGGCATGCTCAAGCTGCTCGCGCCGTACGCCGGACAGCGATACCGGGTCACCCGGCTGATCGAACTCTCCGGTCAGGGGCCGCCCCGACGCGGACCAAGGCTCAGCGCACGCGACTACACGGCCTTCTGACTGTTGCTTTCGACCGGGGAAGCACCGCGGCCCGCATCGGGTTATCGCAGCATGTCCCTCGGCGGCTGAGCGACGGACCCGCGGCCTAGGGTGGATAAACGGCCGGATGCCCGATTGTGAAAGGGGTAACGCCATCAGCGAGCACGGTGTTCACCAGCCAGCCGAGCCGGCCCCGAGCCCTAACGCCCTGCGCCGCGCGCTAGCCAGGGCCAGGGATGGCAAGGCGCTTGACCAGTCTGAGGCGGCGATCCTGCTGCAGGCACGGGGCGACGACCTGACGGCACTGCTCGGACACGCCGGGCGGGTCAGGGACACCGGGCTGGCTGCCGCGGGGCGTCCTGCGGTGATCACCTACTCCCGCAAGGTCTTCATACCGCTGACCAGGCTCTGCCGGGACCGGTGTGCGTACTGCACTTTCGTGACGGTGCCGGGTCGGGTAACGGCCCCGTTCCTGTCGCCTGATGAGGTTGTCAAGATCGCTAGCGATGGCGCGTCGCTGGGGTGCAAGGAGGCCCTTTTCACGCTGGGTGACCGGCCAGAGGCGCGCTGGCGGCAGGCTCGGGAGTGGCTGGATGCGCACGGGTATGACGACACGCTGTCGTATGTGCGCGCCATGGCGATCCGGGTGCTCGAGGAGACCGGGCTGCTGCCGCACCTGAACCCCGGCGTGCTGACCTGGGAGGACTTTCAGCGGCTCAAGCCGGTCGCGCCGTCAATGGGCATGATGCTGGAGACGACCGCTCGGCGGCTGTTCACCGAGCGGGGCGGGCCGCATTTCGGCAGCCCGGACAAGGACCCGGCGGTACGGCTGCGCGTGCTGGAGGACGCGGGACGCAGCAGCGTCCCGTTCACCACCGGCATCCTGGTCGGTATCGGGGAGACGCTCGCTGAGCGCGCTGAGTCGATCTTCGCCATCCGGCAGATCGCCCGTGAGTACGGCGGCATCCAGGAAGTCATCGTCCAGAACTTCCGCGCGAAGCCAGACACCAAGATGCGCGGCGTCCCGGATGCTGGGCTCGCTGACCTCGCCGCCACGATCGCGGTGGCCCGGTTGGTGCTCGGCCCCGCCGCACGCATTCAGGCGCCGCCGAATCTGATCGGTGACGACTACGGGCTCATCTTGGCGGCGGGGATCGACGACTGGGGTGGCGTGTCGCCGCTGACGCCGGATCATGTGAACCCGGAGCGGCCCTGGCCGCAGATCGATGAGCTCGCAGCGCGAACGGCGGCGGGCGGCTTTGAGCTGGCCGAGCGGCTGACGATCTATCCGCCCTATCTTCGCGAGCCGTGGCTTGACCCGCGGCTGGCCGGGCACGTCGCTGCGCTGGCCGACCCGGCGACAGGCCTGGCGCGGCCGGGCGCGCGACCTGCCGGGTTGCCGTGGCAGGAGCCGGACGGCGGCTGGGACGCCGCCCGCGGTCTTGGTGAGAGCGGGCGGACGGACTTGTTCACCACGATCGACACAGTGGGGCGAACGGCCGACCGCCGCGATGACTTCACAGAGGTGTACGGGAACTGGGATGAGATCGGCGCCCGAATCCAGCCTGCGGGCCGCGGCGGCAGCGCTGGCCTGGCCTCCCGCGCCGTGCCGCGCCGGGCGCCGGACGAGGTGCTGGCCGCGCTCCGCAGCGCTGAGCGCGACCCGGCCGGCCTCACCGACACCCAGGCGCTGGCGCTGCTCGATGCCGACGGCGCCGAGCTCGACGCGCTGGCCGGACTGGCCGACGGGCTGCGCCGCGACGTGAATGGTGCGGACGTCACCTACGTCGTTACTCGCAATATCAACTTCACCAACGTCTGCTACACGGGCTGCCGGTTCTGTGCATTCGCCCAGCGCCGGACCGACGCCGACGCCTACACGCTGTCGCTTGAGCAGATCGGTGACCGGGCGGTCGAAGCGTGGCAGGCAGGAGCCACCGAGGTGTGCATGCAGGGCGGGATCCACCCGGACCTGCCCGGCTCGGCGTACTTTGACATCGCGGCGGAGGTAAAGCGGCGCTGCCCGGACCTGCACGTGCACGCGTTCTCGCCGATGGAGGTCATGAACGGGGCATCTCGCACCGGCCTGCCCGTGCGGGAATGGCTGACCCGGGCGCGCGAGGCGGGCGTGGACTCGCTGCCCGGCACGGCGGCCGAGATCCTGGACGACGACGTTCGCTGGGTGCTCACCAAAGGCAAGCTGCCAGCCGCGGCGTGGATCGACGTCATCACCACGGCGCACTCGCTCGGCATCCGCACGACCGCGACGATGATGTACGGGCACGTGGACACGCCCGCGCACTGGGTCGGGCACCTGCGGGTGATCCGCTCCATCCAGGAACGGACCGGTGGCTTCACCGAGTTCGTGCTGCTGCCGTTCGTGCACGCCAGCTCGCCGATCTACCTGGCCGGGCTGGCGCGGCCAGGTCCGACGGTGCGGGAGAACAGGGCGGTGCACGCGCTGTCGCGCATCCTCCTGCATGGCGCCATCGACAACATCCAGTGCTCTTGGGTGAAGCTCGGGGCCGACGTCTGCCGAGACGTGCTGCGGGGTGGCGTCAACGACCTGGGCGGCACGCTGATGGAGGAGACCATCAGCCGGATGGCCGGGTCGCAGAACGGCTCGTACAAGACGATCAGCCAGCTCGCCGAGCTGGTCGCGCCCACGGGCCGGCCGCTGCGGCAGCGTACGACGCTGTACGGCGAGCCGCCGGCGGACCGAGTCGCCGCGGCCGCGGCGAGCGACGGCGTGTGCGCCTCGGTACGCGGGCCGCGAACGCCGCTGCCGGTGCTGCAGGCCTAGCCGTTCCAGGCCAAAGACCAGTCGAAGGCGGCGCCGCGGGACCTACGAACCGCGTGTGACGGACCCAGTACCAGTGTCAGCGCGGGCTGTCGTGATGCGAGGATGGTGGGGCGGGGGGGCCGTCGAGACGCGCGGTCATTGCTCGGGGGAATGTCCGTTATCGCATCGTTGGGGGACGATGCGCTCCGGCCTTCCCGTCCTCGTGGACCTGGCAGAACCATGGCCACTAACGGCCCGAGGTAAAGCTAGCTCCCGATGCAGGCCACCGGACGTCGCTGACTTATCCGGACGTCGGACGTCGCTGACTTATCCGGCCACCGGATGTCGCTGCCTCATGCGGCCACCGGATGTCGCTGCCTCATCCGGCCACCGGAACGACGTCATGGCTCAGTGTGGCGTCATCCTTCCGGAATGCCCTGATCTCGGGGATCCGGCCGTCACGCATCTTGGTCACCCAGTTCGGGTCGCCGATCTGGCTTCTTCCCACCGATACCAGGTCGAAGTCGCCGCGCTGGAAGCGCCGGACCAGCTCATCGATGCGGCTCGCTCCGGTGGGCCGGGCTTCCTCGCCGCTCAGCGTCGCCATGACGTCGATGTCGAGGCCGATGCTCCCCACTGCGATCACCGTCGCGTCAGTGAACGACTTCACCCAGCCGGCGAGACCGAGATCCGAGCCGTCCCACTCCGGCGTCCAGAACCGGCGGGTGGAGACGTGGAAGATGTCGACGCCTGCGGTTCGCAAGACGGATACGAGCTGGCCGAGCTCCGCCGGGCTCGTGACGATCTTCGCCTCGTAGTCCGATTCCTTCCACTGCGAGATCCGCATCCCGATCACGAAGTCGGGACCCACAGCCTGCCGCACCGCAGCGACGACCTCGGCGGGAAACGTCGCGCGATCGGTAATCGCGGGTCCGCCGTACCGGTCGGCCCGCAGGTTCGTCTTCGGCCACAGAAACTGGTCGAGCAGGAAGCCGTGGCAGCCATGCAGCTCGACGCCGTCCGCACCGATCTGCTGTGCGTCGATGGCGCCCTGGACGTAGGCGGCCTTAATGCTGTCCAGCTCAGACACCGTCGCCGCGCGACCGAACGACTCGCCCGGATTGGCGAGTCCTGATGGGCTTAAGGGCACGAACGCCGGATTGCGCTCCGCGTCGCCGCCGTAGTTCACGCCGCCCTGGTGCCAGAGCTGAAGAAATATGCGGCCGCCGGCGTCGTGGACCGAATCGATGCACCCCTCCCAGGCCTGCTTCGTCGCGGGCGAGATCTGGGCGAAGGTCGGATCCTTCGTCGCGCTCGGATGGTCAATCGCGCAGGACTCCGAAATCACGAGGCCCGTGCCGCCGAGGATCCGACGACGGTAGTAGTCGCGCAGCCGGTGATCGGGAGCGCCGTCAACACACCAGCCGCGCTGCATGCCGGGCATCACGAAGCGGCTGCGGAGGTGCAGGTGCCTGATGTCCAGCGGCTGCAGCAACGGTGTCAGGTCATAGCCCGCGGCTCCGATTGGAGCGTCCCGATCATCAGTCATGCTGTCTCCGGCCGCTGTCGAGAACCTCGCCTGCACCGATCATCGCTGCAGATTGACCAGCGGCCTAGTCGGTCGGCCACGCTGTGCTCACGCCGCCGTCGTGCTGCGCCCACAAAGGGCGGCAGCGGCCCACCACGGCCTACGGTCAGCCCGATCGCAGCGGCGTGGCGAACGCGGCCCAGACGACCTTGCCCTGGTCGGGCGGGCCGGCGCAATAGCCCCAGTACTCACTGAGCGAGGCAACGACCAGCAGGCCGCGGCCCGCCTCGTCCTGCCAGTCTGCATGCCGGGGAGCCGGGAGGTCGGTGCTCGGGTCGGCCACTGCGCAGATGACGTACGGGCCTGGATCGGCCAGGCCGAGCCGGATGGGCCAGGTGGAGGGTGGCGAGCTGTCGTCGGGCAGCTGCGGAAGAGCATGCCGCAGTGCGTTCGTCATCAGCTCGGTCACCACCGCGGCGGCGTCAGCACCGCGTGCCTCGATTCCCCATTTCGCCATGGTCCGCAGCGTGAACGCGCGGGCCGTCGCGATGGACCGGGTGGCGGGTGTTGGCCTGCGCGTCGCGACCCGCGGCGTCGTGGCCCAGTTACAGATGGCGTCCGGTGGCCCGGAGGTCAGGTCTCCGCACGATCGCCACGCCATCTGGACCGCTGCTTGCAGCCACGGCCAGTCAGCAAGGCCAGCTCGTGCTAATGCAACGGGCTGAGGTGCTACGCCCCAGGGCCGTCCCGGTGCCCCCGTGTCTTCGGTGTTGTGCAGGGGAGTCCCCGATGTCCCCCGCCCTTTCATGGCGGCTGTGTGCAGTTGGCTGGCAATCACGTCGGGTCGGATCCAGTCAAGTCGGCATCGGCTGGCTGGGAGACCATGACCGCGTCCGCCGGTGCCGCCAGGACACCGGCTAAGCGAGCGCACGATCACCCGATACTAATGACCATATCCTGCCGCAATGCACATGACATTCGCAAGAGTCACTTGCACGTGCATTTGCGTTGTTACTCTGCTCTGTCCACGCTAAGCTACGACCGTTCCGTGCAGCTGCACGTGCATTTGCAATCACGACCAATCTCTCTCTCGCGGAACGAGGAGGAAGCATGCAGATCACGAATGGTGTCGACGCCACCGAGCTCGGTCAGCTGGACTGGCGCAAGAGCAGCGCAAGCAACCCCAGCGGCAACTGCGTTGAGGTTGCCGAGCTGCCGGATGGCCAGATCGCGGTGCGCAACTCCCGCTACCCCGACGGCCCCGCGCTTGTCTACACGCACGCAGAGATTTCCGCGTTCCTGACCGGCGTACGGAATGGCGAGTTCAACGACCTGGGCTGATGGTCTTCGTGTGAAGAAAGTGACACTGCAGTCACAACGGACACGATAAATCCTTCCGCCTGGTGGTAACGTTCTCTGAGCGCGCGGTCCAATGGCCGGCGGGTGCTCCGGTACCAGACCGGGACCATTGGCTGCGCGGTCGGAGCGGAGCGGAGTGACGGGCACGGCGGGGAGGCATGCCCTGTCTGCTGCACGGGAGTGGCAGTGAGCGTGGTTCACCAACCTGGTGATGACGCACAGGATGAGCCGGGATCGGTCGAGGCCTTTAGCGGCCCGACGGTTCTGCGCATGCTGCTCGGCAACCAGTTGCACCGGCTGCGCGAAGCTGCCGGGATCACTCCCGATCGCGCTGGTTACGAAATCCGCGCCTCCCGCTCCAAGATCAGCCGGATGGAGCACGGCCGGGTCGGGTTCAAAGAGCGGGACGTGGCCGATCTGCTCACCCTTTACGGCGTCACCGATGAGGTGATGCGCGCGCAGATGCTCACGCTCGCCGAGCACGCCAATTCGCAGGGCTGGTGGGCGCGGTATGACGACGTCCTGCCGGACTGGTTCGAGACATACATCGGCCTCGAGCAGGCGACGTCGCTGATCCGGACGTATGAGCTTCAGTTCGTGCCTGGCCTCTTCCAGACCGAGGATTACGCCCGCGCGGTCACCTTGCTCGGTCACCGTTCCGCGACACCCGGCGAAATTGAGCGGCGGGTCAGCCTGCGGGTCAAGCGCCAGGAGATCCTCAGCAGGCCGGACACTGGCCCCAAGGTCTGGGCGGTCATCGACGAGTCGGCGCTTCGTCGGCCGCTCGGTGGCCTGGATGTGATGCGGCGCCAGCTCGAGCACCTCATCGACATGGCTGAGCGGCCGCACGTGACGCTGCAGGTCATGCCGTTTGACCGCGGCGGTCACTCAGCCGCGGGCGGCTCCTTCTCGATCCTGCGATTCGCAGAGCCTGACCTGCCCGACGTGGTCTACATCGAGCAGCTCACCGGCGCGCTGTACCTGGACCGGGCGGTGGAGGTGGACCACTACCGCGAGGTCATGAACAGCCTGAGCGCCGAAGCCCAGACGCCTGCGGACAGCGAGCGGCAGCTCAAGAGGCTACTGGAGACGATGTAGGTTCCAGGGCCGAGCGGCCGACCGCCGTGGTGGAACTTGACGCCAGCCGGCCCGCGGGGCACTTGGTCGCGCGGAAATGCTTATCGTGCGGGCTTCTCAGCGATAGTTGCTGAGAAGCCCGCACGATAAATGCGCTCGAAATGGCCACCGCGGGCGTATGCCGATCGCTGGTGCCCGGCCGTAGTCAGCGGACCAGCGTGAACTCGCCAGGATCGCGCGGCGGCCGGTCCGGCACGGACGCGGCGGGGTGGCCGACGCCGACGGCGCCCATCGGCTGCCAGTCAGCGGGCAGCCCGAGCGCCTGCGTGGTCACCTCAGGGCAGAACAGCGTGCTGGATACCCAGCAGGAGCCGAGGCCCTCGATCGCGAGACCAACGAGCAGGTTCTGCACCGCCGCGCCCATCGCCACCACGAACATGGTCCGCTCGGCCGCGGCCCGGCGTGCGTCCGGGTAGGCGTGGGCAGCGTCGGCAACGAGGCACGGCACGATGAGCAGCGGCGCTTTGCGCAGTGGCTCGCCGCGAGCCACCCGGCGTGTGATCTGGTCCGGCGTGAAGCCGTCCGCAGCCAGATCGGACTTCCACGCGGCGAGCATGTCGTCGAGCAGTCGCGTCCTCGCCGCGGCGGACTCCAGCACCGCGAACCGCCACGGCTGACTGTGATGCGGCGCGGGCGCGGTGATCGCGGCGGCGATCGCTCGGCGGACTGCGTCTTGCGACACCGGCGCCGCGGTGAACTCCCGCACGGTCCGCCGCGCGGTGAGCACGTCTGCGGTGCCGAGCCGGAACATGTCGTCTTCCGCGGGCCGGATCAGCGCCGCGGCGCCTGGCCCGGCAGCGTCGGTGACCAGCCCGGCGAGGCCGCGGACGATTGCCACCGGAACGCCGGTCGTCTTCTGCTTCACCAGGTCGGCGGCGGCGGCGAGTTCGTCGGCCACCGCCGCGATCGTCACCGCGAGGACGTTGCCGAACGTGTCGGGCTGGCCCCGATGGTCGCGCAGCGGCAAGATCCCGGCCGCGCCGATGGCCGCGTCTGTCTGGCCTGCCCGCCACGGCCGGCCCATGGTGTCAGTGATGATCACGCCGAGCCGTGCGCCGGCCCGCGCGCCGATCGCCTTGCGCAGCGCGTCCGCCGAGCGGTCCGGATCCAGCGGTAGCAGCACGACGGTGCCCGGCCTGGTGTTCGACTCGTCGACGCCTGCCGCCGCCAGCACCAGCCCGTGCCGGGTCTGGCTGATGGTGGTCGCGCCGCGGCGGGCCACCACCCGGACCGTCTCGGCCCGGATTGCGGACTCTCGGTCGCCGGAGATCACCCGGTCCTCGGCCTTGCTGACGATCTTGGAAGTGATCACCAGGATGTCGCCGTCAAACAGACCAGGTCCCGCGAGCGCGGCGTCGGCGATGAGCGTGCCGAGGTCCGCGCCTGGCGTGATCTCCGGGATGTCAGGGACCGGCACAACCGCAACCGAAGAAGGGAACGGCGTAGCTGGATGCGATTCGTGGGCCCGCCCGGTCGCGGTCGGTACGGACTCGCCCGGCCCGCTCATGGTCGCACCTCCAGCGCGAGCTCGACCGCTGCCCTGGCAATCTCTGCCGCCGCGGCGACGTTCGTCATGTACAGCGGGCGGTTGCGCACCGCGATGCCGGCCAGTTCCGGCGCGTCCACCGCGTCCTTGTCCTGGTCGTCGACCAGCCACCCGTCGAGCAAGCCGGCGCCGTAGTGGGCCGCGACCGCGATGGCGGATGTCTGCACCCCGATCGCGGCCAGGCACGCATCGGCCATGCCGCGCACCGGCGCGCCGCCGATGATCGGCGATACACCGACGACGCGCTGCGCGCGCACTGCCGCCGCGACGCCGGGGACCGCGAGGATCACGCCGATGCTGACGACCGGGTTAGACGGCGGCAGCAGCACGAAGTCGGCGGCGGCGATGGCCTCGAGCACGCCGGGCGCAGGCCGGGCCCGCGCGGCGCCGACCGCTTCGATCCGGCGGGCTGGCACCGCCGCGTGCAGCCTGACCCACCACTCCTGGAAGTGCAGTACCTGCTCGTGCCCATCCAGGTCCACCGTGACGTGGGTGCGCACCGGGTCGTCGGACATCGGCAGCAGCGTGACGCCCGGCTGCCAGCGCTCGCAGAGCCGCCGTGTCACCGCCGAGAGCGGCTCTCCGGCCGCGAGCAGCTGGGTGCGCAGGATGTGCGTGGCGATGTCCTTGTCGCCGAGGCCGAACCAGCCCGGCCCGGCCTCGTATGCGGCGAGTTCGGCAAGCACCGCGTGGCTCTCGCCGTCGCGGCCCCAGCCCTGCTCCTCGCTGATGCCGCCGCCGAGCGTGTACATCACCGTGTCCAGGTCGGGGCTCACGTGCAGGCCGAACGGCGCGAAGTCGTCGCCGGTGTTGCCGATCACGGTGACGTCCGCATCAGGGACGGCCGCGCGGAGGCCACGCAGGAACCGCGCGGCGCCGACGCCGCCAGCCAGAACTGTGATGCGCATGCTCCAGAGTCTGTCAACAGCGGCGGCGCCGCCGCAGCCCGGGACACCGCCAGCGGGCGCGTGACCCGAGGCAGTACGGCTGTCGTTCCCAAAAAGGCGTGACGAATATTCCGCACAACCCCGGCAAGCAGGTGGCCAATACCACGTATCTCCCTTGACGCAGCGCAAGACACGCGCGTGTAATTTCACCCATGTAATTTCTCGCCCTAGGACCGGGGGCGGGATCCACGGGGAACTGACGGCAGGGAGGTGCGCAGTGGCAGAGGTCATCGTCTCGCTGGTGCGCGACGCACTGGGCATCGGCGCAGATGATGCCGAGGAGAGCAGCTGGCAGGACCGGGCGCTGTGCGCGCAGACCGATCCCGAGGCGTTCTTCCCGGAGAAGGGCGGCTCGACCCGCGAGGCCAAGCGGGTGTGCCGCGGCTGCGAGGTGCGGGCGGAGTGCCTGGAGTACGCGCTCGGGCACGACGAGAGATTCGGCATCTGGGGCGGCCTGTCCGAGCGGGAACGCAGGCGACTCAAGCGCCAGGCGGTCTAACCCGCTGAGTCGTACGGCGCTCACCGGCAGTGTCTGCCATCGCTCCACGACGCGTCGCTGAGCGGTCACCGTTCGTAACTGGCAGCAAATCTGTCTGACCATCCAGCCGGGTCGGATTCGCGTATTGTTCACGGGTACCCCCGTCAGGTCAGGTCGGCATGAGAAGTGCCGCGGCCGCTAGCCAACCGGACAGCAAGCGAACTTCCTTGTCGCCAACCGACTCGTACTCCCAGCACGTGGTGACCGCGGTGATCGTTGCCCACGACGGCGCCACGTGGCTTCCGCGCTTGATCGACGCGCTCGGCGAGCAGACCAAGCCGCTGCAGCGGATCGTGGCCGTCGATACCGGCAGCCGGGACCGCGGCGGCTCGGTCCTCGCCGCGCAGCTCGGGCAGGGCTCGGTGTTCGGCATGGACCGGGGCACGGGCTACGCGCTTGCCGTCCGCCGGGCCGTGCAGCACAAGGCGGCGAGCGCCCCGGTTCCCGGCGCACCCGGACGTAGCCGCGGCGAGCGATCCGATCAGGTCGAGTGGCTCTGGCTGCTGCACGACGACTGCGAGCCCGCGCCAGACGCGCTAGAGCAACTGCTGCGCGGCGCCGCCGAGACGCCACAGGCTGCCGTGCTTGGCCCGAAGCTGCGAGACTGGACCGACCGGAACGTCATCGTCGAGGCCGGGCTGACCATCGACACGGCGGGTCGGCGCGTGACGGGCGTCGAGCCGCGCGAGGTCGACCAGGGCCAGCACGACGGCGACCGGGATGTACTCGCGGTGTGCAGCGCTGGTCTGCTGGTGCGCCGCGACGTGTGGGACCGACTGGGTGGCTTCGACCCTGGCATGGGCCTGTTCGGCGAGGACATCGACTTCTGCTGGCGAGTGCACGAGGCCGGCTTTCGCGTCCGGGTCATCACCGACGCAATCGTCTACCACGCTCGCGCTGCCACCCGGGGCCGACGAGCCATCTCGGTCGGCCGTCGGGCGAGGATGCTGGACCGGCGCAACGGGCTGCTGACGCTGCTCGGCAACCTGCCCGCTGGGCCCATGTTCGCCTCGATGGTGGGCAACCTCGTGCTGTCGCTGCTGCGCACGCTCTATTACCTGATCGCCAAGCGGCCGTCGGCAGCGCTGGACGAGTCCGCCGCCTACCTCGGCGTGGTCGGCCACCCGTTGCGGCTGGCCAGTGCCAGACGCCTCCGGGCGCCGGGACGCCGGGCTGCCTACGGCGCGGTTCGCGCGGATCTACCGCCGGGCCGGTCCATCCGCCGGGTAGCCGAGCTCCTGGCGTCCGCGGCGGCCCGGCCAGGTTCTGATGACCTCGCCGGTGCGCACCACGCGACCGACGACCCCACCGACGACGACTCGCTCCTGGTCGACTCCGGTTTCCTGCAGCGCCTGCTGACCAGGCCCGGCGTGCTGCTGGTCCTCGGGCTGATCATCGTCACCATCGCCGCAGAGCGCCGCGTCATCACCGGTGGCACACTCGGCGGCGGCGCGTTGCTGCCCGCCTGGGAAGGCGCATCCGGGCTGTGGTCGCAGTTCCTGCAGTCGTATCACCCGGTCGGGATCGGCTCGGTCACGTATGGGCCGCCGTATATCGGTGTGCTTGCCGTACTCGCCACGGTGCTGATTGGCAAGGCGTGGCTGGCCGTCGACGTGCTGCTGCTCGGGTGCGTCCCGCTCGCCGGGATCACCGCGTACTTGTCACTCCGTCGGGTGACGTCGTCGGTCGCGGTGCGCGTGTGGAGCGCGGCCGCCTATGCGCTGCTGCCGATCGCCTTCGGCGCGATCTCGGCCGGCCGGCTCGGCAGCGCGGTCGGGTTCGTGCTCATTCCCGTGCTCGGCATGCTAGCGGGCCGGATGGTCAGCCAGCCGGCCAAGATCGCCCGGCGAGCCGCGTGGGCGACTGGCTTTACCGTCACGGTCGGCGCCTCCTTCGTGCCGCTGCTGTGGCCACTGGTGGTCGTGGCGGCGCTCGTCGCCGCGCTCACGCTCCGGCGCACGAGCGCGTCGCTCACGAACCTCGCCATTGTCGTGCTGACACCCTTCGTGCTGCTGCTGCCGTGGCTGCTGCCGCTGCTCGAGCACCCGACGGGACTGCTGCTGGAGGCGGGCGTTAAACAGCCAGGGCTGGCCGCTGCTGACCTGCCAGCTAAGTCGCTGCTGCTGCTGAGCCCTGGCGGACCTGGGCTGCCGCCGTTCTGGACCAGCGCTGCGCTGCTCGCGCTCGGTGTCGCCGCGCTCGCTACGTCGCGGCGCCTGGCGCTCGTGACGGCCGGCTGGTGCGCGGCGCTGCTCGGCTTCGCCGTTGCGCTGCTGGCAAGCCGCGTCACGGTGACGGTAGCTGGCAGTCAGTCCGTGACCGCGTGGCCGGGCATCGCCCTCGCTGTTGCTGCCGCCGGCCTGCTGCTCGCGGCCGCTGCCGCCGCGGACGGATTGCTGACTGACGGCATGCTGTCGGCCGAGGAGCCCAGCGTGGCCGACGGGCGGGGCAGACGGGCAGGCCAGACGGGTCGAGCCCGGCGCGGCGGGCGCGGCG
>JASHOE010000109.1 GCA_030041275.1 Streptosporangiaceae bacterium
GCAGAACTGAGGCGGTGGACCGTGGCCTACTCGGACGCCACTCATCCCTACTCCGCTGGCGGCGCCTACGTGAACTTCATGATGGGTGATGAGGGTCAGGACCGGCTGAAAGCCACCTTCGGCCAGAACTACGACCGGCTCGCGCAGGTTAAGGCGACCTACGACCCGCATAACCTGTTCCGGATCAACCACAACATCCCGCCAGCGGGCTAGCACTGTAACAGGCGCAATCGGCGAGCGAGCGCTTGGCAGTCCGATGTAGTAGCGGCTCGACAGGGGGGCCGCTCGGTCCTAGGCGCGTTCATCAGGCAGACGGACCCTGGCCCTTGCCTGTGGTGCGGTCCGATACTGGGTGCGTGCGGCAGGTGCTGTGCCCGGTGCTGGTGGGGCGGGATGGGGAGGTCCGTCGCCTGGAGGCTGCGCTGGCCGCAGCCGGAGCAGGCCGCGGTGGCGTGGTGCTGATTACTGGCGAGGCGGGGGTCGGCAAGTCGCGGCTGGTCCGGGTGGCAGCCCGGACTGCCGGCGCGCTGGGGCAGGTCGTGCTGACCGGCCGGGCGGTGGCCAACGACGTGCCGAGGCCGTTCCGGCCGCTTGCCGAGGCGCTGGCCTCGGCCGGGCGGGCCGGCCGCCTGCCCGACAGCCCGGAGCTGGGCCCGTTCCGGGCGACGTTGGGTCGGCTGGTTCCGGAGTGGCGGCAACCGAAGCCGAGGGCAGGCGATGAATCGCTCGTGTTCTTGGGGGAGGCGGTGCTGCGGCTGCTACGTGCCCTGTCGGGTGAGGCTGGGTGCCTGCTGATCCTTGAGGATCTGCACTGGGCGGACCGGGAAACGCTCGCGTTGCTCGAGTACCTGGCCGACAACTCGGCAGCGGAGCGGGTTCTGTGCGTGGGCACGTTGCGTGATGAGGAAGGCGCCGCGGCTGCTGGGCTGGCCAGAGTACTTGAGGCCCGCGGCTCGGCTTTGGTGCTGCCCCTGGGTCGGCTGGACGCGGCGGAATCCGATCGCATGGCGCTGGCGTGCGTTGGTGCCAGCCAGTTGCCTGATGTGGTCCATGCACTGATCGCAGAACGGGCGGAGGGTCTGCCGTTCCTCGTCGAGGAGATCTTGGCCGGCCTGGTTGCCGACGGGTCGCTGGCCGAGCGGGACGGCCAATGGCAACTGTCCGGACCGGCTGGGGCCGGGGTCCCCGGCACGTTTGCTGACGCAGTGGGGCGACGGCTTGACGGACTGCCTGCCAGTTCCCGCCGGGTGATCGAGGCGGCTGCGGTACTCGGCCGCAGATTCGACTGGCGCATCCTCGGTCCGGCGTCCAACCTGCCGGATGCCGCCGTGGCGGCGGCACTCCGGCAGGCGGTGGGGTTGCAGTTGGTGGCGACGGACCGGGATGGTTTCCAGTTCAGGCACGCGCTCACGCATGAGGCGGTGCTCGTCGGCCTGCTGCCGCCGGAGCGGGCGCTGCTGGCCGGCCGGGCTCTGGCCGCGGTGGAGGCAGCACATCCCGGCTTGCCTGGCACATGGTGCGTGATCGCAGCTGAACTGGCCGAGGTCGCGGGAGACACGGCGCGGGCCGGCACACTACTGCTCGAGGCCGGCCGTCGCGACCTGGCCGTGGGAGCGCTGGCCAGCGCCGAGCAGACGCTCTCTCGGGCAGACGCTCTGGTCGGCCCGGACGACTCGGCGTTGCGCGGCCCCATAGGCGAGGCGCTGACCGAGGTCTTTGCGCTGTCCGGCCAGGTCGACCGAGCGATCGAGATGGGTCAGGCGCTGTTGGCCCGGTTCGGCCGCAAGCCTAGCGCCGCCCGGGTGGCGGCGTTGCATCTTGGGATCGCCCGTGCGGCGATCGCCGGCGGGCGGTGGACGGAGGCTGCTGCGAGTGTCGAGATCGCCCGCCGGTCAGCGGGTGCCGATACCGGGCAGGTGGACGCGTGCGCGGCCCAGGTTGCGGTCGGCCTGGGAGAGCTGAGGCGGGCGGGCGAACTGGCCCGCGCCGCGCTGGCCGCAGCCGAGCGCGGAGGGCTGGCGGAGGTCTCGTGTGAGGCGCTGGAGGTGATCGGCAGGGTTGCCCGGCAAAGGGACCTCGACGCGGCTGAGCAAGCATTTACCCGGGCGGCGAGCGTCGCGAGCGCGCACGGGCTGCGCCTGTGGCATGCGCGGGCGCTGCACGAGCTCGGCACTATCGATCAGTTGCGCACCGAGAGCACGGCCCGGCTCGAACAGGCGCGCGAGCTGGCGGAAGCCGAAGGCGCGCTGGCGCTGACCGCGACGCTGGACCTGCAGATCGCTGCTGGGCTGAACAAGCAATTCCGGGCCGCGGAGGCGCTGGCGGCCGCCGGGATGTCTGCGGAGGCGTCGCGCCGATTCCGGCTGGCAACGTTGCCGATGGCGCTGATCTTCCAGGCGACCGCGCACGCGATCCGTGGTGAGCAGCAGGACATGGAGGTCAAGATCGCCGAGGCTATCGCGCTCGCTCCGGGCGACCGGGATGTGCTCGGCTGCTCCGAGGGTCACTGCCGGGCTACGTTGGCCCTGCTCTCCGAGCGGCTCGACGAGGCGCATGAGCGGATGACGGCTGGGGCCGGGCTGCTGCTGAGTTCGCCGGCGACGATCGCGCCCCCGTTCCTCGGGTTGTGGCCGCTACTAGGTGCTGTGCTTGAGCTGGACGCGGCCAGCGAAGCGGCGCGGGTGCGGGCCGCACATGGCACCAGGCACCTGGTAGTCGGCTCCCTGCTCGGGTATGCCGACGCGGTGCTGGCCGGCAGGCGCGGCCATCGAGAACTGGCGGAGGCGGCGTTCGTCGCCGCGGACGCTGAGATGGGTCCGCTGGTTGCCTGGTACCGGCAATATGCCCGCCGGATTGCGGCGCAGGCGGCGCTGGCCGACGGCTGGGGCGAGCCGGTCGGCTGGCTGCGCGAAGCTGAGGACTACTTCGCGGTGCGTGGTGACGCGCTTGTGGCTGCGGCCTGCCGGGGGTTGCTCCGTGAGGCCGGGGCGTCAGTGCCAAGACGGCGGGCGGGAGGGACGCAAGTGCCGGGCCGGCTGCGAGGACTCGGCGTGACGGAACGTGAAGCCGACGTCCTCAGGCTGGTCGGCCAGGGCCTGAGCAACAAGGAGATCGCCGGGGCGATGTTCTTGTCGCCACGCACGGTCGAGAAGCACATGGAGCGACTGGTCGCCAAGACCGGGCTGCGCCGGGCTGAGCTGGCTACGTACTCGGACGGCCTGGATACGTAACCGGTACCGCGGAGAATACGCACGGTTTACGGATGTGACCGGTGCTGGCTGCGGGCCACCATGCGGTTATGCGGGTGCCACCAGCACCCGCCCGCACCGCGGGAGGCACCGGTATGGCCGTCACCGAGGCTGAGCTGCATAGCCGCGGCAGCCGCTGCACGCCCGGTCCGCTGCGCACTCGGTTCAGCCGGGCCGCGGCGGACCGGGTCAGTTTCGTGTGCGAGGCGGATCGGTGATGACAGTGTCTGCCCAGGGCATTGCGGAAGCCAGCGCGACGGCCAGCATCCAGGGGGTGCTGGCCCTGCCGGGCGCTCGCCTGGCCTACGAGGTGACCGGCGCGGGGCCGGCCGTGGTCCTGGTCCACGGTTTCGGGCTGGACATGCGGATGTGGGAGCCGCAGGCCAGGCATCTGGCCGCGCGGTTCCAGGTGGTCCGGTATGACGTCCGCGGGTTCGGCGCTTCTGGCCCATTCGACCCGGCCGTCGGCTACACCCACGCCGGTGACCTGCTTGCCTTGCTAGACCATCTCGGTATCGAGAAGGCGGCGCTGGCCGGGCTGTCGTTCGGCGGCCGGGTCGTGACGCAGGCGGCGCTGTGCGCACCCGACCGGATTGTCGGCCTCGTGCTGCTGGATTCGGTGCTGGATGGTGTCCCGTGGGACCCCGGCTCGGTCTCGGCATCTGACTCGACCGTCCGCGAGGCCCGGGACCGCGGGTTGCTGGCGGGACGGGCGGCCTGGCTGGAGCACCCGCTGTTCGCCGCCGCCCGCCAGCACCCGCGGCTCGCCCGTCAGCTCGAGGAGATGGTGGCCGGATACCCAGGGCAGCATTGGAGCGGCCACGACCCGCACGAGGAACACGAGCCCGCGCTGATCGAAACGCTGGAGAAGCTGGCCATGCCGGTCCTGGTGTTGATCGGCGAGCACGACGTGCCGTGTTTCAAGGAGATGTCTGCCGTGCTCGCCCGCCGCATCCCCGGCGCCCGGTACCACGTGGTCCCCGGCGCTGGCCACATGATCAATATGGAGCGGCCCGGCACGGTCAACGAGTTGCTGGCCGACTTCCTCGCACAGCTCAGCGAGGATCAGCGATGGCACCGGTGACGGTAGCAGCGGTGCAGGCCGCGCCGGAGTTCCTGGACCGGGACGCGACGATCGGCAAGGCCGTCGCGCTCGCCGGAGAGGCCGCCTCACAGGGCGCCCGGCTGGTCGCGTTCCCCGAGGCGTTCGTGCCCGGCTACCCGGACTGGGTCTGGCGGACCCGGCCATGGGACGCCACTGCCACGGCACTGTACGCCCGGTTGCTCGACCAGGCTGTGGTGGCTGACTCCCCGGCCTGCGACAGGCTGGCCGTGACCGCCCGGCGGCTTGGGATCTGGCTATGCGTCGGTGTGACCGAGCGCGACCAAGCTGGCTCGACGCTCTACAACTCGCTGCTGTATTTCGGGCCGGACGGGACACTGGCCGGCCGCCACCGCAAGCTGATGCCGAGCGGCGGCGAGCGACTGGTGTGGGGCGCCGGCGACGGGTCGGGCCTGACGACCATCGAAGCCGGGTTCGGCCGTCTGGGCGGGCTGATCTGCTGGGAGAATTACATGCCGCTGGCCCGGGCCGCGCTGTACGCCGGGGGCATCGACATCTACCTGGCTCCTACCTGGGACAACTCCGAGGTATGGATACCGACCCTGCGGCACATCGCCAAGGAAGGCCGCACCTACGTGGTCGGCGTGACCGCTTGCATCCGGGCTACGGACCTGCCCGAGGATCTGTCGGGTCGACCGGACCTCTACGCCGGGGCGGAGGACTGGCTATCGCGCGGCAACTCGGCGATCGTCGCGCCCGACGGGGCCATTATCGCGGGTCCGCTGGTCGGCGAGGAAGGCATTGTCTGCGCTGAGATCGACACCGACGTTGCCAGGGCCGGTCGCCAGCAGTTCGACCCGGTCGGCCACTACAGCCGGAGCGACGTGCTGCAGCTGATCGTGGACGCGACGCCGCGAGCAGCGGTGACCTTCCGCCGCGATGACGACGACGCGCCATCCCGCCCATCGGCCGCGTCCGCAACCCTGTCCAGCGAGGCGGCGCCCATCTCTGGCGAGCGGGCATCCCTGCCTGCCGAACATAGGTGAGAGCGATGACCATGATCCGGATAGCGGCCGTGCAGGCCAGCTACGTTCTCATGGACCGGGACGCCACGATCGGCAAGGTCGCCGCGCTGACTGCCGCCGCGGCAGCCCAGGGGGCCCAGCTGATCGTTTTTCCCGAGGCGTTCGTGCCCGGCACACCTATCTGGATCGACACCCAACCGGTCTGGAAGGACGACGAGGACTGGTTCGCGCTACTGGCGGATAACGCTGTAGTAATCCAGGGCCGGGCTGGTGAGCAACTCGCCGCGATCGCCGCCGAGCACCAGGTATGGCTGGTCATTGGCGTCCAGGAGCGCGAGCCGCACGGCAGCACCATCTACAACACGGTGCTGTACTTCTCGCCGTCGGGGGAACTGGCCGGCCGGCATCGCAAGCTGGTGCCGACCGGGTCTGAGCGCACTGTCTGGGGCATGGGTGACGGTTCGACGCTGCGAGTCGTCGACACCGGCCTAGCCCGTGTGGGCGGGCTGATCTGCTGGGAGAACTACATGCCGCTGGCCCGGTTTCACCTTTACGCCCAGGGCGTCCAGGTCTGGCTTGCGCCCACGCTGGCCTCCGGCGACGGCTGGATCGCGACCATGCGGCACATCGCCAGGGAGAACCGGATGTTCGTGGTCGGAGTCAACCCCGTGCTGCACGCAGACCAGGTCCCAGCCGGGTTCCCCGGGCGCGACCGGCTCATCCCAGCCGGCTACCTGGACGAAAACGGGCCGTGGCTGGAAGAGGGCAACACCGTCGTCGTCGCGCCGAGCGGCATCGTGCTCGCCGGCCCGGTCCGCCGGCGCGAGGAAGCCCTAATCGCCGACCTCGCCCTGCGGGAGGTCACGGTGGCGCGCCGTCACCTGGATCCGGTCGGCCACTACAACCGCCCGGACATTTTCCGGCTTGAGGTCAACACCTCGCCGCGGCCTGCCGTCACCGAGTCCGGCACAGTCGCGGCAATCAGCCAGCTGAACGGAGGCAGCGATGAACACCACGCCAGTGACGAGCAGGCCCGAGCCTGAGCCGGCCGACGTCGGCGTCCTGGTTAGCCCGGCCTGGCTGCAGGCCCGCCTGCACGACCCCGCGGTGCGGGTGGTCGAGGTGGACGTGAGCCGGGCCGCCTACAACGACTGGCACATTGACGGGGCGGTGCACTGGAATATCTACGCCGACTTGCGCGACGCCGAGTACCGGCCGGTGCCAACCCTGGCAGTGCAGCGCCTCCTGGAGCGGTCCGGGATCACCCCGCGCACCAAGGTCGTGTTTTACGGCTACGGGCCCGCAATGGGCTTCTGGCTGATGAAGCTTTACGGGCACGCCGACGCGCGGATCCTGGACTGCTCACGCGACACCTGGCGCGGCGAGGGCCGGCCGGCCAGCTCACTGGCCAGCGAGCCCGGGCCGGCCAGCTACCCGCTCGGTGAGCCGGACGCGAGGCTACGGGCCGACCACGAGGCGGTGCTCGACGCCATCGGCAGCCGCGCCACCACTCTCCTGGACGTGCGCACCGCGGAGGAGTACTCCGGCGAACGATTCTGGCCGTTCGGCGGCATGGAGCCGGGGGGACAGGCGGGCCACGTCCCTGGAGCGGTGCACCAGCCGATCGATGGCATGTACGACGACCGCGGGGCCTTCCTGGATCCCGCCAGCCTGCACGAGATCTTCTCAGCCGGCCTGCACCGGGACGGCGAACTGATCACCTACTGCACGATCGGCGGCCGCGCCAGTACCGCGTGGTTCGTCCTGACTCACCTGCTCGGCTGCGACCACGTCCGCGTCTACGACGGGTCATGGGCCGAATGGGGAAAGATGCCGGGCAAGCCGGTCAATGCGCCCTGATCCCTGATCCATCCGTCACGCCTCAGAAACGGAGAACGTGACATGCCAGGACTCGTACGCAAGAGCCTGGACTCGCCGCAGGAGGTCCGCAAGTTCGAGGCCGACAGCGGCCAGCTCGAGCTGGTGAATCTCGACGCAGGCCCCGTCGGCCGGGCCACCTTCCAGCCCGGCTGGCGGTGGTCGCAGCACGTGAAGCGCATCGCCAGGACCGACAGCTGCCAGGCCGCCCACACTGGCTACTTCGTCTCCGGGCGGATGAAGGTCGTCATGGACGACGGCGAAGAGATGGAATACGGCCCCGGCGACTTCGCTGTCATGGCGCCTGGACACGACGCCTGGATCGTCGGTGACGAGCCGTGCGTGGTCCTCGACTGGCAAGGTTTCGCCGACTACGGCCAAGCCCGCGTCTTGACAGACGCCGAAGTTGCCGCCGGCCCGGTCGGGGGTCTCGCCGAACGACTTGGCCACGCAGCTCGATGAGCTGGCACTGGTCAGCGTCGACACGCGAGGCACCAAGCTCTACCGGGGTGGGCACGTGCCCCGGCTCACGGCGGCGTGCGCCGCTCAGGTGGCCTTGACTGGGATCAGCTCAGCGCCGCACGCGCAGCGGTAGGTGGACGGCCCGTCCGCACCGGGGCAGTGGCACGCGGCCTGGATGAGGACCCGGCATTTGCAGTCTTCATGGGAGCAGGTCAGTACTGTTCCCTCGGGATAAGAAGCCATTACGCTCGTCGCCTCTCTTCGGGTGTGGGTGGATGCAATCATGCCGGCCCCAGGTCAATTTCCCTATCCCGCCCTGGCTCGGCTGGCTCCTCAGATGGTGATGAGCAGCGTAAACGCCATGGTCGCACCCATGCGATCGTGCATCCAGCGCCAGCAGCCCGCTGTCAGCGCGTCGCCAAGACCTTCCGGGGCTGCAGCGCATGCAAGTACGAACGGGGCCACGGCGACCCGTAAATCACACTGGATCCTCGGGATGGCTGCGGGTGCTAACGCCGCTTATTGCACGTTCTCGGTTTCCGGCTCCAAGTCTCGTCCCAACGAGACGATCATGAGCAGTGGCCGCCCTCCGCGTTGCAAGATCGCGCCATCACCGCCCGATAGCTCGCTGGATGACATCGGTCAGCACCTGATGGTTCTCGCTGATCCACTGCACCTCCGGGAGCATGCCAATGTCGGGCCGCCTGGCGCGGACGCGTTTGGCGATCATCTGCAGGCCACGGCCGAACATGTAGGTGGGGATGGCCGCTGCCTGATCCGGTGAGAGCGGCCTCGCGCCGTGGTAGCCGTGCACGTACTCGCAAACCCGGTCATGGTCCAGCCAGGTGGCGTGCTCGGCTGGACGTCCGCTGCGCCACAGCGCGTAACCGATGTCGGCAAGGGGATGCTCGATGTGGGCGAGCGCGAAGTCGATCACGCCGGTCGCAACCGGCGGGTTGCCGGAGGCGACGACGTTGTCGTTGGTGAAGTCGCCGTGGATCACCGCTAGTTCCCGGTCCGTCGGCGCGATCTCGGACAGGTGGCGGGACAGTTGGTCGGCGTGCTTGCGGATGACGGTCGAATGGTGGCCGGCGACCCCGGCGGTGTCGAGGGCTGACATCAAGAGGCCCGGCACCTGCGCCAGCGGCAGCGCAGACGGGCGCTGACCGGGCATCCGGATCTGCTCGGCGGTCGCGTGGTAACGGGCCAGCAGTGCTCCGATCTTATCCATCGGCGGGCGCGGCGACCATCCCACCGCAGAGCCGGGCAGAAATGAGACCAGTTCCCAGAGCAGGCCATCGGCTACGGTCCACGAGTTGCCGGCAAAAGCCGGTAGCGGCTGCGGCGCAGGGAAGCCGAGAGCGGTCAGCCTGCCAAGGAAGGCATGCTGCCACCGCACATCATCAACGTTGCTTGCGCCTGGTGTTTCCGGGCCGATCGGCGACGCGGAGCGCAGCACCGCCGTGGTTCCCTGCCAGTCGACCACGAACGCCGTCCCATGCCGCGGGCGGATCTGGCGGGGCAGCATTACCAGCGAAGCCTCGCGCAGCACCTGATGCGGAAGGGCGTCGCCGTCCATCCCTGGATCGTCGCATGCGTGGGCCGAAACGTGGTGCTGAGTTGGTGCTGACAAGATGACCAGCGATAGGCCATCTACATGCGTAAACTGCCCGCACCTCGGTCTGGTGTCGCGCAGCCCTGTAGGCAACGTCGCGCGGGAGGGCTCCGGCCATGCCGCGACGGTAGCCCAGCGACCCTAGTTACCATCAAGGGAACTTTGTTCCCATCAGGTACCATCGCCCACTGCGCGCTCGTGCCAGCCTCCCCATGACCTCATCCAAATGGGGGGAGCAGGTCGAATGGCTCAGTTAGGTACTCTGAGCTAAAGGCACGCTGATGAGGTAGTGCGCGGCTGGTCCGAAAAGGGCTGCTCCGGCGCATGATCATCGGCAGGGCCGTCACTGGGCTCATCGCGCGGTAATAACCGCAGGTCGTAGCGCTGCTGCGGATCTTAGGCGGCGGCGTCGCCGCTGGCGATGCGGGCCCCGCATGCCGGTCCCCATCCACGTCCTGTTCGCGCCGCCGTGGGCAGTACCCAGGTGTATCAACGGGGTAAGCCCACTATCCTGCGCCCGCTCGGCGAGGCAGGCCGGGCCCGGCACGGGATCCCGCACCTGGCTCCGGAAGTCGTGCTGACCATGAAACCCATGTCCGAACGAGACAAAGACGAGCACGACTTCAGTTCAGTGCTGCCGCTGCTTGACCGGGACCAGCGCGAGTTACTTCACGACGCGATCAACCGCCGTGACACGGGTTCCGCCGCTGCGCGGGCGATCCGCCTGCGGTCATGAGCGACCATCCCTGGACTTCGCGGCTGATCACACCCCGACGACCCTAGCGTCGCACCGGTCCTGACGAGCGCCACCGATCGGCTGGCTAGTCAGAGCGAGCTGTCGTCGACTGCAATGGACGTCTGTGCCAGGACACCGTCGAGCCAGTCAAACATCACCTGGTGCGAGCGTGTCAGCGCCCCCATGTGGCAATGCTCGCCAGCGCCCTCTGCCGCGGTGAGAGTGACGAGGGTGGTCGCCGCTCGGGTCAGCGCCCGGTCAACGAGCTGTGGGCTGACCCTCGAAGAACTGGTCGTGTTCTGCATTAAGGATCAGCGTGGGGGCGGTAACGCGCTGTGCGACGCCGGCCAGGGAGCCCAAGCAAGCATGCGGAGGACAACTCTCCGCCCTCCGCGAGAGCCCAAGCCGGCTGGCGTCGGCGGCAACTGCAAGAAGACGTGGATCTAGATATCCCACGGTCTTTCCCGCGCCGTCACGGCGTGACGCAGCGCCACTGGGCTCGCGACTTGCACTGCCAGCGTGCGGCATCGGGAACCGGATCTACGGCGCGCTGGGACACTTGACTATGCCCACAGCGGCTAAGTCACATGAACAGGGCGTCGGCGTAGTACTGACCGAGTTGCAAGCGGGCGCGCGAACACGGTGCCGCCAGTGTGGTGGGTGTACTTCCTCGGGGCATCAGCGGCAAGGTGGTCTGGAGCTTGATTGAACTGGGCGGGATTTCATGAAGGCGATGAGGAACAGGCCGCCGGAGGAGGGCGCCGACGTCGCGGCCTGCCGGGCGCCTGGTCGTGTCATCCTTCCTTTCGTGTCACCGTGGAGCAACCCAGCCGTTCCACGGCCATGCGCGGCGCTGCTGTTCTTATCTCCTTCTGGCTCGTCGCCGTTCCCACGGCTAGCGCACCAAAGGCTATTGACAGCACGCTAAACGCGGGCATGCTTGAAACGTTCCATCCCTGCGTGCATCCCGGAGGCTGCAATGCGCGACCTTAGCTTGGTGAAAGAGACCCTGCGAGGCCATCAGATACAGCTTCCTTCGTGGGCTTTCGGGAACTCCGGAACCAGGTTCAAGGTGTTCGCGCAGGAAGGGGTGCCGCGCACACCTCACGAGAAGATCGACGATGCGGCGCAAGTACACGCCTATACGGGCGTGGCACCGAGCATCGCCCTCCACATCCCCTGGGACAGAGTCGATGACTACGCCGCTCTGGCCCGGCATGCCGCAGGCGTCGGCATGCGGATCGGCGCGGTCAACGCCAACGTCTTCCAGGACAACGACTTCCGGCTGGGCAGCGTGGCAAATCCTGACCCTGCGGTCCGCCGCAAGGCCATCGACCACCTGGTGCAGTGCGTCGACATCATGGACGAGACTGGCTCGCGGGACCTGAAGCTCTGGTTCGCTGACGGCACTAACTACCCAGGCCAGGACAACATAAGAGCGCGCCAAGAGCGCATAGCCGGGTCACTACAGATCGCTTATCAGCGGCTCGGGCCGGGCCAACGGATGCTGCTGGAGTACAAGCTCTTCGAGCCGTCCTTTTACACTACCGACGTTCCGGACTGGGGGACCTCGCTCGTGCACTGCCTCGCGCTGGGATCGCAAGCCTCCGTGGTCGTGGACACAGGTCACCATGCGCCAGGAACGAACATTGAGTTCATCGTGGCCTTGCTTCTGCGGGCAGGTCGGCTTGGTGGCTTCGACTTCAACAGCCGTTTCTATGCCGACGACGACCTGATGGTGGGAGCGGCTGATCCGTTCCAGCTGTTCCGGATCCTGTTCGAGGTGGCGCAAGCCGACGGTCTGGGATCTGAGGCTGGAATCGCATTCATGCTCGACCAGTGCCACAACATCGAGCCAAAGATCCCGGCGCAGATCCGCTCGGTGATGAACGTTCAGGAAGCCACTGCGAAGGCACTGCTGGTCGACCTCGACGCCCTGACTTCAGCCCAGCAGGCCGGTGACGTGCTGGGCGCCCACGCCGTCTTGATGGACGCTTACAGCAGTGACGTCCGGCCGCTGCTCGCAGAACTGCGCGAGGATATGGGCCTGGATCCTGATCCGGTCGCGGCCTACCATCGCTCCGGCTACCAGCAGAAGATCGTCGAGAGCCGCGTCGGAGGCGTCCAAGCGAGCTGGGGAGGTTAATGACATGCCAGCTCACCCCCAGGTCACCGCCCTGATAGGCCGCAGTAATCGGCTCGGCTCCGATCCTCGCAACACCAACTACGGCGGCGGGAATGCATCAGCCAAGGGGCAAGCCAATGACCCGGTGACCGGGGAGCCCGTCGAGCTGCTCTGGGTCAAGGGATCGGGCGGGGACCTCGGCACACTGACCGCCGACGGGCTGGCTGTGCTGCGCCTGGACCGGCTGCGGGCGCTGGCCGGCGTCTACCGGGGCGCTGAATATGAAGACGAGATGGTCCCCTCCTTCGACTACTGCCTGCACGGCAGCGGTGGCGTGGCACCCTCGATCGACACGGCCATGCATGGCCTCGTCGAGGCCGCCCACGTCGACCATCTGCACCCTGACGCCGGTATCGCGCTCGCTGCCGCGGTCGACGGAGAGGAGCTGACCCGCCAATGCTTCGGTGACCGTGTCGCGTGGCTGCCGTGGCGCCGACCGGGCTTTCAGCTCGGCATGGAGATCGCCGGAATTCAGCGCACGCGGCCGGACGCGATGGGCGTGATCCTGGGCGGTCATGGCATCACAGCCTGGGGTGCGAGCAGTGACGAGTGTGAAGCCCGCTCGCTCGAGATCATCGCGCGCGCGCGCGGCTTTCTGGCCGAGCACGGGCGCGGTGACCCGTTCGGCAGCGTCATCCCCGAGTTCCGGCCTGTTGAGCCCGACGCCGACCGCCGCGCGCGGGCAGCTGCCATAGCTCCGGTACTTCGCGGACTGGTCTCCGCCGACCAGCGGCAGCTGGGCCATTTCACCGACAGCCCGGCCCTGCTTGATTTCCTCAGCCGGTCCGAGCATCCGCGGCTTGCGGCGCTCGGCACGTCGTGCCCAGATCACTTTCTCCGGACGAAAGTGCGGCCGATGGTGCTCGACTTGGCTCCCTCGGTCCCGCTCGACAGCGTCCTCGGCCGACTGCGCGAACTGCTCGCGGACTACCGGGAGAGCTACGCCGCGTACTACCACCGGCACGCCACGCAGTCGTCTCCGCCGATGCGCGGCGCGAACCCGGCAATTGTCCTGGTGCCCGGCATCGGGATGTTCAGCTTCGGTTCGGACAAGCAGACCGCTCGGCTGGCGGGTGAGTTCTACCTCAATGCGATCAGCGTGATGCGGGGTGCCGAGGCCGTTTCTGCTTACTCCCCGATTGCCGAAGCCGAGAAGTTCCGCATCGAGTACTGGGAGCTGGAGGAGGCCAAGCTAGCCCGGCGGCCGGCGGCGAAGCGTCTCGCCACCAGGATCGCGCTGGTGACCGGGGGCGGGTCAGGCATCGGCAAGGCCACCGCACGGAGGCTGGCAGCTGAGGGCGCATGTGTCGTTGTGGCAGACCGCGACGGCGGCGCCGCCACTGCAACTGCGACCGAGGTTGGTTCGAGCGACATCGCGGCAGCCGTGAATGCGGACGTTACCGACGAGGGCAGCGTGGCCGCCATGTACCGCGCAGCCGCGCTCGCGTTCGGCGGGGTTGACCTCGTTGTTAGCAGCGCGGGGCTGTCGGTCTCCCGACCGCTGGTCGAGACGACGGTCGAAGACTGGGACAGTCAGCACCAGGTGATGGCCCGCGGCTCCTTCCTGGTGGCTCGTGAAGCTGCCAGGCTGCTGGCTGACCAGAACATGGGCGGCGACATTGTCTACATCGTGAGCAAGAACTCGGTGGCCGCTGGGCCAGACAATCTGGCCTATGGGGCCGCCAAGGCGGACCAGGCTCATCAGGTCCGGCTGCTCGCCGCCGAACTCGGCAAGCTGGGCGTGCGGGTTAACGGCATAAATCCGGACGGGGTAGTCCGGGGCTCTGGAATCTTCGCCAGCGGATGGGGGGCCGAGCGGGCGGCGGTTTATGGCGTGCCCGAGGAGGAACTCGGAGCGTTTTACGCCCGGCGCACGCTGCTGGGCCGCGAGGTTTTGCCCGAGCACGTGGCGGCTGCGGTGGTTGCCCTGACCGCCGGCGATCTGCCTGTTACCACCGGACTGCACATCCCGGTCGACGGGGGCATTACTGCGGCCTTCTTGCGTTGAAGCAGAGGCCTCGCCGAAGAGAAGGAGGCGCGGATGGCCGCCGACTCTGCGACGGTGGTGGCCGTTGACCTCGGTGCGTCGTCCGGCCGCGTGATCCTTGGTCGGGTGGCACCGGGTGGCGACGGCAAGGCAGAGCTGTCGCTGCGCGAGGCGTACCGGTTCCGCAATGTCCCGGTCATGGCTGGCGGCACTTTGCACTGGGACATCCTCCGGCTGTACGGCGACGTACTCAACGGGCTGCGCGCCGCGGGGCGGGACGCCGTGCTTTCCAGTATCGGCATCGACTCCTGGGGTGTTGACTACGGCTTGCTGGATGCCGGCGGGGCGCTGCTCGGCAACCCAGTCCACTACCGTGATCAGCGCACCGCCGGGGTCATGGAACGGGTGCAGTCCGCGATCCCCGCGGCTGACCTGTACGCGGTGACCGGCATTCAGCAGCTGCCGTTCAACACGATCTATCAGCTCATTGCGGCCGCCGACAGCCCTCAGCTGCTGTCGGCTCGCACGCTGCTGCTGATCCCTGACCTGCTGTGCTGGTGGCTGACCGGCTGTGCGGGCGCCGAGGTCACCAACGCCTCGACGACACAGCTGCTCGACGTCGGGTCACGCACCTGGGCGGTGGACCTGATCCGTCGTGTCGGCCTGATGCCTAGCCTGCTTCCGCCGATTCGTCAGCCGGGTGACACGATCGGCGAGCTGCTGCCCGACCCTGCGACGGCGGCCGGCTTGCGGCCGACGGCAGGCCTGCCCGTGCTCGCGGTCGGCTCGCACGACACCGCGTCAGCTGTCGTCGCCGTGCCCGCCGCTGGCCGTAGCTTCGCCTACATCAGCAGCGGGACGTGGTCGCTGGTCGGCATGGAGCTGGACCGGCCGGTACTGACCGAGGCGGGCCGGGCAGCGAACTTCACGAACGAGGCAGGAATCGACGGCACGACGCGGTACCTGCGTAACGTCATGGGGCTGTGGCTGCTGCAGGAAACGATGCGGTGCTGGGAAAACGCAGGAGCGTCGACGGATCTTCACGACCTGCTGGCACAGGCGGCCAGGGTGTCGCCACTGCGCTCGGTCATCGACGTCGACGATCCCGAGTTCCTGCCGCCGGGCGACATGCCAGCCCGGATCGCTGCCGCCACCGCAGCATCCGGTCAGCCTGTCCCGGCTGACAGGGCCGAGATCGCCCGCTGCATCCTGGATAGCCTCGCGCTGTCTTACCGGCGGGCTGTCGGTGACGTGCAGGCGCTGTCTGGTCGGCACGCCGACATCGTGCACATCGTCGGCGGCGGGGCGCGGAACACCCTGCTCTGCCAGCTGACGGCCGACGCCTGCAACCTCCCAGTCCTCGCTGGGCCTGCTGAGGCTACCGCCATCGGCAACGTTCTCGTTCAGGCCAGGGCGCTTGGCGCGGCTCCTGGCGACCTGGCTGGTATGCGCTTGCTTATCCGGGCTACCCAGCAGCCCCAGGCGTTCTGGCCCGCCGGGAAGGGCGAGCTGTGGCAATCTGCGGCGGACAGGCTGGCAACTTCGTCACGCACCACGCCAAACGGCTCGCCAGTTGCCCGAGCCACATGATTGGTAACAACCACGCAACATGCCATTGACACGTTTTAGTGCCATGGTTAGCATCAGCTAGTAATCGATTCGGTAATCGATTACTGACACGCTTCTCGTCAGTTCTGCGACGGTTCCGCGAGGCGGAGGTGGTGAGCGCGATGGAAGTGTCCTCGCCCGATATGCCGGCCGAGTCGCAGCAGTCTTGCATTCTGCAGGCTGTCGCCATTCGGAAGAACTTTGGCGCCGTCGTAGCCCTGTCCGGCGTTGATCTGGAGCTCCGACGCGGCGAGATCATGGGCCTCGTCGGGGACAACGGCGCGGGCAAGAGCACCTTGGTGAAGATTCTGGCCGGCTCGGTTTTTCCCGATTCCGGTCGAGTCATCCTCAATGATCAGGAGGTATCGTTCAGGACCCCTGCCGATGCGCTCGCCAGCGGTATTGAGACGGTTTACCAAGACCTCTCTCTGATCGAGCCGCTGTCGGCGTACGGCAACATCTTCCTGGGCCGAGAGTCGCTGCGCACAGGAGCGGCAAGCCGGCTGCTGCGACTGCTCGACTCGAGGAACATGCGGCAGAAGGCGCAGAACGTGCTCGCCGACCTGGGCGCACGGATTCCGTCGATCGACTCGCCTGTCCATGATCTTTCGGGAGGCCAGCGGCAGTCGCTTGCGATCGCGCGGGCCTTGCTGTTCGGCCGTCAGGTCGTCATTCTCGACGAGCCGACCGCCGCGCTCGGCGTGCGCGAGACCGAGCACGTGCTGGAAATGATCCGTCGGCTCAACGGCACCGGAATCAGCATCGTTGTCGTCAGCCACAACATCGAGCAGCTGATGACATACGCCGACCGCGTCACGGTGATCCGGCTCGGCCGCACCGTGGGCCTCCGGTCGGTCCCGCGTACCAGCCCCGCCGAGATCGTTTCACTGATCACCGGAGCGACGGGCGCGGATCCATCACCCAACGGATCCCTTCAGAGCTCTAAGGAGCAAGAGTGAGAAAGCCAATTCGCCAGGTAGGCGTAGCCATCGCCGCGGCGCTGATCACCGCTGGATGCGGGGGTATCGCCTCGAACTCATCGTCCGGGTCAGGTACCAGTCAGACACAAGGAACGTGCCCAGGGTCATGCAAGGTTCCACTGCCCGGCCAGGTGCCGAAAAACATCACGATCGGATTCGGACAGGCGGGCGTCGGTCCCGACTTCCTGACCCAGCAGTCTCGCGGCCTGAAGCTTCTGGCAAAGCGGTACGGCTGGAAGGTCATCGAGTTGAACAACAACAGCAGCGGCCCAACGGCCGTCAGCAATGTTGAGCAGTTCATCGCAGACAAGGTGAACTACATCATCGAGTTCCAGGTAGACGGCACCGTCAACCCGGTGATCTGTCAGAAGACAGAAGCCGCGAAGATCCCCGTCATCACTCTCGGCATCGCTGGACCATGCGAGTACTTCACGAGCGACAATGATCACGCCACTGGGCTGCAGGCCGGAGCGCAGCTTGGCAACTACGCCAAGGCGCACTGGGGTTGCAAACCCGACCTCGTTCTGCTGGCGGCATCGTCAACTGTTGGCGACGCATCGCCGCTGCGGGTGGGAGGCGATATCGACGGCTTCAAGCAGGTCTGTCCCAACGTTCCCAACAGTGACATTGTTCAGTTCCAGATGAACAACGACAATGAAACCGGCATCGCCGACGCCCGTAATGCTCTGCTGGCTCACCCGACGGCGTCAAAGATTCTGGTTGGCGGCCTCAACGACCTGGGAGTCAGCCAGGCCATGACTGCCGCTGAGCAGCTCAATCGGGCTGGCCAGCTGTACGCATGGGGCGGTGACGGAAGCGATCTCGCGCCTGGTGCCGACCCGCACCTGGGCGGGAGCGTTCAGTTCTTCCTCGAGGCCGGAATCATTCCGGCGTTCGAGATCGCACTGGAACTGGCGGCTAAGGAGCCGGTGCACAAAGGCTTCTCACCGCAGGATCCGACTCTGATCGCCATCACGTGTCCGATGACGGTGAAGCAGGGCATAGCTATCCCGCCGATCGCACAGCGGGAGACCGAGGAAGTGGCGGCTTTCCCGAACAAGACTGCCGCTCAGCTGTTCTGTCCGAAGTAACTCTCGATTAGATTGCGACTTCCGATGGCTGCGTTCAGAGGCACCAGCGAGCGGGTGACGGCTCCGGCCGCGCCGGACGCTCCGCTCCGCCGGCTGTCAGGGCGCGCTCGTCTGTCCGGTAACAGCACGAGGACTGCCCTCGTATTGCTCGGCTTGTGGGTGACGGTTGCGCTGGTCGCCGGGCTGGTTCAGCGCGGGTTCTTCTCGATGGACACAGTCATCGCCGTAGCCTTCGGAATGTCGGTCAGCGGGGTGCTCAGCGTCGGCCTGTTTCCCATCGTCGTGAGCGGTGGGCAGGTCGACCTGAGCATCCCGACTTCCACGTCGCTGGCTGCCTTGTCGACGGCCGTGACGCTGACGCATGGAAGCGCATTTGCCGCGGTCATCGGCATCGCTGCTGGCGTGGGTGTCGGCCTGCTAAACGGCGAACTCATCGTGACCACCAGGGTCAACCCGATTGTCATCACGCTCGGCGTGAACTTCGCCGGACAGGGCTTCATCAACCTGCTGTACGGCCAGCGAATACCGCCGCCGAGTAGCTTGCGCCAGCTGGCGCTCAGCCGGGTTGCGGGGCTGCCCACAACCTGGTGGATCATGCTGGCGATTTTCGTCATCACTTCGTTGTTTATGACGACCACTCGCTGGGCCCGGCACGCGATCGCCGCCGGAGGCAGTCCGGTGGCGGCGCGGCGTCAGGGCATCTCGCTCGCGCGGATCCGCATTGCGACATTCGCTTTCATGGGCCTGTGCGCGGGCATCGCCGGAGTGATGTACACAGCGTCTGCGCAGATCATTAGCCCGGGAGACACGACCGGCCTGCTGTTCCCCGCGATCACGGCGGTCATACTCGGCGGCGTATCGCTGCAGGGCGGGCGCGGCTCGCTACCCGTGATTATCCTCGCCGTGGGACTGCTCGCGACGATCCCGCCCGCCCTCATCTCGCTGGGCCTGTCGCCGAACTGGGAGCAGTTCGTGCTAGGAGGCCTGCTGATCGCGGCGGTGGGAATGGACGGATTTCGCGCCAAGCGGGGGCCAGGATGAGCACTATCGATCGCGCCGCCAAACTACGGTGGTCACAGGCCCTGGCTCCTCGGCACTTGCTGCGAAGCGCCAACAGAGTGCTGTTGCTGGGCGTGGTGCTGATAGGGCTGGCGGGTGCGCTGCTCGCGCCAGGCCGCTTCCTGACAACCGCGAACGTCGGGGTGTTCGCGGGCGCGGCAGCCGTACCTTTGCTCATCACCATCGCGGCGGCTGTCGGCCTTCTCGGTGGTGTTATCGACCTGTCCATTGGATCTATGTCGGGGTTCGCAGCTGCCGTTTTCGCGGTGTTGCTGACGCACCACTATTCCTATGCCGTTGCCCTGGCCGCGACACTGGGTTGCGCGCTAGCAGTGGGACTGGTCAACGCGACGGTCTGCGTTGGGCTTGGCGCGAATCCGCTTCTCGCGACGATCGGCATGCTGACGGCGCTGCAGGGACTGCTCCTGATCGTTCTCAACAACCTGTCGGTGTCGGCCTACATCCCTGGGCTCTATAACTTCACCAATGAGCAGTGGCACGGCGTGCCCGTGCTGCTCGTGCTGATCATCGCGGTTGGCTTCCTCGCAACCGCGGCCATGGGCTACACCAGATACGGACGCCATATCCGGGCGGCGGGTGGGGGCAATCAGTCATCGCGGCGAGTGGGTATCCGGGTCAGCAGGCTCCAGGTGGGGCTGTTCTTGCTAACCGCCCTGTTTGCTTGCCTCGGCGGCATCATCTACCTGGGTCAGGACGGTGCCGCGCAGACTACCCTGGGAATGGGCCTCGAGCTGCAGATTTATGCACCGGTGCTGTTGGGTGGTTACAGCCTCACCCGCGGCGGCGTGGGTAGCGTGGTTGGTGCGCTCACCGCGGTCTTTGGTCTTGAGCTCGTCGCGAACATCCTGAACTTGCGCGGCGTCGATCCGTCGTGGCAGGACATCATAGTAGGTGTCGTGATCATCGCAGCCGTGTTCGGCGACGTCCTTCGGGGCGGGGAGCGGTTCGAGTGACATCGCTTCGCTCGGCTGCGGGCGACATCATTGTCAGAAACGACGGCATGACACTGCCCGTCTGGCTGTCCGGCCACGGTGTGCCGCTGATCTTTCTGCACGGTCTCGGCAGCGACGCCTCGGACTCCCGCCGGGATCTTGGCGCCCTGCCCGGGGTGCGGCTCGCCGTGGCCGATCAGAGAGGTCACGGCCGTGCACAGCCGTCGCTGAGTCCAGGCCAGTTCACCCTGGACTCTCTTGTTGCCGATCTGCACGCCGTTGTCAGCGTCCTGCGCTGGCCGGAACCTGTCGTCGGCGGGGGGTCGATGGGGGCAGCGGTGGCGCTCCGTTATGTCATCACCCGACCTGCGCAGTGCCGCGCCCTCGTCCTGGTAGCGCCCGCAATGGCGGACCGGCTGCCCGCGGCGGCGAACGTGATAGCACAGATCGCCGACCGCATCGATGCCATCGGGCTCGAGCAGGCGGTAGCGGAGCTCCGCGCGCAGCGTAAGCCAGCCGGGGCCCCGCGGCGGCTACCCGACCGCGCACCAGCGACCCGAAGTGCTTCCCTGCTTCCGTCCGACGACGACAGCCTGGACTCCTGGCTGCGCCAGGATGGCCGGTCGCTCGCTGTCGCCATGCGAGCCGTGCAGTCCTGGCGGCCTGTCGTCGCGTTGACCGACCTTACAACCCTCCAGGTCCCTGTGGTGCTCGTCGGAATCAGGGATGATCCGCTGCACCCGCTCGAGGTAGCTGCTGGCCTGCATCGTCATCTCCCGGTCAGCCACCTCGAGATCATCGACTCGCCGGCTCGCGCGCGGCAGCCCGGGGCGATCGGCGATGCGGTACTGCGAGGCTTGATCCGGCTGGGGATTGTTCAGCAGGCAGCAACAAAGTGGTAGCGGCCTGAGCTCACCCGGCAGCTCACCCCGGCCTTGTCAGCGCCGATGACGGCGATGTCCGGAGCACTGCCGAGCGGCCGATCGCTTTCCAGTACCTTCGCCGCATCGCGTGTCGGAATCACGATGGTGGCGGTCACCCCGGGCGGAACGAGCACGGTCAGATGGAAGGATCCGCCGGCGACGTGCCATTCGCTCTCGATGCGGCCGCGGACCGACTCGTAGTGCGCGGCGGCTGATGTCACCTTCCCGCCGGGAACCGGCCGGATGTCCAGGTCGGCGAATGCAACCGAGGTATCGGACTGGCCGATCCCGGCGACGCTGCGATAGAGCCATTCGCCGACTGAACCCAGGGAGTAGTGGTTCAGTGAGTTCATTGCCACCGACTGGAATCCTCGGTCCGGTGTCCAGCCGTCCCATCGTTCCCAGATGGTTGTCGCGCCGTGGATGATCGAGTAGTTCCAGGAGGGGTAGGCATTCTGATGCAGCAGTGCGTAGGCAAGGTCCGCGCGACCGTACGCGGTGAGCACGGGGCAGAGCAGGGCGACGCCCAGGAAGCCCGTGGTCAGGCGGCTGCCGCGTCGCTCGATGTCGGCCGCCAACAGAATTGCCGCCCGTTCCGCCATGTCTGGCGTGAGCAGACCGAACGCGAGCGCGAGTAGGTAGCCAGTTTGCGTGTCCCCGGCAATGTGGCCGTCTGGGGCAACGAAGTGCGCGCGAAAAGCATCCGCGATTCGCGCGGCGAGCTCGCGATGCGAACTCGCCTGTCCCGTTTCGCCGAGGACCTCGGCCGCGCGGGAAACGAGTGCAGCGCTGTGCGCGAAATGGGCGGTTGCCAGTACTTCCCGTGGCGTCGTGGCGTCCACGGAAAGCCAGTCCCCGTAGTGATTGCCCACCCGATTGCGCCAGATGAGATCAGGATTCGCGGAATGCACGTGCTCGATCCAGGCAACCATCGCCGGGAAGGTGCTCCTCAGCACGCGGTCATCACCGTAGGTGCGCCACAGCTCCCACGGTATGATCACGCCGGCGTCGCCCCAGCCAGGCGCTCCGACTCGCTCGAAGACGAGCCTCGGCGCGACGTCGGGAAAGGCACCGCCCGGCAGCCGCGAGCTGACAACGTCACGCATCCAGCGACTGAAGAAGGCAGCAACATCCGCGTTGTAGCACGCGGTCGGCAGGAAGACCTGTGCGTCGGCCAGCCAGCCCAGCCGCTCGTCCCTCTGCGGGCAGTCGGTCGGAATGCTGACGAAGTTTCCGCGCTGGCTCCACCAGATGTTGCTCACGAGCCTGTTGACCAGTTCGTCCGACGTCGCCAGCTGACCAGCCTGGGGAGTGTCACTGTGCAGTACTACGCCGATCACGTCCGCGGGCTCCAGCCTGCCCGGATAGCCGTCCAATTCAACGTAGCGGAATCCGTGACAGGTGAACCGCGGCTCAAAGGTCTCGTTGGCGCCCCCGGCTGCGACGTACACGTCAGTGGCCGCGGCAAGGCGAAGGTTCGCGGTATATAGATCCCCGTCGGCGGTGAGCGCTTCGCCGTGCCGGAGGATCATTCGCGCGCCGGGTGCCGCGTCGCGGATCGTGACGCGGACCCTCCCTACCATGTTTTGACCTAGGTCCACGACGTACCGACCGCTCGGTCGCTGCTCGATCGCGCGCGGCTCCAGCAGTTCCATGACGCGCACAGGTTCGTCTGAGCTCGCTACCAGCAGGGTCACATCCGCACCGCGAACTAGCACGGGTGACCACCGGGACGCGTCATAGCCCGGTTGATCCCACCCGCCGAGGTCGCGACGCGCGTCGACGTACTCGCCGGCGAGCAAGTCAGAGTAGCGCAGGGGGCCGGTCGCGGCCCGCCAGCTTCCGTCGGTGGCAACGACCTGGCGGCTGCCGTCAGCATGGTCAACCTGCAGCTGCGCGATCAGCTCAGGGGAAGAGCCGTAGTGCTCGCCGAGGACGCGGGCGCCCGGCCCGACCCGGCCGCTAAACCAGCCGTCGCCGAGTATCGCACCGAGCGAGTTGCTGCCCGCGACGATCATGTCAGTGACGTCGTAGCACTGGTACTGGATCCGGGAGCGATAGTCGGTCCAGCCGGGCGCGAGCTCGTGATCTCCGATCCGCCGGCCGTTCATTCTCGCCTCGTACAGGCCCTTGGCGGAGATGAAGAGCCTGGCGCGCACGGGTGCGCGCGCAATCCCGAAGTCCGTCCGCAGGAAGCTGCACGGAGGCAGCCGGCGGTTCAGATGGCCAATCGGCCCGTCACCGAGAATGTCGTCGTCTGTTGGCGGGTCGGCGACGCCTGCGCTCTCCGGATCTCGCGAGATCCAGCACGCTATCCAGTCGCCGTGGCTGAGGAGCCCGGTCTCGAACCAGGAGGCCGCCGGCTCGACCGGGTCGCCCGTGACATCTCGCAGGCAGACCTCCCAGTGGTAACGCGTGCTCGGCTCGAGCCGGGCTCCCTCGTACACCACGCCATTGGCGGCACCGTCCAGCCATCCGGTATCCCAGACCTGCTCCGCGGGCTCGCCGCCCGGGGTCAGCCGGTGCACGACCACTTTGTGCGCGCTGGCGCGATCGCCACGCCGGCCCGACCTGAGCCGCCACCACAGCCGCGGCCGGGTCTCGCCGATGCCCATCGGTGTCGTCCGGTACTCGCACTGCAAGCCGTACGCGGTCAGCTGCTGGCTACTGCCAGCGGCCGGGCGTTCGGCGGTCACCGTAACCCGTCCGCAGCGGTGGCACTGCCGACGGTCCGAGCCAGGTCGTGGCTCGCCAGCTGACCTGCCGCGATCCGATGGCTGACCGGCAGCAGCGCGTTCCCCAGCTCACGGTAGGTGCGGTAACCACCGGCGTACACCGACCGCAGCGCCGGATCTGCGGTCACTATCCGCGACACCGTGTTCCAGCGTGCTTGCGGACCGGCCAGCCCGGTGCCGAGCGCAGCGAGATAGGCGTCGCCGTAAGCCGCCCCGATGGTAACGCGCGGGATCTCCTGCGCGAGCCCGGTCACGTCGGAGACGATCTGGGCCCACAGCCCGCCGGTCGTGCCGCCGCCAACGGCGACCGATCTCGCTGGCCGCACGCCCAAGCCGGCCATCACGTCCAGGTTGTGCCGTACTCCGTACGCGACGGCCTCGTATCCGGCCCGGACGAGATGACCGGCATGATGCCGTAGGGTCAGGCCGGCGAATGCTCCTCGCGCCGCGGGGTCGAAGAGCGGCGAGCGCTCCCCGGCGAAATAGGGCAGGCAAATCAGGCCGTCCGCGCCTGCCGGCACGGCGGCCGCGGCCGATGCGGCAGCGGTGAAGTCCAGGCCGGTCAGATCGCACAGCCAACTGACCAGCAGTCCCGACGTCGCCATCCCCGCGGCGTAGGTACGTGTTCCCGGATACACCCCGACTGTCGACCAGATGGCTTGGTCGAATCGTGCCAGCTCTGTGTAGAGGACCAGGAACATTGTTGACCCGTACATGATCATCAGATCGCCCGGACTGGTCACTCCTACCGACACCGCCTCGGCCCACGCGTCGATGGTGCCCTGGATCACGGGCGTTCCCGGCCGCAGCCCGGTCAGTGTCGCGGCGTGCGGCGTCACGTGGCCGATGACCTCGCCCGGCCATGCTAGTTGGGGCAGGTCAACGCCCGGGGCGACCTCCTGGCACCACTGGTGATGCCAGGCCCCAGCCCGCATGTCATACAGCGGGTCGAACTGGCTGGCAGAGTGATGGTCAAGTACGTACTCGCCGGTCAGCTGGTGAGTGATGAAACTGTGCGAAGTGTGCAGGAACCGGGTCTGTTGCCACAGGCCTGGCTCGTTCCGGCGGAGCCAGGCGATCTTGGGGCCGACCGCCTGGCTCGAAAGCGCCGAGCCGCCGTTCGCCACAATCTCGGTGGCGCCGAGGGCGGCGGTCAACTGGCGGATCTCCGCCTCAGCTCTGGTGTCGATGCCATACAGGATGGCCGGGCGGAGCGGCTCAACCTGCGGCCCGCAAGGCAGTAGGCAGGGTCCCATACCGCTGATCGCGACGCCGGCAATGTCAGCGTGCCCTCCGGCTTCTGCCACCCCCCTGCACAACGCCACGACATCCTGCCACCAGATGCGCTCGGCATCCTGCTCGGCGAAGCCCGGCGCGGGCATATCGACGCTGTGCTGCCTGCTCTGTTCCGCAAGAACTCTCCCGGATGGCGCCGCGACGACTGCCTTGGTGGACGAGGTGCCGATATCGATGCCGAGCAGGGCGGCTGTCACCTCAGCGTGCCGATGACGTCAACGTCGATGTCGAGCAGATCACAGACGGCACGCAGCCCGTCGGTGTGGTCGCCGGGCACGGCATGGATGTGATTGGCGCTGAAGCGCGACAGGAACTCGCTGGCGCTGGCGCTGAACCTGGCGAAGGCGTGCGGCCACTCGAACGTCGACGCCCGGACGAGCCGGTCAGTTGTCACGTCGTCGAACTGCTCAAACGCTCCGTGCAGAAGGTGCAGCCGATACCGTCCCGACCGCCTGGTCAGGCGCGCGAACGTCATCTCGCCTGCGGCGGCGACGTGCTGGACGGAAGCACCGCCCGCCGGGAAATACAGCACTTCCGGATACAGGTGCACATTGGCCATGTTGACCTCGGGGTCGTCGCTCCGAGCCGCGAACCACGTGGCGTGCTGGCCGGAGTTGCACAGATCCCACACGTCCAGGTCGGCATGGTAGTGGCGGACGTCGGCGAAGAGCACGGGCGTCCCCGACAGGCCCTTGAGAATCTGCATGGTGAGGGCTGCGTCCATGTCAGACTCGGTCGAACACACCACCGTCGGCTTAGGACCATCCCAGTCGTACGGGTCGTTTAGAAAGGCCTCGGCGATATCCATCGTGCACCAGTTGTTGGTCATCTCCGGCTGGCCCTTGATGCCGCAGAAGTCGAGCCGCCACTCGTCGATGAGCTCCCGGGCGGCGTAGTAGACACCGATCTGCCGCTCCAGCAGGTCGGGCGTGAGCTTCTGGCCGTCGTAGTGCACGCCTGCGGCGGTCTTCTCCAGCCAGAGCCTGGCCGCCTTAGTCACCGCGGGATCAACGGCGGAGCTCCGGCGCACCAGCTCGTACTGATCGATGTCCTCGATGTCGATGCCGAACTGAGCCATCCACTGATCAGTGTTGCTGACTGTGGTGTACATGCCCATCGGCCGTCCGCCGATGCGGCCGAAGGTGCTGCCGCGCAGTCCCTGCGCCACCGAGGCAGCGGTAGCCAGGCGGCTGAGCTGATCGATCACCTCAGAGTCGGCGGTGTCCCCCCAGACGCGGCTGTGCCGTCGGCCAATCTGATCGAGCCCGCCGCCAGCTGCGAGCATTCCGACCATGCCCGGATACCGCGGGTCGATATTCGAGAACAGCGCAAGCGGACCGGCACACTGAGCGGCGAAGATCATGGAGAAATGCGGGAACGCCCAGACTGGGTAGTTGATCAGAGTCAGGTCAGGACGCGCAGCCGACAGCTGGCGGCCAAGACGTACTGCATCGGCGTTTGAGCTCAGGTCGCCTTCACCAGTAACAACGTCGTGGCCCCGGTCACGAAGCGCCGCGACTAGGTTGTCTTGAACGGCCAGTCCGAAGGAATCGATTTCCCGGTGGACAAAGTCCCTGCCGTCAGACGCCGTAGCCAGGGCGATTCGTGCCATGAGAGCCTCCAAAAGGGCATGCGCTATAGCTGGTTGGTCCCGCACGAGTGGCGGATGATCAGCTCGAGCGGGTAGATCTCGCGGACTGCCGGGAATCGCTCGCCGCCGATCCGCCGGATAAGCAGTTCCATCGCGCGCGTCGCCATTGCCCGGATGGGCTGGGCGAGAACAGTGAGCGGCGGATCGAGCAACTCCGCCCAGGGCGGGTTGTCGACCGAGATCACCGCGATATCGGTCGGAATGCGGGCGCCTGCGAGGCGAATCGCGCGGATGGCACCGAGCGCCATCAGGTTGTTGGCGACCACGAGCGCGCTGGCCGAGCAGCCGCCGGCCAGCAGCTGCGTCACCGCAGCTTCTGCTGCATCTCGGCGGAAGCCGCCGTCGGCCAGCAGCGGTGTCAGCCCAGCCTCCTCCATGGCGGCCAGGTAGCCTTCCTGCCGCTCGCTGCCGGTTTCCACCTCCGGGCGGCCGCCTACGAAGGCGATGCTCCGGTGGCCAGCCTGGATGAGGCGGTGCGTGGCGGCACGGACCGCGGGAATGTTATCGGCCACCACAGCGTCCGTGCCGCCGACCTTGAGAGTCCGGTCGATGGTCACGACGGGAATGTTCAGGTCCCGCAAGAGATCGATGTTCCCAGTTGAGTCAGAAGGCGACAGCACAATCCCACTGACTCGCTCGTCTGCGAGCATCTGCAAATACGATGCTTGGCGTTCGCCATCCTCGTCGGTGTTGCAGACGAGAACGCGATGGCCTCGCTCCAGCGCGATATGTTCGACGATCCTGACCATCTCCGCGAAATGCGGGTTCTCAATGTCGGGTACGACGACACCGATCGCATCCATCTGCTGGCGGCGCAAATTGCGGGCGAGGCGGTTCGGGCGGTAGTCGAGCTGCGCTGCAGCTGCGCGGACACGATCCCGAAGCTCGGGATCCACTCGCGCGTCCTCATTAAGGACGCGCGACACCGTAGCGACCGATACCGCGGCAAGCTCGGCTACGTCCCGGATCCGGGCTGGGCGCGGGGCCGTCCCCAGCGAGCTGTCGCCCGGTCTCCTCACCATCAGGCTCCTTGAGATATCGATTACTCACACATCCTAGAAATCAGGTGCGGCCGGTGTCAAACATGACAATCGCGCGAATCGCCAGGTCCCGTGGTGTCACTCAGCCCGGCGCCGACCGCGCGCAGTCCCGGACTGTGCGCAGGACCGCGTAGGCGGGCAGGCTCGCCCCGCCGGTCGCCCTGAACCGGAGAGCAACGTGGGCGAAGCTCAGCTGATTCGCAGGATCTGCGAAGGCAAGGCTGCCGCCAGCGCCGTCATGACCGAACGCCCGCTGGCTGCCGAAGGGCATCGTGACCGCAGGCTTCTGGAACACCAGGCCATACCTGGTGTTCCTGCCAAGGACCAGGTCAGGACCGCTGCTCCGCAGGTCGGTCACCCGACCGAGGGTTTCGTCGCTCAGCAGCGCGCCGTCTGCGGTTCCACGCAGGCACGCGTCGTAGATCTGCGCAAGCCCCAGTGCGCTGCCCACGCCTCCGAACGCGGATGGCCCTGCCGCGCGAACCGACCTCAGGCTGGGCAGGTCGGCAATCAGCGGAAACGCGGCGGGAGCACCGAGAGCCATGGCTGCGTAGCTGTCTGCTGTCCGGGGTTCTGAGCCGGCGGTGGCTGCTCTGCCGGCGCTGTCGCCTGCACCCAGGCGCTCACAAGTCCGCACTGGAGTGACCCGGCTCTCGAGCGCAGCTGGGAGTCCAAGGTAGAACTCTGCACCCAGCGGCCAGCGGATCTCACGGTCATAAAACTCGCGCAGAGAGCTGCCGGTGAGCCGGCGGACGAGCTCCTCGATTAGCACTCCGATGGTGAGTGCGTGGTAACCGTGGGCAGTTCCGGGTTCCCACAGAGGCCGCATCCGGGCGAGTCGGGCAGCGAGCGGATCGTGCGCCAGGATGTCCGCGAGCGTGCAGCCGCCGGGCGGGCAGATCAGGCCAGCCTGGTGAGAGAGCAGCTGCCCTACGGTGACGGCGTCCTTTCCCTGCGCGGCGAACTCTGGCCAGTACCTACAGACAGGTGATTCCGGGTCAAGGGCGCCCCGCTCCACGAGAAGCGCCACGCAGATGCCCGCGACGCCCTTGGACACTGAGTAAACGCCCGCGAGAGAGTCATGGCGGACGCCAGCGCCGCCCCAGACGTGCACGACCAGGCCGTGATTGACAAAGGCGGCTACCGCGCAGCTGTCTCCTGCGGCGGCCAGGGCGGTAACAAGTTCTGCTACTGGCTCATATCCCGGAGCGGTGAAATGGCGGCCGTGCGCCGGAGCGATTGGCATGCCGACTGCGGCTAATCAGATGATCTCGAGCGAGTCAGCGTCCGGCAAGGGCGGGAAGGCCGCGGTCGGTAGCGCCTGATACCAGAATGCCACGCTCGCGATGTCGTCCTGCAGAGGAAGGTAGCGGCCATCCTGCCGCCAGCCCAGGGCTTGCACCGTTACCCGAAGGTCGGTGGCAAAGCGCACCGGATCAGTGATGTGCCAGCGGTACATGCCGAACCGGCTCTGCGTCAAGCGTGGGTCCCTCCCGTCAGGGATCAGCGCCTGGACAAGTCCCGAGTAGGGCGTGGTGAACACCTGATAGCGGCCCCCGGCCCAGAAGTTGTAGGAGCCCAGGAAGTAGTCCTCGGTACCGGTGCTCGCTATGGTGGGCCACTCCTTGTCGCCATCCAGGTAGAACTTGACCTCTCCCTCGCCCCACCAGCCATTGCTGTTGGATCCCCAGGCGAGATAGGTCCCCACGTAGTGACCGTGGCCAGTCACCGCATCGAGGATCGTGTAAACATCGCCAGTGCGCAGCGGGTTGACTCGCCGGAACTGGGCGTGGAAATACCCCTGGTCGGCATCGACGTCGCGCTGCTCGTAGTTGACCTGATAGTAGATGCGAGCCTCGGCGGTCGAGGTGTTCTCGATCGTGATCCGGCACCGCGACCGGAATGGCATCTCCCAGAAGCAGTTGAGGCCGCTGCCGGGATTGACGCAGACCGGCAGGGAAGAGATCTGCACGAGCCCGCTCCACGAGTGCCCGCCCAGGCCGACTGCGAAAAAGTCGCCGACCGGACACTCCACTGACGGCTGGGCCTGGTCATCCCAGTACATGCGCACGATCAGGTGGCGCCACGCACAGTCGGCCGGCGTCAGCCAGATCTGCTGGACCGCACCAGGTCCCGTCACATCGGCCAGCTCCGCCGTAGTGCCGGCCGGAACGAGGATGTAGGGCGAGATCTTCCAGCCGCGGCCGAGGCCGCTGGCGGCGGCCTGTGCGACCCCCTCAGCCGCTGCGGCCGCTGCTCCCTTCGCGCCGGTGACATTCTCCGGAGTAACGGCCCTCGACTGGCCATCGGTCAGCCGCGACAACGTCCCCAGCGCCGGGATCATGCCCCGCCCGGTTCCGAGGTACCACTGAGCGCTGCGGCGATCTGCTCGGTACTCAGCGATTCCTGGCTCACCGTCACCTTCCACGGATAGTGGTCACCCTCGCCGGGCGAGCCGGCAATCCGCAGGTGCTGCGTCAGGACCTTGCGCCACCGATCGGTGGTGTTCGGGCCCGTCATGTGCGGGGTCTTGGAGTGATGGAAGGTGACGGTCCCGGCTCGCACCGGCGCAGCAACCCGACGAGTCGCGTCGGGCTCGCAGTAGAGCAGGTCGCTCTGGATATTGTCCGGCCGCTTGTGTAGGAGCATGCCGTCCTTGTGCCCGCCATCGATGAACTGCATGCAGCCGTTCTCGACGCTCACGTCGTGGAACGGCATCCAGCAGGTGATGCCGCGGTCGTCCAGATTCCGGCCCCAGTAGGCCTCGTCTTGATGCCAGAAGGTCTTGGCGCCTTTCACCGGTGGTTTCGCAAGGAACTGGTCATACCAGAACTCGACATCCTGTCCCATCAGGGCGGAGGCAAACTGCACAGCCCACCGGCGGAACGGCGCACTGCGGAACTCGGTCGGCCAGATGAGTGTTGGGCTGGATTGCAGGATGGCGAACTCGCGCTCGGCGACGGTTGTGCCCGCCTCCCATGCCCAGTCGAGTGCCAGCTTGTCCTTCTGTTCGATGATCGTTTCGCAGCGGGCCTGAAGGTGATCCAGGTCGGCCGTATCAACGGCATCCGGCACCACGACGAACCCGTGCTCGGCGAAAGCCTGGATCTTCTCGGGCGTAGCGGTTGGGTACGGCATCGCGTCCTCCATCGCTCGGTCACTCCATAACAATGAGTAATCGATTACTAGATGCTAGGACTCATGGTTGTAACGTGTCAATGGCATAGTTCCTTCTGGCGCCCCAGCCCTGGGCGCGATTCACGAATTGCTGTGCTGGAGGAAGACTGTGAGCGGCCCCGTCAGCATCCGAGAAGTTGCCGCCCTGGCGGGCGTATCGGTCGGCACGGTTTCGAACGTGCTGAACAAGCCGGAGCTGGTCTCGCTGGAGACCCGCCGGCGGGTCGACTCAGCAATCAAGGACCTCGGATTCGTGCGCAATGAGTCAGCCAGGCAGCTGCGCGCAGGACGTAGCCGCGTAATCGGCCTGGTCGTACTCGATGTGGCCAACCCATTCTTCACCGACGTGGCCCGCGGGGTGGAGGACGAAGCTAGCGCATCAGGCCTGTCCGTCATCTTGTGCAACAGCGACGACCAGACAACGAAGGAAGCGCGTTATCTCGAGCTGCTGGAAGAGCACCGTGTCCAGGGAGTACTGATCACACCCGTCGCGAGCGGCGACGAGCGGCTGACCCGGCTGCAGGAGCGCGGCACGCCCGTGGTGCTGATCGATAGCGCGTCGCCCACTGGCCGGCAGTGCTCAGTGGCAGTCGATGACGTCCTCGGCGGGGACATCGCCCTTTCGCATCTGATGGACGCTGGTCATGAGCGCCTGGCTTTCGCGGGCGGCCCGCTGAGCATCAGGCAGGTTGCTGACAGATGGCAGGGGGCGCTACGCGCCTTCCGGCGGATGCGCGGCACCGAGACCGGGTTGCATCGGATCGAAATTCCGGCGCTCAACATCCACGCAGGCCAGTACGCCGGAAAGGCCGTGGCGCAGCTGCCCGAACGGCAGCGGCCCACCGCGGTGTTCTGCGCCAACGACCTCATCGCTATCGGGCTGCTGCAGGAGCTGACACGGCATGCGATCCGCGTTCCGGACGACGTAGCGATCGTCGGCTACGACGACATAGAGTTCGCCGCGGCAGCCTCAGTGCCGCTGTCGTCAGTACGCCAGCCGCGCCGCGAGCTTGGTCGTACTGGGGCGAGCTTGCTGTTGGACGAGTCGCGCAGCGGCAACGACCACAAGCACCGGCAGGTGATGTTCCAGCCCGAGCTGGAAATCCGGGAATCCAGCCAGATGCTGAGCCAGTCGAAGGGAATACTAGAAGTGCTGAACACGGGAGGTCGGCCGGCACTGACGAGCTGACGTTCGATATGGGGCCACCGTGTGATGGCCAGCGAGACCAAGCCAGTGGTTAGCGGCAGCCGCGCCCGGGATCGTTGTGGACGCTGCTCGACCGTCCCTCGACTCCGGCACGGGCTGCGCCGTGGTCCTAAGTTGGTGCCGACGAACTCCGCTGGTGGCGCCTACGTGAACTTCATCCTGGTGATGAGGGTCAGGACGGGCTGAAGGCCACCTTCGGCCAGAACTACGACCGGCCCCGGCAGGTCCAGGTGGCCTACGACCCGTACAACCTGTTCGGGACCAACCACAACATCCGCCGGCGAGCTGGCAGATCCATGGTCGGGTGCTGATGGCTTCCTCTCAGCCGGGCGTTCCGCAGGTACCGTTCAGCCGTTAACCGGCGGAATCGTCATTCACCGGCGAGCGCCGGGCCACGGTGCTCTGAACGTCGAGCTCGCTGGCAGTCCATCTGAGGTGTTGTCGCCGCAAGGAGTACAGGGCAGTGAGCGCGTCGTCGAACTTGAGCGTCCCGTCTTCCTCGGCGGGCTTGGACCAGCGATGTTCTTCGCGCCCGGCACGTGACCGCCGCGCTGTGCCTGCTCCTGCGGCTAGGTACCCGGGCGCGAGGATGCGGTCGGCGAACTCATCGGGTGACCGGACGTCGACCAGGTTCTTGGTGCCGATCGCCGTGACCACTTCGTCGCGGAAGGCCCGAATGGACGCGTCCTGGTCGGCCGCTGTGTAGTTGGTGGCTGCGCAGTGCGGCACGTCAGTGACCAACCCCCGGGAAGTCCAGCTCCCACTTCTTGCGGCCGCCGTCGAGCAGCTTGACGTTGAAGTGCCTGTACAGCCGGAAGTACCAGTAGGGGTAGGCGGCGAACCAGTTGTTGTTCCCGCCGTACAAGATCACCGTGTCGTCGTTGCGATACCGCGCTCCGACAGCAGAGCCGCAAAGCCGGCCCGGTCGACGAAGTCGCGGCGGACCGGATGCAGGTCAGTCTTCCATTCGATCTTCACTGCGCCGCGGATATGTCCCTGGTCGTAGGCGCTGGTGTCCTCGTCCCTCAACCAGGACGACCCCAGGGTCGTCGCGGTGCGCCTCCACCCAGTCAGCGTCCACCAGGACGTCAGAACGGCTCATGCCCGATCCCTCGTCGAATTTCGGTCATCCCTTGGCCGGGGCTGGCCACGTCCGCCTGATCAGCAGGTACATCTCGCATCCCAGGCACACTCCGAAAACTCCGTTCAGCACGGCCGCGACCAGCCCCAGCGAGGCGGCCGCCATACCGAGCGGCACCACCCCAGCGCCGTAGCCGGCGATGCCGATTACGCTGATCACCAGGCCCACCGCCTGAGCGAACCGCGGCGGTGCCGCGTCCTCCAGCTCAGCGGGCGGGCCCAGCCGCGGCCGGACCAGCCACCTGTACGCCAGGCCGTACGGTGACCTCGCCAGCCCCAGGAACGTACCCGCCGCGAACATCACCGCCTGCGCCGTGAGCACCCACGCACTGCCCGTGATCAGCACAACCGCGAACATGAGCATCGTCATCAGGGCCCCGAACCGCGGGCCGCGCGGATCTATCTGCATCCGGTCACCCTTCCTGCTGCGCGGGTCTGTCAGTCCCCAGCGCTTCCCTCCCGCCGTCAGGGGACCTGGCAGCCTCATGATGTTATCCATAAATCCTACCGCTATAATAGATATATGTGCAGGCGCGAGGCTCCCCAGATCTGGACGGGTACACGGTGACGAATCGGACTGCGGAGCGGCTGCATCTCGCGGTCGCCCTTGACGGCGCCGGGTGGCATCCGGCGGCGTGGCGTGAACCGGACGCCCGGCCTGCCAGCCTGCTCACCGCGGGCTACTGGGCCCATCTGGTCACCGAGGCGGAGCGCGCGGGCATCGACTTCGTCACCTTCGAGGACGGGCTTAGCCTGCAATCCGCGGACCGCCACGCGCCCGATCGCCGGACCGACCAGGTGCGCGGCCGGCTGGATGCCGTCCTCGTGGCCGCCCGGGTGGCGCCGCTGACGAGCCGCATCGGGCTGATCCCGACAGTGATCGTCACGCACACCGAGCCATTCCACATCTCGAAGGCGATCGCGACGCTGGACTGGGTGAGCGAGGGCCGGGCGGGCGTGCGAGTGCGCGTGTCAGCTCGGCCCGATGAGTACGCCCACTTCGGCCGCCGCGAGCCCCCGGCCGCGCAGGAGCCGGTCACCGGCCGGTTCGAGGAAGCGGCGGACTATGTCGAGGTGGTCAGGCGGCTGTGGGACTCCTGGGAGGACGACGCCGAGATCCGCGACGTCGCCACGGGCCGGTTCGTCGACCGCAACAGGCTGCACTACATCGACTTCGAGGGCCGCTGGTTCTCGGTCCGGGGGCCGTCCATCACGCCGCGACCGCCGCAGGGCCAGCCACCGGTCGCCGCGCTCGCGCATGCCACCGTCCCTTACCAGCTCGTCGCGAGCAGCGCGGACATCGGCTTCGTGACGCCACACGACGCCGGGCAGGCCAGCGCCATCGTCAGTGAGATCCGGTCCCTGCAGGCCGCGGCAGGCCGCGCCGGGCAGACCGTGCACGTATTCGGCGACCTCCTTGTGTACCTGGACGACACGGCCCGCGACGCGGCAACGCGCAAGGCCCGGCTGGATGCCCTGGCCGGCAGCGAGTTCAGCAGCGACGCGTGGAGTTTCAGCGGCACGCCCGATCAGCTCGCCGACCTGATGCTCGCCTGGCACTCCACTGGGCTCACCGGCTTCCGGCTGCGTCCCGCGACGATCCCCCATGATCTGCTGCAGATCACCGGGCAGCTCGTGCCGCAGCTCCGGCGATGGCGCGCGTTCCCGGAAAATGATGAGTCCGCCACGCTCCGCGGCCTGCTCGGCCTGACCCGCCCCGCAAGCCGGTATGCGAGCGTCCGATGAGCAAGCCTGTCAAGCAGGTACACCTGGCGGCTCACTTCCCCGGCGTCAACAACACGACGGTGTGGAGCGACCCGAGAGCGGGCAGCCACATCGAGTTCAGCTCGTTCGCGCACTTCGCGCGCAGCGCCGAACGCGCAAAGTTCGACTTCATGTTCCTCGCCGAGGGACTGCGCCTGCGGGAGCAGAACGGCAAGATTTACGACCTCGACGTCGTCGGCCGACCCGATACCTTCACGATTCTCACGGCCATCGCCGCGGTCACCAAGCACCTCGGTCTGGCCGGCACCATCAATTCCACATTCAACGAGCCGTACGAGGTCGCTCGCCAGTTCGCCTCGCTCGATCACCTGTCCGGCGGCCGCGCCGCGTGGAACGTCGTTACCTCCTGGGACGCCTTTACCGGAGAGAACTTCCGGCGCGGCGGCTTCCTGCCGCAAGGCGAGCGGTACGAGCGGGCCAGGGCCTTCCTGCGCGCCACGCGGGAGCTGTTCGGCTCCTGGGCGGGCACGGAGATCGTCGCGGACAAGACGTCCGGCCAGTTTCTCGCGGCGCCTGATCCGGGCTGGTTCCGCCACGACGACGCGCACTTCGAGATCACCGGGCACTTCGACGTGCCGCGCAGCCCGCAGGGCAGGCCGGTGATCTTCCAGGCCGGCGACTCCGACGAAGGCCGCGAGTTCGCCGCCGCCGACGCCGACGCGATCTTCAGCAGGCACTCTCAGCTCGCGCCGGGCCAGGCCTTCTACGCCGACGTCAAGCGCCGGCTCGCGAAGTACGGCCGGTCGCCTGACGAGCTGCTGATCCTCCCGGCTGCGACGTTCGTGCTGGCAGACACCGACGCCGAGGCCACCGAGCTCGCGCACGAGGTACGACTGCAGCAAGTCAGCGGCGCGACCGCGATCGCGTTCCTCGAGCAGCTGTGGAACCGGGACCTGTCTGGCTACGACCCGGACGGGCCGCTGCCGGAAACAGACCCGGAGCCAGGTGAGAACACCACGGCGCGCGGGCGGGCCAGCGTCCGGATGCACTCCGACCGGCTGGCGACAGCGCGGGAGTGGCGGGAGCGGGCGGCGGCGAAGAACCTGTCGATTCGTGAGCTGATCATCGAGGTCACCGGCAGGCAGGCGTTCGTCGGGTCCCCGTCGACGATCGCCGCCACGATCAACGACTATGTGCAGGCCGACGCCAGCGACGGTTACATCCTGGTGCCGCACATCACGCCGCGCGGTCTGGACGAGTTCGCCGGCAAGGTGGTCCCGCTGCTGCAGGAGCGGGGGGTGTTCCGGGCCGAGTACACCGGGACGACGCTGCGCGATCATCTGGGCCTGCCGCCGCGGCAGCAGCCGGCCGGGGCATCGCCCAGCGACGGCCGGGTCGCGTCATGAGGTTCCTGCTCATCACGCTGATCGTGCACGCGCCCGATCCGGCGACCGGCAGCCAGCCGACCACCAGCGAGCGGTTCCGCGGAGTCATCGACAGCGCGCTGCTGGCCGAGGAGCTCGGCTTCGACGGCTTCGGTGTCGGGGAGCGGCACGAGCGGCCGTTTATCTCCTCGTCCCCGCCGGTGGTGCTCAGCCATATCGCCGCGCTGACATCGCGCATCCGGCTGTTTACCGCCGTCACGACGCTGAGCCTGCTCGACCCGGTGCGGGCCTACGAGGATTACGCGACTCTCGACAACCTGTCGGGCGGCCGCCTGGAGCTCATCATCGGGAAGGGGAACGGAGCCGCCCAACGGGATCTCTTCAGCGTCACCGAGACCGACCAGTGGGACCGGAACGCCGAAAGCTACGAGCTGTTCCGGCAGATCTGGCGGCAGCCCCGGGTGACCGCCTCGCCCGCGTTCCGGCCGCCGCTCGCGGAGGCCGAGGTGTGGCCGCGCCCGCTGCAGCAGCCGATCAGGGTCTGGCACGGCAGCGCAACCAGCAAGGCGTCGGTCGACCTGGCGGCGCGCTACGGCGACCCGTTGTTCTCGGCGAACGTGACCAATCCCATTGCGCCCTACGCCGAGCTGATCCGGTACTACCGGGATCGCTGGGCCCACTACGAGCACGACCCCGCGCGCATCGCCGTCGGGGCCGGCACCGCGGGCTACTACGCGGCCCGGACCTCGCAGGAGGCCATCGAGGCGTACCGGCCCGTGTTCGCCGGCTACCTGAACTTTCAGCAGCGGCTCGGCGTGACGCCCGTGTTCCCGACGCTCGAGGACTTCGTCGAGCGCAGCTCCGCCCTCATCGGCAGCCCGCAGCAGGTGATCGAGAAAGTACACCGCTATCACGAGCAGTTCCGGCACACCGTGCTGCACCTGCACGCCGAGCCGGGCGGGCTGAGCCCGGCACAGCACCGCGAGTCGCTCGAGCTTTTCCAGGCCGAGATCGCGCCCGTACTGCGCCGGGAGATCGGCGACCCGCCGTGGCCGTGGGGTCCGGTGCTCACAGGTCGGCTGGACTAAGGACACCTGATGGCGAACACCCCGCTGGCAATTCTCGACCTGGTGCCGATCTCGTCCGGGTCGAATGCGGCGCAGGCCCTGCGCAACAGCATCGACCTGGCCCGTCAGGCCGAGCGGCTCGGCTACGCCCGGTACTGGTTCGCCGAGCATCACCTCAACCCCGGCGTAGCGTGTACCTCGCCTGCGGTGGTGCTGGCTCTAACCGCCGCTGCCACCCGGTCGATCCGGATCGGTTCCGGCGCTGTCCAGATGGGTCACCGCACCGCCCTCGCGACGGTGGAGGAGTTCGGCCTGATCGACGCGTTGCATCCCGGGCGGCTCGACCTCGGGCTCGGCCGGTCCGGCGGCGGGCCGCCGCGGCGAGGCGCCGCGAGCGACCCGGCTTCCTTCGGGGTAGTGAACGGGCGGGCGCCGAGCGGGCTGCTGATTCCGCCGCGGTTTTCGCCCGAGGCGCTGCTGAAGTCGCCGAGATTGGCCGCGCAGCGCAGGCTGCTCCAGCTGCCGAACGCCGAGCCGCAGGAGTATGCCGAGCAGATTGACGACGTCCTCGCGCTGCTGGCCGGCTCGTACACCTCGCCCGAGGGAGTGCAGGCGCACGCCGTGCCGGGGGAGTTCGCGCAGGGTCAGGTGTGGATCCTGGGCAGCAGCGGCGGTCAGAGCGCGGAAGTAGCTGGGCGGCGCGGGCTGCGGTTCGCCGCTAATTACCACGTCAGCCCTGCGACCGTGCTCGAGGCTGTGGACGGCTACCGGGCTAGTTTCCGGCCCGGAGCCATCGACAGGCCGTACGTGAGCGTGTCCGCGGACGTGGTCGTGGCGGAGAAGGAGGCGACGGCGCGTGAGCTGGCCACCGGTTACGGTTTGTGGGTGCGCAGCATCCGGTCCGGCGCGGGTGCGATCGAGTTCCCCACTCCGGACGAGGCACGGCGGCACACCTGGACCGACGCGGACCGGGCTCTCGTTGCCGACCGGACGGACACTCAGCTTGTCGGCTCGCCGAAGCAAGTGGCCAGCTACCTCGAGCAGCTGCGGGACGCAACCGGAGCGGACGAGCTCATCGTCACCACCGTCACGCACGACCACGAGGACCGGGTCCGCTCCTACGAGCTGCTGGCAGAAGAGTGGAATGGGCGGTGAGCCCGTACGGGCCGGCCGATCGGAGGATCTCGTGACCGTCGCAGTCGTGGTGGGCAACCCCAAACCGCGGTCTCGCACCTATGAGGCGGCGCACATCGTCGCCGAGCGGCTGGCCGGCCGGCCCGCCGACCTGAGCATCGACCTGACCGATCTGGGCGCAGCGCTGCTGGACTGGGCCGATCCCGGCGTCGCCGATCTGGTCGCCGCCGTCCAGGCCACCGACCTCGTCGTGGTCGCCAGCCCCACGTACAAGGCCACCTACACCGGCCTGCTCAAGCTGTTCCTCGACCGGTTCGGGGCCGGGTCGATGACGGGCACCGCCGTGCCGCTGATGCTCGGCGGTCACTGGAAGCACGCGCTCGCCGCCGAGCTGCTGCTCAAGCCGGTCCTAGTGGAGGTCGGCGCCACCTGCCCCACATCCGGCCTGTTCCTGCTCGACTCTGAATATGAGGCAAGCGACACCCTCGACAGCTGGCTGGCCAGGGCCCGCCCGCAGGTCGCTGCCGCCACCAGCAGCCTGGCGTGACCCGTCCGGTCCGCCGGGGTAGAAGTACGAGAGGCGTCAGGTATCCGGGCAGGGAACGGACGCGGTCTGAGCATTCAGTCTATTTATCCTATCGGTAAAATAGGATAGGGTCCTGGCATGAACATGCCGAGTCAGCCACACGGCCGTGGACTGCACGTGGCGATCGTCGGCGGGGGCGCTAGCGGCACCCTGACCGCCGCGCAGCTGCTGCGCCAGCCAGCCGCACCAGGGTTCGGGGTCCGCGTCACGATGATTGACCAGCACGGCCGTCACGGTCTCGGGGCCGCATACTCGACCGACCACGAGAGCCACCTCCTCAACGCAATGGCCGGCCAGATGAGCGCGTACCCGGACGACCCGGACCATCTGATCAGGTGGGCGAACTGCAGCGGTCGCCGCTTCCTCCCGGCCATCCCGGCCGTCGTGACCGACACGACCTTCCTGCCCCGGCCGGCCTACGGCCTCTACCTGCAGGACGTGCTCAGCGAGGCAGAGCGGTTGACACATCCCGTCGACCGGGTCACGGCCGAGGCGGTGGCCATCCGGCGCCAGGGAGACGGCCCGGCGGTGCGTGTCGTCCTCGCCCACGGACACGTCGACGCCGACGTGGCCGTGCTGGCGACCGGCAACGCGCCGGCCAGCCTGCCATTTGACGCACCGCCGAGCGATCGCGTCATCGCCGACCCGTGGCAGCCCGGAGCGCTCGATCGCCTGCTCACCAGTCCGAGGCCCCGCTCGGTGGTCGTCGCGGGTACCGGCCTCACCATGGTGGACCTGGCGGTCGCCATCGCCGCCGCCAGCCCGGAGACCGTCGTGCACGCGGTCTCCCGGCACGGACTGCTGCCGCGCACGCACCCAGGCACCATGCCGCCCGCAGACCAGCCGCTGTGGCTGCCCGTCGTCTTCAGGACCACCGAGCCGGTCAGCCTGGTCGAGCTGATGTGGCAGATTCGGTCAGCCATCGCCGCCAGGCCCGCGAACTGGCACTACGTCATGGCAGCGCTGCGCCCGCTTGTGCCCGGGCTGTGGCGCAGAATGCCCGACAGGGACAAGCGGCTGTTCCTGCGGCACCTGGCCCGCTACTGGGAGATACACCGGCACCTGGTACCGCCGCAGACCGCGAGCTGTGTCACCGCACTCCGGATGGCCGGAAGGCTAATCGTCCACACCGGTCACGTTCGGGCCGCCACTGAGACCGCCGGCCAGCTGCGGGTGGCCGTCGAAGCCGACGGCGACGCCCTCCATCTGCCAGCCGACTGGCTGGTCAACAGCACGGGGACAACGTCGGACATCACAGCGAGCGCGAGCCCGCTGCTACGCGACCTGTTCCGGGGCGGCGTGGCGAGGCCGGATCCGCTCCGGCTCGGCATCGATGCGAGCATCCGGGGCGAGGTGCTCGACGCGGCCGGGGCTGCCAGCGACGTGCTGTACACGCTCGGGCCGCCGCTGCGCGGCCTGTGGTACGAGACCACCGCCATCCCCGAGATCCGCGAGCAGGCCGCCGCACTGGCCTGGCTCATCACAGCGGGCAGGTCGCAACGTAACCGTCGGCCCGGCTCCGCCGCCTGAGTGGTCCCTGGCCAGTCAGGCGGCCCCAGCCGGCTCGGGGTGGGGCGGGTCGCCGGCCTGTGCTGCTGGCGTTCGAGTGCCGCGGCGCGGGTTCTGGCGCCCGTGCCGCCGCGGCGCCCCGAGCGGTAGGGCATAGCGGGCGAGCCCCAGCCAGCGGCGAGCGGGGATCTGCCGGATGGCGTCAGCGAACGCCGCGGCCGGAACGTGGTGGCTTTTGTCGGCGACCACGGGGCGTCGCGTGACACGACGAGGGGCGTGGCTGAACTCCGCAGTGAGATCCTCGTCGAGTCGCGGTGACCTTCACGATGCTGTCGAGCAGCGCTGAGCAGGTGCGATCGAGCTGTTCGTCCCTAGGACGCTGCGGCTTGCGTCTCCAGCTCCCGTGTCCGGTCGCGCTCGGCTACGAGGGCGCGAATGCGGGGGATGAGCTCGCGCCCGTAGGTGATGGCGTCGTTGAGCGGGTCGAAGCCCCGGATCAGGATCGTCGTGCAGCCGAGGTCGTAGTACCGGATGAGCGATTCCGCGACCTGCTCGGCGGTACCGACGAGCGACGTCGAGTTGCCGCCGGCGGCAATGCGCGTCCAGAGCCGCTCGTCGTGGATATGCCCCGCGTCCCTGAAAGCACGAAGGCGCGCCGCGCCGACGGATGTGTTGTTCGGCCCGGTACTGTACCGGGCGAAACCGCTACCGCTCGCAGTCCGCGCCTCGACGGCGTCGCCGATCCGATCGGCGCGCGCCCATGCGGCGCTCTCAGTGTCTTCCACTATGGGACGGAGCGAGACGCTGAATCCGGGCGCACGGCCCAGGCGGGCAGATGCGTCGCGAACCGCAGCGATGCGCTCGCTGAGCGGCCCGAGCGGCTCGCCCCACAGCATGTACACGTCTGCATTCGCGGCTCCCGCATCGAGCGCGGGACGCGACGCGCCGCCGAAGTAGAGCGGAATGCCCCTCTGGGTCGCCGGTTTGACAGTCGAGAAGGCACCCTCGAACCTATAGAACTCGCCTTCGTGATCGAACGGCTCGTCAGAGTTTAGGGTGCGGCGGAGCACGCTCATGTACTCCGCAGTGCGCCGATACCTGTCGTCGTGCTCGACGAAGTCACCGTCACGGTGCTGGTCTTCCTCGTTGCCGCCGGTAATGAAGTGCATCGCGACCCGGCCGCCTCCGGTCAGGTTGTCGAGCGTTGCCGCCTTTCGCGCGACGAGCGTCGGCTGCGCGAATCCGGGCCGGTGCGCGATCAGCATGCTCAGTTTCTCTGTGACGTGCAGTGCGTGCGAGGCGATGGCCCACCCGTCTGGACGGGTCGCGCCGTAGCCGACGAGCGCAGTGTCGTAACCCGCGGCCTCATGCGCGCGCACGAATCCAGTGATGTAGTCGGTGTTAAACGGCCCCCCGCGACCGCCGCTCTCCTCGGCGCCCTCATAGGGCGAAACCATGCCCCCGACAAGCTCAACTGGCATTGGCCGGCTCCTTTGCATCGTGTCCACCCGAACTAGGTACGTCCGTGCCGGGAGCTGACCAGGAGCGTGCGTCATCGTGCGCCCGTGCGACGCGAGTCAGCCGATCCACCTGGAACGGCTGATCGAAAGAACCTTGCGTCTGCGAGACCTGCCGGGTCCCGGCCATGCCGATAACGTCACTAGACATCCAGTAGCCCTCCGCTGGGGTAGTGCTGTAAAAATCAGGCGGACTGCTACCGCATCCCAAGGCAAACACTACTTGCGGAGACTTGTCAACTAACTCTACTGATAATATAGGTTTTATGTATGACCTCGCTGTTGACCTCAAGACCGTGACGCCCGCCGGCGTCCGTCGCGCGCTGCGGGAACGGACCGAGATCGGCCTGCTGGACGTCAGGCCCGAAGGGATCTATTCCGATGGCCATCCGCTCTTCGCGGCATCCTTCCCGCTAGGCCGACTGGAGGTGGACGCATTTGACCGTTTGCCGCGCCGTTCGGCACCCCTGGTCGTCTACGGACAGGGAGTCGGCGACGCCAGCGTGGCCATCGCCCGGCTGCAGAATCTTGGCTATGTCGATGTGTCGCTCCTGGAGGGCGGCATAGCCGGATGGTCCGCCTCGGGCGGAGAGATCTTCCGCGACGTCAACACGCCGAGCAAAGCGTTCGGTGAACTGGTGGCTGCGATCGCCCGCACGCCCGCCATCCCGCCGGAAGATCTGGCAGCCATGCTCAGCTCTGGCAGTGACGTGGTCGTCGTGGATGCCCGCAGGTTTGAGGAGTATCAGACGATGAGCATTCCGACGGCCACCAATGTCCCTGGCGCCGAGCTGGTCATGCGAGTGGGCACCCTCGCCCCCGATCCCGCAACCACCGTCGTAGTGAACTGCGCTGGCCGCACACGCAGCATCATCGGCACGCAGTCGCTCATCAATGCCGGGCTGCCCAACCGCGTGCTGGCGCTACGGAACGGCACCATCGGCTGGAAACTTGCCGGGTTCGCCCTTGAGCACGGCACGAAACAGGGCCCGCCGCAGGCCGGTCAGCAGCAGGCCCGATGGGCCAGCGATACCGCGTGGGCCGTCGCCGCCAGGGTCGGCGTGCGGCAGATCAGCGGCAGCGAACTGCAGTCGATCGCGCAGGCCGGCACGCGCACCGTCTATCGTTTCGACGTCCGGACACCGGAGGAATACGCCGCCGGGCATCGAGTAGGCTTCCGGTCTGCGCCAGGTGGTCAGCTCGTCCAGGAGACCGACTCGTTCGCTCCAATTCGCGGGGCGCTGGTGGTCATCGCCGGCGATGAGGGTGGCCGGGCAGCGATGACTGCCTCGTGGCTGGCACAGATGGGCTGGGAGGTCAGGATCCTCCAGGCCGAGGCGGACGCCAGTCAGCTTAAGCAGGGGCCGTGGCAGCCCTCGCTGCCCTCGCTGCCTGTCGTAAAGCTGGTCAGCTCGGACGAGCTTGAGACCTGGGTCGCAGACGCAGAGACCGTGGTCATCGATGTGGACAGCAGCCCGAGGTTCCGGGCTGGCCACGTGCCCGGCGCCGCCTGGGCGCAGCGCACCGACCTGCCTGCTTTTTCCTGGCGGCAGGTGGCCGAGCGACTCAGCAAGAAGGCCGTCGCCCGGCTCGTACTGACCAGCGCCGACGGGATCCTGGCGACATTCGCCGCGGCTACTGACGCGCAGCGCGGCGAGCGGCGGGACGAGCCGGCCGTCTTCGTTCATGCGGGAGGCACAGCCGGATGGTCAGCAACGGGACGGCGACTCGAGACCGGCCCGGAACCCGTGCTGTCAGCGACCACAGACGTCTACCGGAGACCATACGAGGGCACAAGCGTGCACCCGGCGGCTATGCAGGCGTACCTGGAATGGGAGTACGGGCTGGTGGCACAGCTTGAACGCGATGGCACGCACGGCTTCAACGTACTGGCATAGCCGGAAGCCTCGGGGCGTGCCTTGCATGGGCACCCCGGCGGTCGCTCAGGCGTCACCGTCGACGTGTCAGTTCCCGGCAGGCACTGACCTGAGCAGAAGTCCCGCACTAAAGGCGATCCCGGGTCTGAAGCATCTTGCGGTGCTCGCCCTTGGCGGCGTGCTGGTTGATGCGGCACGACATCTAGCTCGGCGTGTTCCTCGCGTGCTCCAGCTACGTCCTGCAGCTGATGGGCTCGGTCCGGTTCCTGTCCGGCATCATCTCCACCAGTCAGCAGGCACAGGCGGGCGCGACACGGATCGTCGAGCTGCTGTCGGAGCGCTCGCTCGTGCAGGAGCAGCGCGATGTGGTCGAGCTGGACGAGCCGTCCGGGATGATCGAGCTGGAGCACGTCGACTTCGCCTACGCGGGCGCGAGCGGGTCCTGCGCGACATCAGCGTGCGGATCGAGCCGGGGGAGCGGATCGCGATCGCCGGCGTGTCTGGTGCCGGCCATTCGACGCTGGCGCTGATGCTAGCCCGGTTCCACGACCCGACGGCCGGCACAGTCCGCATCGACGGCTGCGACGCGCGCGATTACACGCTCGCCTCGGTGCGATCTGCCGTCGGACTGGTCTTCGAGGAGGGCTGTCTGTTCTCCACGACGATTGGGGAGAACATCGCCTTCGGCCGTCCGTCCGCGTCCGTGGAGGAGGTCGAGCACGCGGCGGTCGTGGCCTACGCGGCACGCGCACCGTTTCATCGCGGGCTTGCGGACGGCTATGACGCCGTCGTCGGCGAGCGCGGCTTCACCGTGTCGGGCGAGCAGCGGCAGCGGATCGCCCCTGGCCAGGGCGGTCCTGACAAACCCGCGGGTGCTCGTGCTGGACGACGCCACCCCGGCGATCGACGCGCGCACCAAGCATGCCATCCACAACTCCTTCGAGAGGTTCTGGCCCGGCGGACCACGGTGCTGATCGGCAAGCGCTATTCCACGCTGCAGCTGGCTGACCGGGCCGGATGCCGAGCTCGCGGACGCACTACTAGCTGCAATAGCAGCGGACCAGGTCACTGCGGTGGACGCTGCTGCGTGGCCGGAGGGCGCCTCCCGTGCGGGGCTCTGGGCCGCCATGGCGTACCGTCCCGCCCTGCCGTACACCGCCCGCTGACCTGGGTCCGCCCGGCTCAGAGCCCGTCGCGATGCTTTGAGCTCGTCGAAGCTCGAGGCAGGGCCACCGTCCTGGACCGCGGGATCGTGATCGGCCACCTCGGCGGGTCAGTGAGATAAAAACCTATAATCTCAGTAGACTTAGTTGACAACCCTGCGCGCGTCGTGTTTGCCTAGAGATGCGGTAGCAGTCCGCGCTGATCCACTCGCATGACCAACGCGGAGGAGCTACTGGATGTCCATTGAAGTTATCGGCATGGTCGGGACCCGGCAGGTTTCGGAGACGCGGGGTTCTTTTGACGGCCCGCTCGTTGATGTCAATTACCTGACGCGCTTCGCGCAGGCGCACGAAGCTGCGGGCTTCGACCGGGTTCTGATCGGCTACGGCGCGACCGGGCCGGACGGATTCGCGGTGGCTGCTCACGTGCTGCACGTCACTTCGTCGCTGAAGGTCCTGATCGCGCACCGACCTGGATTCGTGGTGCCGACGCTGGTCGCCAGGAAGCTGGCGACGCTGGACGCACTCACCGGAGGCGGGCGGGTGGGAATCCACCACATCACTGGCGGCGACGAACTCGACCAGAAGCGAGACGGCGACTTCGCTGACCATGAACGCCGGTATGCCCGCACCGGGGAATTCATGGCGCTGCTACGGCGGGAGCTGACCTCGGCCGAGCCGTTCGACTACGACGGTGAGTTCTACCAGGTGCGCGGGGCGTTCAGTATCGTGAAGCCTCCGGCGGACAGGCCGATCCCGCTGTACTTCGGTGGGGCGTCCGACGCAGCACTGTCGGTCGGGGCACAGCACGCCGACGTCTACATGCTGTGGGGCGAGCCGGTAGCGCACATCGCTGAGCGTATCGCCCGCGTGCGGGCTGAGGCAGCTGCGCATGGCCGGACCGTCAGGTTCAGCTTGTCCGTGCGGCCCATCGTGGCTGCGACCGAAGTGGCGGCGTGGGAGCGGGCGGAGCGGATTAGGGCGGCTACCGCCAGCCGTGTTGCCCCCGCAAGGGCAGCCTGGGACCGGGCCCTTCCGGCGCCTGGCGTTGGCCGGCTGTTCCGCTCGCGCATGTCGACGTCGGTCGGATCCGCGCGACTGCAGGAGCAGGCGGCTGACCGCGAGGTGCACGACGAGCGGCTGTGGTTTGGTATCACCAAACTGACCGGGCCGGGCGGCAACTCCACGGCGCTGGTCGGTACGCCGCAGCAGGTCGCGGACGCACTGGCCGCCTACCGGCGGGTGGGTGTTGACACCGTGCTCATCCGCGGCTTCGACCCGCTCGACGACGTAATCGAGTGGGGCCGCGAGCTGGTCCCGCTGCTGCGGGAGCAGTCCGACTGTCAGGTCGGCCCCCTCGCCGCGGCCAGCGCGGCGGCCACATCAGCCTGACCTAGTCCCAGACAGAGCGCAGCGAGGCACTGGTGTGTTGCCAATAAATCTAGTTTACAGACCGAAATAATAGATAATCGTATTAACGAAAGGCGCGTCTGATATGCCGATTCAGATCCTGGGTATGGTGTCGACGAACTACGGCTCGGAAAGCGCTGGCTGGCGCGGGCCCGTCGTCGACCCCCAATACCTGGCTGACTTCGCCCGCGCTCATGAGGAAGCTGGCTTCGACCGCGTACTGGTAGCCCACAGCGCCAGCTCGCCGGAGGGCTTCGCCGCGGCTGCCCATGTCCTCTACAGCACCGAGCACCTCGGCGTGCTCATAGCCCAGCGACCCGGATTCATCCAGCCAACCCTGACCGCGCGGAAGCTGGCAACCCTGGACAACCTCACCGGCGCGGGCCGTCTGGCGATCCACCACATCACCGGCGGGAGTGACGCCGATCAGCGGCGCGACGGGGACTTCCACGAGAAGCAGGCGCGCTACCGGCGCACGGCCGAGTTCATCGAGGTTCTGCGGCGCAGCCTCACCGCGGATGAGCCCTTCGACTACGAAGGGGAGTTCTACCACTTCGAGGGCGCGTTCAGCTCCGTCAAGCCGCACGGGCCAGTGCCGATCTTCTTCGGCGGGGCCTCCGAGGACGCGATCCGGGTCGGCGGCCGCTGGGCTGACGTCTATGCCATCTGGGGTGAGCCTCTGGCGCAGGCGCGCGAGCGCATCGAGCGGATCCGCGCCGAGGCCGCCCAATGGGGGCGCCAGATCGACTTCTCGCTTTCGGTGCGGCCCATCGTGGCCAACACGGAGGACGCGGCCTGGGAGAAGGCGGCCGAGATCCGCCGGGCAACCGAGGGCAACCTCGCGGGCGGCAACGGACGGAGGTGGATGACCGGCCGTGGCCAGAACACGGCAGTCGGCGCGCAGCGGCTGAAGGACGAGGCGAACGAGAAGCTCGTGCACGACGAGCGCCTCTGGTTCGGCGTCACCCAGCTCACCGACGGCGGCGGCAATTCGACGGCGCTGGTCGGCACGCCCCAGCAGGTCGTCGACGCACTGCTGAAGTACTACGACCTCGGCATCCGGAACTTCCTCATTCGCGGCTTCGATCCGCTGCAGGACGTGCGCGAGTGGGGCAGGGAACTCGTCCCGCTGCTGCGCGCCGGTGCGGCGGCCCGTGAAGAAGCCCTCGTCCCCGCGTGAGCGCGGACCTCGACAGCAGAAAGGGAAATAGAACGGTGAGCAAGACCTTCAGGGCCGCCATAGTCACCGGCGTCGCAGTGCTGGCTCTGGCAGGCTGCGCGGCGCAGGCAGCCGTCGGCAACTCGGCCTCGTCCTCGTCTTCTTCCTCCTCATCTGCCTCGTCCGGCGGGGCAATCCCCCCCGCCAGCGAGCGCGGCAACACACTCACCTGGGGCTGGTCGCTGCCCTCGACCTGGGATCCGGTTACTTCCGCGGTCGGTAACGACGTCAGCGCCCTGACACTCGTCTACGAGGGCCTCACCGAAGAAAGTCCGCAGGGAGAGGCCGTGCCCGGACTCGCGAAGTCGTGGACGTATGCCAAGAACGGCCGTGCCATCACCTTCCACCTGCGCCCAGGCCTGACGTTTTCTGACGGCACCAAGCTGGACGCTACCGCCGTCAAGGAGAGCCTGGAACGGGGCATCACCGAGAAGGACTCGGAGGTCGCGCCGCAGATGGCTGACATCGGGAGCATCACCGTCGACAGTCCCACCGACGTGACGCTGAATCTCACCCAGGTGGACTACCAGATCCCGCTGCTGATGTCCGGCAAGACCGGCATGATCGTGAGTCCGACGGCAGTGGCCAAGGAGGGTGTCACCAAGCTGGCCACTCAGCCTGTCGGCGCAGGGCCGTTCATCCTCAAGAGCTACGTGCCCTCCTCGCAGGCGACGCTGGTGAAGAACCCGCACTTCTGGGACGCGAGCAAGATCCTGGTGCAGAACTTCATCCTGAAGCCCACTCCCGAGCCGTCTGTCGCGGTAGCAGGCCTGGACTCGGGTCAGTTCGACATCGAGGACCTGACGGCATCGCAGGTCAGCGGCGTCGAGGCGGCCGGCTTCCCGGTCGAGACGACTAACGTGCTGCCCGTCCGCGTCATCGACGTGGACAACAAAGTCAAGCCGTTCAACGACCCGCTGGTCGATCAGGCGATCAGCACGGCGATTAACCGCGAGGCGCTGATCAAGACCGCCAACTTCGGCTACGGCCAGCCGGACTGGCAGCCCTTCCCCAAGGGCTACGTGGCTTACAACGCCTCGCTCAGCAACCTCTACCCCCACAGCGTGTCCAAGGCCAAACAGCTGCTGACCCAGGCGGGTTACCCGAACGGCATCAATGTCCAGCTCGCGCTCGACACTGCCGACGACCCCGTGGGTGAGCTGATCCAGCAGCAGCTCGATGCCGCTGGCATCCACACCTCACTCGTTGTCGAGACACCCGGCCAGAACAACTACATCACGCTCAAGTACCCGTTCGCGCTCGACCAGTTCAATGCTCGCCAGTCACCGGTGCAGGCGCTGCAGGTGCTGTTCGGACCGCAGGGCCTGATGAACCTTGGCAAGAGCACCCCGCCCACGCTGGCGGCGGCGGTGGCGGCGGCAGACGGATACGCCCTGACCGACCCTCGCTATCCGGCCGCGATCCAGGCCGCCGTGAAGATCGCGGTCATGAACATGCCGAACATCTTCTTGTTCACGGTGACGCGATTCGAGGCGCACAGCCCCAACGTCCACGGCCTCCAGCACTGGGTTGACATCCAGCGCTTCGAGGGCGTCTGGGTCAGCAAGTCATGACGGCCCTCAATGTCCGGAGCGGAGCCGACCGCGTTGCCGGCTCCGCTGCGGCGGCCGCCGGCCGGTCCGCGCCAGCTCTGACCGCGCTGGTGCGGACAGTAACTGCCATTGGCCGCGCAGTGCTGGTCGCCATCCCAGTGATGCTGGTCTCGACGTTTCTCACCTTCATGCTCGGCGGGCTGACAAAGCAGGACCCGGCTGCGGTTCTGCTCGGTGACAACGCGACCCCCGTCGCGCTAGCGAGGATGCGGCAGGCGCTCGGACTCGACAAGCCGCTGCTGGAGCGCTACGTGCAGTGGGTGTGGAACGCGCTCCACGGCAATCTCGGCGTCTCGTGGTTCTCGAAGATCCCCGTGGCGCAGAGCATCAGCCAGCGGCTGCCGGTGAGCCTGTCCGTGGCGGTTGGGGCGCTGCTGATCGCGGTCGTGCTAGGCGGTGTCTTCGGCATCCTCGCCGCCGTCTGGCAAGGCGGCTGGCTCGACCGCTGCGTCACCCTCGTCACTTCGGTGCTCGCAACGATCCCGCCCTTCATCGTCGCGATCGCCCTCATCGTGATATTCGCCGTCACCGTGCGCTGGTTTCCGTCCGGGGGCTGGGCGTCTCCGTCGCAGGGCCTGGCCAGATGGGCGAGCTTCCTTGTACTGCCCAGCGTGTCGCTGAGCCTGGACGCTGCGGCTTCCCTGGCTCGCCAGCTGCGGACCGGGCTAGCCGGCGCGCTGCACGAGAACTACATCGTCGGCGCCCAGGTGCGGGGCCTGCCGCGGCGGCGCATCGTGCTCGTGCACGCGCTGCGCAATGGCGCTGGTCCCGCGGTCGCGCAACTGGGCCTGCACGTGCCGCAGATCATCGGCGGGGCCGTCATCGTCGAGACGGTCTTCGCGCTGCCGGGCATCGGCAACCTCACCATGACCTCCGCACTCCAGGGCGACGTGCCCGTCGTGCAAGGGGCGCTGCTCGTGGCGATCGGCCTGGTCGTGACCTCGAACGTCATCGTCAACGTGCTGCTGGTCAAGCTGCGACCCGCTGCCCGGAGGGAAATATGAAGATCTTCGCAGGCGCCCTGCGCACGCGCGTGGGCCTCATCGCCGCGATCGTCCTGGGTTGCGTGATCCTGCTCGCGATCATCGGCCCCGTCGTCGCGCCCTACAACCCTGAGAGTCAGGGCTCCGCGATCCTGCAGGGGCCCAGCGCGGCGCACTGGTTCGGTACCGACTATGTCGGCCGAGACGTACTCAGCCGTGTCCTGGCCGGCGCACCCTTGTCGGTGTTCAGCGCTGTCGAGGCAGTGGCGATCGGCCTGGGCATCGGTGTCATACCCGGCATCACCTCGGTCTACCTGGGACGCACCTACGAGTGGGTCACGCTACGGATCATGGACGGGCTCATCACGCTGCCATTCCTGATCTTCGCCATCGCGGTAGCGGCGCTGCTCGGCAACGCCCTGCAGCAGGCCATGATCGCCGTCGGCATCCTGATCTCGCCATCGTTTTACCGCATCACCCGCGCTGCCGCGCTCAGTCATGCGAACGCCCAGTATGTCACCGCCTCCCAGCTCTTCGGCGCCTCAGTGTTGCGGGTTGTGCGCACGCACGTGTGGTCCAAGATCCTGCCGACACTGATGGTGACGACCGCGAACGCTCTCGGCGGCGGGCTCCTGATCGTCGCGTCGCTGACGTTCCTCGGTATCGGGGTAGTGCCACCGTCGCCCACCTGGGGCGGCATTCTGGCCAGCGATCTGAACTACCTGGCACAAGCGCCGTACGCGCCGTTGTTCCCGGCGATCTTTGTCATGATCACGGTCGGCGCGCTGCATCTGCTGGCCGATGCGATCAGGGACACCAGCGGCGAGGACGGGCGCGCGCGGCTGATCAAGATGAGAGAGGTACGGGCCAGTGTTGCTTGACTCCACACACGCAGACCGGGCCGCCACGGATTCCGCGGGCGGGCCCGCTCCTGACACGCTCCTGTCCGTCCGCGGGCTGCGTGTCAGCGTTGTCAACGGTTCCGAGTTGGTGCACGGGCTTGATTTCGACGTGCCCACCGGCTCAGCTGTCGGGCTGGTAGGCGAGTCCGGCAGCGGCAAGACCCTGACCTGCCGCGCCGTGCTGGGGGTCCTGCCGGCTGGCGTTGAGGTGACAGGGGGCGAGGTGAGGCTGCGGGGCACAGACCTGAACGGGGTCCCGGCAGCCGAGTGGACACGCCTGCGCGGCACGGACCTGGCGGCCGTGTTCCAGGACCCCGCCTCGTATCTGAACCCGTCGATCACCGTCGGTTCCCAGCTCGCTGAGGTGCTCCGCGTGAAGATGGCGCTCGCTCGCAAGGCGGCGCGGTACCGGGCGGTAGAACTGCTGGCGGCCATGGGTCTGCACCGCCCCGAGCACGTCTACACGCAGTATCCCTTCGAGCTGTCGGGCGGGATGCTGCAGCGAGTGCTCATCGCGGTCGCCATCGCCGCCGAGCCCGAGCTGCTCATCGCCGACGAGGCGACCACCGCCCTGGACGTCACCGTGCAGGCAGAGGTGCTGGAGCTGCTCGCCCGGCTGCGCATCGGGCGGGGGCTCACGCTCATCGTCGTCTCGCACGACCTGGCGGTGATCGCGCAGGTCTGTGACACGGTGCACGTATTCCGGGCGGGCCAGATCGTTGAGTCCGGTCCGACTCGTCACGTGCTGCGTCATCCGGGCCATCCGTACACGCGTGAGCTGATCGAGAACCACGAGCGCTTCGGGGTCGACCGGGTACGCAGGCGGAGGAGCGCATCATGACCGCGTTGCTGGACGTCGCTGCTCTATGCGTCGCGCTCGGCCACGGCCGCAAGCAGACTGAGATTCTGCATGGCGTCGACCTCACGGTAGAGCCTGGCGATATCGTCGGGCTGATCGGTGAGACCGGCTCGGGAAAGACGACGCTGGCCCGCGCGGTGTTGGGTCTGGTCCCGATACAGAGCGGTACGGTCGCGATCGGCGGCCGCGACGTCACTGGCTTGCGCGGCAGTGCGCTGCGGGACTTCCGCCGCAGCGGCACCGTCCAGTACATCTTCCAGGACCCGCTGCGCAGCCTCGACCCCGACCGCATTGTGTTCGACACCCTGGTCGAGGGACTAGTCGCGCAGGGCAGGCGGAGCCGGACGGAGTTGGAGGATGCCGCGCGTCGCGTCGCGGATCTTGTCTCGCTGCCGTCAGGGCTGCTATCCAGGTACCCAGGTGAACTGTCGGGCGGCCAGCGGCAGCGGGTCGCGATCGCGCGCTCGATGGCGGTCAATCCCCGGCTGCTGATCTGTGACGAACCGGTGAGCGCGCTGGACTCCTCCACGCGCATCACGATCCTGGAGCTTCTGCTGAACCTCCAGCGGTCCCAGGATGTCGGCGTGCTGCTGATCACCCACGACCTGGGTTCGCTCGGTGGCGTGGCCGACCGTGCCGTCGTGCTATACCACGGGCAGGTGGTGGAGACAGGCACGACCGACGAGATCTTCCTGGTCCCCCAGCATCCCTATACCCGTCTGCTGGTGGAGTCGGTGCCGTCCATCCGTGACGAGCGGCCCCTTGACCCTGAGCTAAGGCAGGCATTGCGTGAGGAGGTGCGCCGAGTCGGCGCGGGCCCAGCCGAGTCGGCTTCCGCTGCACGGCGCGCCTGAGCGTCGTGCGTTGCGCTAGCTGACGCGGACCTTCGACCAGTCAAGTGCCTCCAGGTTCACCACGATGGCCTCCTGCGTCGTGCGGGCGATCACGACCACGGCTTCGGTGTCCGGATCAAGGTTCTCCTCCCGATGCGGGACAAAGGGCGGAACGAAAATGTAGTCGCCAGGCACCGTCTGAATCCGCGTTTCCGCGGGCTCGTCGCCGTCGACATCGAGGAAGACGAAGACCGGCGTTCCGGAGAGGACATAGATCGCCGTCTCGGATGCGCCGTGATGATGATTGCCGGACGCGGTCGCAGGCGAGACATGTGTCTGGCCCATCCAGAGGCTGGCCGCGCCGACTGTGTTACCGCTGATCGCCTCGAGGCGCTTCATTCCGGACGTCTGGGTGGTCTGCCCGATCAGGGCACCCGCGGCGACACGGTGCAGCGTGCGGTGGAACGGGTCGATGTCGCCGGGCACAAGGACGCCGCTTGGCGTGCGGACGAGGTTTCCATGGACCTGATCAGAGTGGGTTGCGGACATCGGGCTCCTTGGCTGTCACGAGATCACTGGAACTGACGTCCTGCGCGGTGCGGTGACGATCACCTGACTGACGGCATCGGCCACCTTCGTCCTGACTGTCGGCTCTAGGACCTGGCTTGCCCATACAGCCAGCGGTATTGGCTCCGGACTGGGCAGATCACGGACAGCCACCAGGCCCTCTGGTGCCTGTCCCAGCGTCGCCATGAGAGCAACTCCGAGACCGGCTCGCACGGCGGCCTGCACCCCGGCGAGCTGAAGAGCCTCAGCAGCGATGGTGACGGGGATCGCGTGCTGTGCCAGGGTCTCTAGTGCCCGGTCGCGCAGCGCGCAGGGGCCGTCGAATGCGACCACTTCCATCGTTTCGCTCTCGCCGGGAGGCATCCATCCAGGTGCTGAGTACCAGGTGAGCTCAAGCTCGCCGACAGGGGTGGCTCGCGGGTCGCTGGCTGGCCCGAGGAGGAGCGCGATGTCCAGGCGCCCGGCTGAAAACGCCTCGCGCAGCCTGGTCCCGCGGTCAATCCTGAATCTGATCCGATGGTCTGGCAGCGACTGATCCAGCGCCTGCCTCAGATGCGGTAGCAACTGCGTGGCGGCATGCTCCGTCGAGCCGATGACGAGCGTTTCGACGGCGTCGTCGCTAAAGCGGAGCAGTGCCTCGTCGTGGAGAGCCAGGATGCGGCGGGCGTGATGCAGGAACCGTTCGCCTTCGACGGTGAAGCGCCAGCCCCGGCCAGGCCGACGCTCGATCAGTGGCTTGCCTACCGCACCTTCCAGCCGGCGAACATGTCCGCTCACTGCTCCTTGAGACATGTGCAGTACGTCGGCTGCGCGCTGGAAACCGCCGGCATCGGCAACAGCCACGAAGCTGCGTAGCGGGCCAATGTCCAGGCTGCGGGCCATACCGGCAGTATAAACCACTATGTCGATCGGACTAGAAGACAAATTCCCATGGGCATGCGAAACCGTGATAGCCGGGCATCACAAAACGTCGTTGGACACCGCCATCGGGCGACCCCAGGCTGGAAGAGAGACCTAGCTCCCTCCGTGCCTGCCGAGCTGGAAGGATCGCCATGCCGCGCAAGCTCCATCTGGCCGTGAGCCCGTACGGCGTTGGCGGCCCTGGCCAGCATGGCCTCTGGAAGGACCCGCGCGTCGCGAAGAATACGAGCCTCGATATCAGGTACTACATCAAGCTGGCTCAGTCGGCGGAGCAGGCCCTGTTCGACGCGTTCTTCATTGTCGACAGCCAGTTCATCAACGCCAGCTACCCGGCTCACTACCTCAACAGGCTCGAGCCGCTCACACTTCTGTCGGCGGTCGCGACTCACACGAACCGCATCGGGCTGGTCGCGACGGCAAGCTCGACCTACAACTCGCCATTCAACCTGGCCAGGCGACTGGCGTCGCTCGATCACATCAGCGGCGGCCGCGCCGGATGGAACGTGGTCACTAGCTTCGACACCCAGACCAGCAAGAATTACGGGCTGGAGAAGCACCTCGACTACGCGGCGCGGTATAGCCGGGCTCTTGAGGCAGTCAAGGTCGTCCGGGGCCTGTGGGACTCTTACGAGGACGACGCATTCCCAGCCGACGTAGGCAAGGGAGTCTTTCTCGACCCTAGCAAGCTGCATGTCCTCAACCACTCGGGCGAGCACTTCAGGGTGGTTGGCCCGCTCAACGTATCCCGCTCGCCTCAAGGCCAGCCGGTCATCTTCCAGGCCGGCATGTCCGAGGAAGGCCGCAATCTCGCCGCGCACATCGCCGAGTCCATCTATGCGCACGCCGAGTCGCTGGAGGCATCGCAGGCGTACTACGCCGACGTCAAGCAGCGGGCCGCGGCACTCGGACGCAATCCCGATCACATCGTGATCTTCATCGCTGCCAGTCCCGTCGTGGCCAGCACAGATGAGGCAGCTGCCCGGCTGTCGCGTGAGATCTACGAGGCCGACAACGACTTCGATCGCAAGCTCGGCTTCCTCGGCCGTGCCTTCGGCGCATACGACTTCAGCAAGCACGACCTGGACGCGCCGTTTCCTGACGTCGCTCATCTGGCCCGGCGCGGGCGCCGCGCGGCTATGCGACTCGTGAGCCGCGCGCGCTCGGAAGGCCTGACACTGCGCCAGGTCGTGGAGCAGCTCAGCGAGTACAAGCCATCGCCGTTCACCGGGGCGCCGGATACCGTCGCCGACACGATCGCGCACTGGGTGCAGTCGAGCGCAACCGATGGACTGAACCTTCGCTTCAGGACCATTGAGGATTTCGAATCCTTCGCCGCCGATGTCGTCCCGCTGCTGCAGAAGCGCAAGCTTTTCCGCACCGAATATGAGGGCAGCACCCTGCGCAGCAGCCTGGGCCTGCCCCTCCCTGTCAACCGCCACACGCTGGGGCGCGAGAAGGCAGCGGGCTGACCGCCGCCTGCGAGGAGCTTGCCATGACTCAGAACATCGACCACTTGCCGCCGTCCGGTCTGCGCGCACGTGGGACGGTGATCGTCGTGCCCGGCCGAGGCGAGAATCACGCGGAGTACGTTAGGTTGGGCTTGCGACTGGCCTACGATGCTTACCGGGTGCGGGTGGTCAGCCTGCCAGCCACAGACCCAGATCACGTCGCCGGTTTTCTTGGCGAGCTCGCGCAGGTGCTGTCCGAAGCGTCAGCGGCTCTGGCCGCCGAGGGCCCGGACGGGTTGGTCCGGCCGCTAGTACTGGTGGGCTCGGACCTCGGTGCAGCAGGGCTTGCCGCACTGCTCGGAGAGTCCAGTCCTACCGCGCAGTGGTGGCCGGAGGCCGTCGTGCTTGCTGGCCTGCCCGCCAGTGGTGCACGGATCGGCAGCACGTGGGACGACGAGCTAGAGGTCAGATCGCATTGCCCGGCACACCGGGGCGTCCTCAACGGGGACCAGGCACTTCAGCGTGGTGCACTGACAGACGCCCTACCGGCTGACATCCTCGATGCATCGTCCAGGGACGTCGCGTCGCTGCCGCACTTGTTCCTGGTCGGGGATGCTGACCCGCTCGCCGACCGCGATGATGTGGCACGCCTGGCCAAATCGCTTCCGGCCGCACGGCTCGCCGTCGTCCGCGGTGGTCACCACGATGTTCTGAACGACCTCCAGCATCGCTCGGTGGCGGCAGAGATTGTCGGGTTCCTGGAGGCGCTCCGTAGCGACCTTGTGCCAGCAATCGCGGTGGAAGCCAGCGCCTGGTGAATGCATGCGCGGCTGTGGCGTCAGAGGACGCGGGGTGACTATCACGTTCCCGACCAACCAGGATCTTGACCCTGTCAGGCTTCGGGAGGCCTTCGGGATATTCCCTTCCGGCGTGGTGGCAGTCGCAGCGAAGGTCGACGGTCGGCTCGTGGGCCTTGCCGCCAGTTCCTTCACATCCGTCTCCCTGGAACCGCCGCTGGTATCCGTCTCCATTGCGAACACATCGCGTACCTGGCCCGACCTGCGTCGGGCCGGTCACCTCGGTGTCACGATCCTTGCCGATCACCACGACGTCGCAGCGCGTCAGCTATCGGGTCCGGTAGGGTCTCGGTTTGAGGGCCTGGCAGTCACCCTGAGCGATGACGGCGCAGTTATGCTCGCGGATGGCCTCGCGCAGTTCGACACCACGATCTACAAGGAGATGGCGGCTGGCGACCACACCATCGTCCTGCTGGAACTCCACGCTATCGAGCATGCCGACCATTCGCAGCCGCTGATATTCCATCGCAGCGGCTTCAGTCGGCTGCAGCAGCCTGCGCCGGGACGCCGATGATGTAACGGTCACGAAAGCTGACGTGCCGGGATGAGCAGGCTTGGGCAGCCGATTCCGCCGGATGGGCGCGAACTAGCGATCGGCTCCGCGTAGCTGCCGCGCCAGGAACAGGAGTGGCGTGCCCAACTGCCGGTCCGCCACGACGTCGCGCACGCGGCCGATGACGATCTCGTGATCCGGCAACCGGGCTGCGGCCTCCTCGGCTGCGTACTGCGGAAGGCGCATCGCGCTGACCAGGCCGCGGAAATTGTGCGCGCTGGCAGGGCTGAGCTGGCCTTCTGGCGTGGCAGTTCCGGGATTGGGCCACTTTCGCGAGTAGTGAAAAGATTCAAGAGCATATCGGCGTTCGGCGTGGCACACCTTCAGATGGACAGGTCCCATTGTGTCGCCTGAAATGCGTGCTGAATTCGTGCTGACAAAATCCAGCCGTACAGGCCATCTACCTCCGGAAACTGCTCCCACCTCCCGAGCTTCACGATTTTCGAGGGCACGTCGGAGATCCAGCGCACGCTGCCTTGAGATCGCGGCCCGCAGAAGGAAGCCCGTGGCCGGGCTTGGACCTGGCGGCGGGGTGCCGGGAAGTTTCAGGCTGCCAGGTGCGACGCGCACGCGGCGCACAAGCCAAGCGCGGCGAACCGGCGAGGTTCGATGCGGAAGCCGTAGCGCTGCCAGGCGGTGGTAGCGAGTTCGGCGATCAGATCGCTGGGGACTTCTTTCATCGATGCGCAGTTCTCGCAGACAAGGTGCCCGTGCGCGGTCAGGGACAGGGCGTGCGCGCGGATCGCCGCGCCGATGTCCTCGGCCGCCCGGTGCCCTGTGCTCGCCAGGAGAACCGTGACAAGGATCCGCTTGGCCGTTGTGGTCCGGCCGCCTCGGCTGCGCACCGCCGCCAGGATCTGGTCGGTTCGCACGCCGGCGCCGCTGTCGGCTGCGGGCCCTGGCACGTGAACATGATATGCCTGCCAGTGATCAGCTGCCTAGGATGCGCTATTGCAACTCATTCGCAGAAATCTTTAGACTGGCCGTGACGTCCCCGACCCGGAGGTGGCAGTCCGATGAGCGCGATGACGATCCGGCTGGCCCGCATCCGGGACGGCCTGACGCCGTCGGAGTGGGCCCGGTTCGGGGCCATGACCGCCACCATCATCGGCCTGAACGTGCTGGGCTGGGTCATGCTGGCCAGCGCCGTCGGCGGGCACTACCAGATCACCAACAAGGAGATCTTCGGATTCGGCACCGGCGCGCTGGCCTACACCCTCGGCATGCGGCATGCCTTTGATGCCGACCACATCGCGGCGATCGACAACACGACGCGCAAGCTGGTCAACGACGGCAAGCGGCCGCTGTCGGTCGGGTTCTTCTTCTCCCTCGGCCACTCCACCATCGTCTTCGTCATGGCGGTATTGCTGAACTTCGGCATCCGCGCCCTGGACGACCAGGTCCGCAATGACGGCTCGACCCTGCACAACGTCACCAACATCGTCGGCACGTCGGTGTCGGGCGGATTCCTGTACATCATCGCCGCGCTCAACATCATCATCCTGGCGGGCATCATCAAGGTGTTCCGCGAGATGCGCTCCGGCCGGTACAACGACGCCGAACTGGAAGCCCAGCTCGACAAGCGCGGACTGATGAACCGCTTCTTCGGTCCCATCGCTCGGCGCGCCGACACCCCGTGGAAGATGTACCCGGTCGGCGTGCTATTCGGCCTCGGCTTCGACACCGCGACCGAGGTCGCCCTGCTCGTGCTCGCGGGCACCGCGGTCGTGTCCGGGCTGCCGTTCTACGCGATCTTGTCGCTGCCGATCCTGTTCGCCGCCGGCATGTGCCTGTTCGATACAGCCGACGGCTGCTTCATGAACTTCGCATACGACTGGGCATTCGCGCGGCCGATCCGCAAGGTCTACTACAACCTGACCATCACCGGCCTGTCGGTCTTCGTCGCGCTGTTCATCGGCACCATCGAACTGCTCGGCCTGCTCGGGCAGGAAGCCGGGCTGAACGGGGGGTTCTGGGACTTCCTCGGGAACTTCAACATCAACACTGCCGGGTTCGTCATCGTGGGCGCGTTCGTCCTGACCTGGGCCGCCGCCCTGTCGGTCTGGCACTTCGGCAAGATCGAGCAGAAATGGGACACCAGTAACGCCATTAAGGCCAGCACAGGCGACTAGCCGCCAGGCCTGCTGCAGCACGCGAGCCAGTCCGATGGGGCGGCGAGGGCTCGGCTGCAGGTAATCTTCTTCGCCGGTTCCGGTCTCCTCGGCGAAGGCCTAGCGCTGGTGGACGATTGGCAGCGCTTCCTCGGCGAGGGTGGCCTGGTGGCCGCCGCATCCCCGCTGACCCCGGCCACTCCGCGCCGGGCTGCAGCACGCACTCCACATGACGGACGAGGTCATGGAGTGGCACAATGCGGAAGTTGTCGGCGCTGTCCGCCCTCAGTGCCGCGTAAGCGGTGAGATCGTGCGGCTGAGCATCTCGGAAGAAGACGACATGATGGGCCCGACCGCCAAGCTGTTCGGCTTTCTCATCCTGCTGGCTGCCATGTTCGCGGGCGCGTACGCCGTCGGCGCTCAGGTAGGCCCAGTCTCTTTAAGCCACAGGTCAGGTGACGGGGGTTCAATGCAAATGGGTGGGATGGAATCTGGCCCTGACCAGCTGCTGGTAACGGGTCGTCGCGGGTGAGCGATGCTCCCGCTGGGCCAGCTGATGACCTGGTGATAACGCCTGCGACGAAATTGCTGGAGTTCACGGTCGGTGGAATGACCTGCAGTTCGTGCGCATTGCGTGTGGAACGCCAGCTCAATCGTCTGGATGGCGTTACGGCCTCAGTCAGCTACGCAATGGAACGAGCGTATGTCACTAGCACGGGCGAGCGCCGTCCGGCGGAGCTGATCGGCGTGATCGAGACGGCAGGGTACGCAGCCGCGCTCGTTGGTGACCGGCCCGGCGAGGCCGAAGGCCGTCCAGGGCCGACTGCGGCGCTTCGTCGGCGGCTAACCGTCTGCACACCGCTGGCAGCGGCGACCGTTGTATTGGCCATGATTCCGGCAGCACAGTTTCCTGGCTGGCAGTGGTCCAGTCTCGCGCTGGCCGCCCCCGTGGCCGTATGGGGTGCGTGGCCCTTCCACCGGGCTGCGTGGCTTGGCCTTGGCCATGGCGCTGCGACAATGGACACGCTGGTCAGCGTTGGTGTAACCGCCTCATTCGGCTGGTCACTGTACGCGCTGCTGTGGGGCGGCGCCGGCGCCATCGGCATGCGCATGCCCTTCGCGCTGACCTTTGGTCCGGCCAGCGGTCAGATGATCTACCTTGAGGCAGCCGCGGGTGTCACGTCTGCGGTGCTCGCGGGCCGTTACGTCGAAGCGCGCGTGAAAGACCGCTCTGGCGGCGCGCTGACCGAGTTGGCGACGCTTGGGGCCAAGAGCGTGACCGTTACGCGGGGCGGCGCGGAGGTAACGCTGCCGGTGGACTTGCTCGTCACAGGAGACGTCTTTATCGTCCGGCCTGGGGAGAAGATCGCGACAGACGGGCGGGTCATCGGCGGCGGTTCGACAGTGGATTCCTCCATGGTGACGGGCGAGTCGGTCCCTGCTGAAGTCTGCGCCGGAGATGAGGTGACTGGCGGCACGATGAACCTGACCGGGCGCCTTGTCGTCCGGGCAACGAGGGTCGGAGCTGAAACCACGCTCGCGCAGGTTGCCAGTCTGGTGACCGAAGCACTCGCCAGCAAGGCCAGCTCACAACGGCTGGCAGACAGGATTGCCGCCGTTTTCGTGCCCTGCGTGATCGGGTTGGCGGCCGTCACCCTCGGGTTCTGGCTGGGCGCTGGCCTGCCGGCAGCGAGTGCCTGCAGCGCTGCGGTCGCGGTGCTCGTGGTTGCATGCCCGTGCGCGCTCGGCCTTGCAACTCCCGCCGCGCTGGCAGCGGCGCTGGGCCGGGGCGCCGAGCTAGGCATACTTATCCGGAGTGCGCAGGCCCTGGAAACTGCGGGGCACATCAACGCCCTCGTCCTTGATAAGACCGGCACGGTAACGACAGGGACGATGGCTGTCAGGCAGATCACGACGTCGAGCGGCTGCGACGAGGATCAGGTCCTGCTGCTGGTCGGAGCGGTGGAGGCTGCGTCCGAGCATCCGGTCGGCCAGGCTGTCGCTATCGAGGCCAGTCGGCGCTGCGGCCCGTTGCCTGAGGTCAGCCAGTTCGTGAGCGTGGCGGGATCCGGCGTCCGGGGCCTAGTCGGGGAGCGGCTGGTAACCGTTGGGCGTCCCGAATTCCTTGCCGATGTCGGCCTGGTCATCCCAGCCGAGCTCCGGGCCGCGGCTGCGGCGTCCGCGCAGGAGGGCTTAACCGCCATCATGGCCGGCTGGCACGGGCGCGCCCGCGCCCTGTTCTCCATAGGAGACATGCTGCGCCCCGGCGGTCCGGCCGCGATTTCCCGCATCCGTCGCCTGGGTCTGCATCTGTTCATTGTGACTGGCGATACCCGGGGGGCGGCGCATGCCGTGGCTCGCTCGCTGGGCATTCCGGCCGTGAATGTGTTCGATGCAGTGCAGCCCGCCGCTAAGGCGAGGGTGGTGCGCGAGCTGCAGACGGCGGGTCTGTCGGTGGCCATGGCCGGTGACGGCGTCAACGACGCCGCAGCGCTGGCCGCTGCCGATCTGGGCATGGCCATCGGCTCCGGCGCCGACGTTGCCATCCGGGCCAGCGACCTGACCCTGATCGGCGGTGACCCAGGCGTGATCGCAGACGCCGTGCAGCTAGCCCGTGCCACCGTGGCCGTGATGCGGGTAAACCTGTGCTGGGCCTTCGGTTACAACGTCGCCGCGCTCCCACTGGCGGCGCTCGGGTACCTGAATCCGCTGTTCGCCGGTATCGCGATGTCGGCAAGCTCGCTGATCGTTGTGTCCAACAGCCTGCTCCTGCGCCGGTTCCGCCCCGCAAGGGACCGCCCATGAGCGCGACTGCCGCGGGCGCGAGTGGCCATGGCAGGGCGTACGAGCTCGCGCGTGCCGGCGCGGCCCCGCTTGCGTCCGGCGTCGTCCTGCTTGTCCTGCTGGTGACGTGGGTCATCGGCGGCGGCGGAGGCGTCGTCAGCAAGATCGGCATCCAGGTAACTCACGCGTCCGTCTCAATGCCTGCGCTCAGCCCGCGCGGAGCTGCGGGCCCGGCCTTCGCGACCTATCTGACCATCCGAAATCTCACTGGGTCCGCGGACGGACTCCTGTCAGCCACCAGCCCGGCGGCGGCGCGTGTTCTGATCACCCGCCGGCTTGGCCGGGCTGCTCCGACCGCGTCCGTTGTCCTGGTCATCCCGGCCAGGCGCTCCCTCAGACTCAGTCCTTCTGGCCCCGACCTGGTGCTGGTCGATCCGCGGCCGTCGCTGCGGTCCGGCCAGCATGTGCAGCTCATGCTTCGATTCTGGAACGCAGGCCCAGTGACAGTGACGGCGACGGTGACCCCGGCTGGCAGCCCGTGACTTGCCCGGTCGTCGTGGCGTGCTGCCGGCTGGCCGGCTCTCTAGATCATGATCAGCAGCATGAACGCCATGGTGGCGCCCATCGCGACACGGCATGTGGTTGCGACCCACGGGGCGAGTACGGCCCGGCCGGCGTGGCCTGTCCGGGTGCTCGCGTTCACCGGCTGAGCATCGGGTGCCGCAGCGTAGCTGCCCGAGCTGCCGACGGATGGGGACACCGCGGCGGCACCCAGCCCACCCGCAGCCCCGACGAGAACTGCGACCGCCGGCGCCACGCGGGCAGTCGCGAGGCTGTAATGGCCGCTGGCCCCGGGACCGGAGAGCTGGTCGAGATCCCAGATGCTGTAGCCGATCAGCAGGAGCGCGAAAACGAACGCCAGGAAGGGCAGTTGCTGGGTTCCCATGCCGCTCATGCCGCCAGCCATGCCAGCCAATCCGCCCGACCCGTGTGCCGCGGGCGACATGAGGGCCAGGAACATATACAGCATCGCTGCGGCGTGGATCAGGTGCGGCGCGCAGTGCCCACCGGCGAGCGCAGGCGCTCGAGGCGGCAGGGCGCATCAGCGCGGTCATCATGGACAAGACCGGCACGCTGACTACCGGCAAGATGACGGTGCACGAGGTCATCCCGATGCCGGGCACGCCGGACACCCATGCCCTCCTGCTGGCCGGAGCCCTGGAAGATCCTTCCGAGCATCCCATCGGCCAGGCAATCGCGAGGGAAGCCGCCGCTCGCCTCGGCCCGCTGCCCGCAGTGACTGACTTCGCCGCGCTGCCAGGAGCCGGCGTCCAGGGTACCGTGGACGGCCGGCTAATCACTGTCGGAAGCCGTCACCTGCTGACGCAACTGGCCATAGCAATACCCGAGCACTTGCGCGACGCAGTCAGCGCGGCAGAGAGCGCCGGCCGGACCGCGGTCCTGGTCGCCTGGGACGAGCAAGCGCAAGCCGGCGTCGTGCTGGCCGACGGCCTCAAGCCACAAGCAGCGCCAGCCGTCGCAGGCCTCCGTGATCTCGGTTTCCGGCCAGCGCTGCTGACGGGGGACAATGAGCGCGCAGCAATGCAGGTCGCTGGCCAGCTGGGAATACCAGCCGAGGACGTGTTCGCCGGCGTGCCGCCAGAGGGAAAGGTTGCCGTTCTCCAGCAGCTTCGGGCAGACGGCAAGCGGGTCGCATTCGCAGGCGACGGCGTGAACGACGCCGCAGCGCTGGCTCACGCCGACCTGGGAGTGGCAATCGGCGCCGCCGCCGACGCGGCGATCGGAGCCGCCGACCTGACGCTGGTCAGCGGCGACCCATCGGACCTCGCCACCGCTCTTCAGCTTGCCCGCGCCACCCTCAGGGCAATTAGGGCCAACCTGGCCTGGGCCTCCGGCTACAACGTAATAGCCATCCCCCTCGCCGCCCTCGGCTACCTCAACCCCCTGTTCGCCGGCGTGGCAATGTCCGCCAGCTCGCTGATCGTGGTCGGCAACAGCCTCCGGCTGCTGCGCTACCAGCCAGCCACAGCCTCGCGCCGGCCGGTCATGGCGGCCACTGCGCAGCCAATCCCGATAGCTGACCGAACGGTTGCGCTAGCCGAGGACAACCAGTGACCGCCACGCCCGCCGCAGCCAGCCAGATCCCAGCCGTGGAAACGAGAGGTCGCCTCGGCGATGTGATCCGGGCCGCGGCGGGCCCATCGATCTGCGCGGTCATCCTCGTCGCCCTGCTATCGGCCTGGGTTAGCACCGGCGGCGGCGGCACCATCACCCGGATCCGGCTGCAGATCAGTCTCGCCGCGGTTCCGATGCGCGCCTACACCCGGCAGGCAGCCGCGAAGATCAGCACCGCCACCACATTCCTCACCATCCGGAACCTCAGCGGAACAGCAGACGCACTCGTCGCCGTCCGCAGCCCGATCGCGCGCCAAGCCGTCCTGACCGAGCGCGCCGGACCAGGGGGGCGCACGATCACGGTGAGCAGCCTCGAGATCCCGCCGCACGGCATGCTGAGCCTGACCCCATTCGGAGACGACATCGTCCTCCGTGGTCCGTCACGGTTCGAGAATCTGCAGACGGTGCCGCTGACCCTGACATTCCGCCACGCTGGCACGGTCACCATACAGGCACCTGTCACCGCACCCGGCGCTCCCTGAATCCCCGCGAGGCGAGCCGGCTCTTGCACCGGCTGGTCTGCGCGCTGCTGCAAGGCTCGTCCTCTTTCCACGCGGAGGCCGTCGCCCGATGGCCAGACCCGCCAGTGGCGCCGGGCACTGCCCCTCTGCGAGCCGGAGCCGCCAGGCCGCGAGCCGGGTGTGGTCATCCAGGGCGGTGTGCAAGTGGCCGTAGCCGATCGCCGGACGGTTGCCTGGGCTGGTGCGGCGCTTGTTGTGCCGTCCGCGCTGCCGGCCGGCGCTGCGCCAGCCGGAGCCGTCGGAGATGTTGCTGAGCTTCTTGACGTCGACGTGGACCAGCTCACCGGGCCGGGCCCTGCCGCTGGCTCACCCGCAGCCCGATACCGGGACGCTCACCGGGCCGCCGTGATGGGTGAGACCTGGAACCGCTCGGCCGCCCGGCGCACCGGCTAGCCATCATCAACCACGCACCTCGCCAGGCGCAGCCGCCCGGTCTCGGTCAGCGGGGCATTACGGTGGGCATCAAGGCCTCCCGATGTCCGGCGTTGATGTGGTTATCCACCGAACCCGGAAGGCCCTGCCTACATCAAGATCATCACGATCGTGTCGCGTCACTACGTCCGTGGCCAGTACACCTAGCGGTCAGGGCGCGCGTCGTGGCCTGGCCGGGATGGTGACGGGCGTTCCGTCCGCGCGAGCACGCTGATCCGGTCCCCCGCGGCCAGGATCACGCCCGCGCGGGGATCCTGCAGCCTGCGGTGGCGCAGGACAGAGACCGCGACGCTGCCGGCTGGCCAGCTTATGCTGCCCAGTCGCTTCCCTGCCGCCGGCGAGCCGGGGCAGACGGTGACTTCGAGGAGCTGGTAGCCGGGCAGCGGCGTCGGCGGTGGCCTGCTGTCGGCCGCGCCCGGCCAGGTATCGCCCGCCTCGGAGCCGCGGGCCCGGCCGGCGGAGGTGGGGGAGCTGCCGAGTTTGCCCGCGACGGCCTGCAGGACGCTGGCATTGGTGATCCAGCCCTCGACTTGCTGGCCGTCGTCGGACAGGACCGGCAGCCCGTCGCGGCCGTAGGCTTCGAGCTGGCGCAGGGTCTGGGCGAGTGATTCGGTGGCGTAGACGGCCTGCGGGTCGCCGCGGTGGGTGACCGGCCCGGGAAGCGGACCCGCGTCCGGCGCACCGCGGCCATCGCCGTCGGACTCGTCCTCCACGGCCAGCGGGGCGGGGAATGGGTGCATGGCGTCGGCGGCCGTCAGGTCGCCGAAGGCCCGCCAGGGTGCGGCGCGGTCGATGTCGCGGCCGCGGCGCAGCAGCTTGGTGGTGTAGATCGTGCCGTAGCTGAGCGCCCGTGAGGTGGCGGTAGCGAGGGCGACCGCGAGCATTACCGGCAGGGTCAGGGTGAAGTCGCCGGTCATCTCGACCACGCTCGCGACCGAAGTCAGCGGCGCGCGGGCGGCGGAGGCGAACACCGCGCCCATGGCGACGACGGCGTACAGGGCCGGCTGGCCGGCGCCGGGCCCGAAGAGGTGATCGACGGTGACGCCGTAGGCCATGCCGGAGGTGACGCCGACGAACAGCGACGGGGCGAAGATCCCGCCTGACCCGCCGATGCCGAGGGTCAGGCTGCA